>JANONW010000175.1:0-22509 GCA_031421065.1 Prolixibacteraceae bacterium
ATTTACAAAAGATCAACTACCGATTTGTTAAAAATAAGGTGTGTCAATCAATTATTTATTAACAGTGCATTGTTTGTGAGACTTTCGGAATGTTTATATGTTTGTAAAAAACGAAACAGCCCCTGTCAGCAGCTTCAGAAATTGAGCTTGTTCCGCATAAATCGCTGTCCTTTAACCGATCTGTAAAAACTTACCTGCCGAATGGCTTTTAGCCGTGTATCATGGCTTTCCGAATACATCAGAACCCATGGGGCACGGTCTTTTGTGGGTGATATCTGGTTTGCGTTGTGCATTTCGAGCACTTTTTCAAGATCCTCAAAATAACCGTAATAAAAGGCTCCCGCATCAGGAGAATAGATCGCGTAGGAATGAAAACTCATTTTAAAAATCGTTTTTTGTGGCAGGAAACCAGTATAAATGTATTATTTCAATACTGAATATTACTTTTCCTCCCCGTTTGAGGATGCAAAAATACTAAAAATGCCCGATTTTTATCAGCTCAGTGCACAGAAACAAAATTCATCCAGTTGCTTTCTTCCTGATAATCTTCAACTACCCGAGTTTGGTTACTGAAATTGAAATGCCGAAACAATGAAGTAATTTCCTGTTTCAGGAATACCAGTCCATTATTGATCAAATCGCTTCTGTATCCTTTTTCTCCCAAGTTGATAACCATTTCAAAAGAAACAATTCGTCCCAGGATTTGCCCTAATTCTACCATTTTCCGTTGTGGAAGTTCAAGGTCCAACTCAAAATCAAGCATTTCTTTCATCGATGGTGCTGATTTTGAAGTCAGGTTGAAGTCTTTTAGAAATTGGTAAAGGTTGCTTTCTTTGGTTTTCTTCATCATTTTTACCAAATTTTCGGAAATTTGGGCATACAAAATATCGTTCGATCCTTCAAAAATCTGGAACGGACGGCTATCTGTAATGCTTCTTCCGGCGATATGACTTAGCTTGTAGGCCTGGGCTCCGACCAGCTGTGTGGCCGATTGTGCTGCTTCCTGCATAAGGTCGGTAACCACACTTTTTACTGAATTGGCTTCAAATCCGTGTTGAAAAAGGTCGTTTTCGATGCCGGCTTTTTCGCTGCTGTTGGCACACATTGCAGAACAAATAGTATAGGATGCCTGGAGCCTGCCCAACCGTTGCTGAACCTGATCGTAAGTGGACAACAGTTTGCCTCCTATCAGACGGCGGTTGGCGTGCGCAACTGATTCATCCAACAAACGCTGTATAAAGCCCATTGCCATGCCCGGAAATTGCATCCGGCTACGGTGCAGCAAGTCGAGCATCATTTTCACTCCGGTCGATTTCGGCACTAACCTTTGTAGTTTTGGTATCTGAACGTCCAGCCTGTTCCTTCCGTATGGAATCTGATATAATCCAAGGTTCTCGTAAAATTCTTCAACCACAATGTTTTGGTCGGGACTGTTCACATCGCAAATAAAGAAGTCGATATCGCGTTTCAGGTCGCCCGACTGGCTTTTTTCGCGCGCAGTCAATAACCAAAATTCCGCCCATCCGGTAAGCCCGGCCCAATGCTTGGTTCCCTGAAGGTGGTATTTCCCGTTATTTTCTGAAAATGAAGTCTGCATATTTAACGCGTCGCTTCCAAAGTCCGGTTCGGTAATCATCAATCCGCCCATGTTTTGATGTTTCAGAAACCTTTCAAAAACAGGAGCTTTGGCTTCTTCCTGAGCATATTTTGCGACTGGCTGAAGAAATAAGGCCGAGTTGATACCCATGGTGAGCGATAAAGCCAGCGATTCATAAGAAGTTGCAGCCAAAAGTGCAATGCTTTCCTCCATTTTGCACCCTCTTCCTCCATATTCAGATGGAATTCCGACGGCCAGCGGGTTTAAGTCCATGATCTCGCGCATAACGAAAGGCGGCATTCCCCGTTTAATGGCCATTTGATCAATATCTGCACGGTCGTGAAAAACGAGTTTCATCCGTGCTTTTAAATTGTTCAGAAACTCGCCGAATGGGATATTTTGCACATTCAGTTCAGAAATTGGGTTTTCAACTTTAAGATTTGCCTGATTCATTGATATCTATGTATTTTGTTCAAAAATGCTTCTTTATGGTTTGATTTGAAACCTAAAGAGATTTTAATTATTAAAACACGATAACATACAAGCTTGCTGAATGTTTTTGTTTTTAATTTCATTCGGCTGAAATAATGGGTTCTTTTTCATATAATGTGTAATTTTTAAAAGTTTGCCCAGACAGATAAGTCAAAATTCAAAAGAAATGAAGAAGAAGTCAAATAAATTTTTGCCATACATTATTGCTTTGGCAGTTATCCTGATCATTGTGTTGGTTGTTGGTAAAAAACAGGGTTGGTTTGGTAAAGACTTTGAGATAAACGTGGCTACAAAAGTTATTGAAAGCAAGACCATTACCGAGTTAATAACAGCAAACGGCAAAGTTCAACCAAAAACCGAGGTGAAGATTAGTCCGGATGTTTCAGGAGAGATTATTGATTTGCAAATTGAAGAAGGGGATGAGGTTAAAAAAGGCCAGCTTCTGATGGTGATCAAACCCGACATGTACGTTCAGGCATACAACAGGGCACTGGCTAGTTTTAGTTCGTCGCAGGCCCGACTGGCACAAACCGAAGCTCGCTTAATCGAAAGCGAACTGGCATTCAAACGAGCAAACACGCTGTTTAAACAGGATGCAATTCCGGTATCGGATTTTGAAACGGTACAAGCTTCATTTAAAGTTGCACAATCGGAAGTAAAAGCGGCGCAGTTTGCTGTTAAATCGGCCGAAGCATCGGTTGCCGAAGCTCAGGAACAGCTCGTAAAAACCAAAATTTATGCCCCGATGGACGGTACTGTTTCGCGCCTGAATGTTGAAAAAGGCGAACGGGTCGTAGGGACCAATATGTATGCAGGTACTGAGACAATGGTTATTGCCAATCTTAACCTGATGGAAGTTAAGGTGGATGTTAACGAAAATGATATTGTGCGTGTTAACCTGAATGATACTGCCTTGATTGAAGTGGATGCATATTTGGGCCGCAAGTTTAAAGGAATTGTAACTGAAATTGCCAATTCGGCAAATGTAGTTGGCGGATCAACCGATCAGGTGACCAATTTCAATGTTAAAATCCTACTGCTTGCCGAATCATACAAAGACCTTACTGATAGTGTTCCAGGCAGGAAATATCCTTTCCGTCCGGGAATGTCAGCTACTGTTGATATTCAGACTGAAACAAGGCTGAATGTAATTTCTGTTCCTATTCAGGTTGTTACTACCCGTGCATTGAAAGGAAATGGCAAACAGGAACTAAAATCGGAAGACGCGGTGAAGGAAGGAGAGACAGGTACCGAGCAAGTTGCAAAAGCCGATCAGGAAGAAAAAGTAGAGGTAATATTTATTTATCAGGATGGAAAAGTTTACAAGAAACCGGTTAAAACCGGAATTCAGGATAGTCAGAATATTGAAATTCTGGAAGGTGTAACCGCTGGCGACGAAGTTGTGGTTGCACCGTTTAATGCCATCAATAAATTGCTGAACGATAGCTCGAAAGTAAAAAAAGTGGACGAAAAGGAATTGTTTAAGGTAAAAAAGTAATCAGTGGTCAGTCGCAGTTGGTAGAGAAACAAACTGCCAGCTTTTGGTATTTCAGCAATTAATTTTTCTATCGCGTTCATAACTCATTTTGCATTTTTCAGCAAAAGATCCACTAAATTATTCGCAGCTTTCAGGTTGTCGAAACTTTCAGGCAACAACCAGTGGTTGATGTATTCGTTGTATAGCCACGGATCGCCAACTGCAATCACATAGCCCTTACCGAATTTGGTTTCAGCAATAAAAACTGATTTCCCGTCACCATCCTTCAAAACAGGTTTTGCATCTTTCGACAAGACGATCGGGCCAACTTCTTTGAGGTAAATTTTATTTACCCCTGAAAATAGTGAATGGTTGGGCAGATTGGTTTCGGCGCCCATCTCCCAATCGCGGTTAATTACCGGATTCAGTGTTCGCGTCTGAAACCGGAACCCAAACACTTCGGCCAATTGATTGAAATGAGTGAATTCGCAATTAGGTCCGTCGTTGGCCATCAGGAGTAAAACGCCACCATTCTTAACCCACTTTTTCAGGAATTTAACATCGCTGGTATCTACATAATTGGGATTTGGATTTTCTTTAGTGGTATCCGGATCGACAATAATGTAAACGTCAACACCTTTCATCGACTTGAGGTCGGGTTTGGAGGCAATGGTCGCCAAGTTAGCGCCGCGGTTTATAAACAAATCGCCAAGTTGCGAAAAGCCGCTCATCGCGCTGTCGTCCCATGTATAATGGAAAATCTTACCGGTTTTGGCATTGGTTTCGTGGTTGAACCAATTGTCTAAACCAACAGTTTTCTGGGCAATGCCGCCAGCCGCAAAGGCGCAAAGAATAATAGACAATGTTATAATCCGTTTCATAGTGGGTAAAATTTTTCAGGAATTAATATTTTGGGTAAAAGTAGGCAACGAAGCCGACATTCACAAAGATGATGAAACGATAAAACAAGGGTCAAAGTTTGATATTGTCTAAAAACTTTAAACTTTAGACTTCCAACTTTAAACATTTAGGCTAACTTTACGCAAAATTTTGAACGAGATGGCAAAAAAATATTTTGAAAATATGGATGGCTTCGCATTGGGCAAGGAAAACCTTAAATTACTGGTTATCGGATTTGTTATCATAGTCGTTGGGTTAATACTTATGACCGGCGGAAAAGCCAGTGATCCATCGGTTTTTAATCCTGAAATATTTAGTTTCCGAAGAATAACCCTTGCGCCAATGGTGGTGCTTTTTGGTTTTTTATTCGAGATTTATGCCATCATGAAAAAACCAAAATCAGAAAAATAAATCCACATTCTTCCCTGTATTTATTCCTGGATCCTTGCATATTTGCTGCTTGAATCGCTATCTTTGCCGCTTGAAATTTTGACCGGCCTCATTTTTACAAATCACTTATTTTAAAGCGTTTCAGGATGGAAAGATCCATTGAAGGGTATGATTTTCAAAAAGGGGAGGTCCTTCTTTTTGACAAGGAATTGGATTGGACTTCCTTCGATCTTGTGCTAAAGTTGCGCAATTTTCTTTGTCGGGCAACAGGAATTAAAAAACTAAAGGTTGGTCATGCCGGAACGCTCGACCCCAAAGCAACCGGTCTAATGATCATCTGTACCGGAAAAGAAACTAAAAATATAGATTCTCATCAGGCAAAAGAAAAAGAATATATAGCCACTATAAAGTTAGGGGCAACTACACCTTCTTTTGATCTTGAATCAGCCGAAGATGCCACCTTTCCGACCGATCATATCACACCGGGACTCCTTGAAAAAGCTTTAACTGGTTTTATTGGTGAAATCGATCAGGTCCCACCATTGTTCAGCGCCGTTAAAATAGAAGGAAGACGTGCCTATTTACATGCACGCGCAGGCAGCGACATGGTACTTCAGGCAAAAAAAATTACCATCTCCGAACTGGAAGTCCTTAACTTTTCGCATGAAGAAATCGTACTACGTATTGTATGCGGCAAAGGCACCTACATTCGTTCATTGGCGCGGGATTTGGGAATTGTTCTCGATAGTGGGGCTTATCTGGTTGGTTTATGCCGCACCCGGATCGGAGAAATGAAGCTGGAAGATGCATGGAATTTAGAAAGGTTTATGGAAAAAATACATGAGAACGTAACTAATTGAGAAATGAGCCGTACGAGGCTGTTCTGTGAAGTAGCTATTTAATAAATTAACAAATATATTAGGATGAAATTATCGAAGTTTAAATACGATTTACCTGAAGAATTAATTGCATTGCATCCGTCGCCAAACAGGGATGAGTCTAAATTGCTCGTTTTGCATCGTGCAACCGGAAAAATCGAACACCGGATTTTCAAAGATATTGTTGAATATTTTGGCGACAAAGATGTGCTGATTTTTAACGACACAAAAGTTTTCCCTGCCCGTCTTTATGGAAACAAAGAAAAAACCGGTGCTGAAATCGAAGTTTTTTTGCTTCGTGAATTGAACCGCGAACAGCGTTTGTGGGATGTTTTGGTTGATCCTGCGCGTAAAATCCGTATCGGGAACAAATTATATTTTGGCGAAGATGATTTATTGGTGGCCGAAGTAATTGACAACACCACCTCACGTGGACGTACACTTCGTTTTTTATTCGATGGCCAATATGATGAATTTAAGAAAACACTTTACAGTTTGGGTGAAACCCCACTTCCAAAATTTATCAAACGTTCGGTACAGCCTGAAGACAAAGAACGTTACCAAACCATTTATGCCAAGCATGAAGGCGCAGTTGCCGCACCAACTGCCGGCCTGCACTTTAGCCGTGAACTGATGAAACGACTGGAAATTTCTGGTGTAAACTTTAGTTATATTACACTACATGTGGGACTTGGAAACTTCAGGAGCGTAGATGTTGAAGATTTGACCAAGCATAAAATGGATTCGGAGCAAATCTGGATATCTGAAGAGGCCTGCAGCATTGTGAACAATGCAAAAGAAGCCCGTAAAAATATTTGTGGTGTCGGCACAACTGTGATGCGAGCTGTCGAAAGTTCCGTTTCAACCCAGGGGCAGTTGAAACCGTTTGAAGGCTGGACCAACAAATTTATTTTTCCTCCCTACGAGTTTAGTGTGGCCAACCGCATGATCACCAACTTCCACTTGCCACTTTCTACTTTGCAGATGATGGTTGCCGGATTTGCCGGTTACGATAATTTAATGAAAGCATACAAGGAAGCGATCAAAGAACAATACCGTTTCGGAACTTATGGAGATGCAATGCTAATTATGTAATTGTCAATTCTCCTGAATATAAAAATCCCTGTCACATCAAAAGTGTCGGGGATTTTTGTTGCCTGGAATCAGTGCTTCCAGGTTATTGCGTTGCATGAAAAATCAATAAAGGGGTACGCGTGTGCAGCACCAGTTTCCGTGCGATACTTGGATTAAACAACATGGTCAGCATATTCCTCCGGTGCGTTGTCAGGGCAAGAACATCAATTTGATTCTCCTGAATAAAATGATCTATTGCCTCGGGCAGGTTACTGTCGTGAATCAACCGGCATTCAATATCGGCATCCGGGTATTTTTCGCACAATGCATCTTTCAGCCCTTCGAGCCTGGCCTCCCCCAAACCGAGGTTATTTCCCTGGTCAATATGCAAACAAATCACTTTGGTCTTAAAAGGAGTCATTAACTTCAGCAACCTGTCAACGGCAATAAAATCGCTTGGCTCAAAATTGGTGGCATACACAATCCTGTGGAAATTCTGCAGCCAGTTGCCCGGAGTTGTTTCAGGAATAGTTAGCACCGGCACTCTTGAATTAAAAATTACCCCGGCAGTAGTCGATCCGATGATATCGCCCGTCCTGGCATCACCACCCCGGATGCCCATCACGACCAACTTGGGCGGATGAATCTGAATGTAGGAAAGGATATCATCTTCGGCTTCACCAACTTTTACAATGTATTCGGGCTTTGCTTTTTTCCAACGGTGATAATCGATCAATGAAGTAAGCTTGTTCAGGAAAACTTCAAATTTATTGTTGGTCTCTTTTTCTGTCATTTCATAATTCAGAAAAAGGGACGAATCATACACAATCACATCCGAATATGGAATGGTCAGAAACTCAGGTTGAGGGCTCGAATGGTACAATACCATTTTTGATCCTAACTTTTCAGCAATGTCAAAACCCACCAAAGCTGCTTTTAACGAATAATCGGAAAAATCAACCGGAATCAATACGTAATTCTCACGTTTGATCTTATCGCTGATAACTTTTCCCAACATCCTGTCAAGAATAGGAAAAGCCAGGCGGGCATCCTTCTCATAAATACGGATTCGGACCCCGGTATCCATCGCATTTTGAAGGAAATCAATATTCTCAAGGGAACAAACAATGTCCTCCGACTCCAAAAGTGAACGCAGTATTTCAGATTTGGAATAGGGTAAAGTAGCGAGGGTGATCAGTTTTTCGTCCATGGCTGTTTATTTTTAGTGGAATACGCTTTTTACTTACTTGTTCGCATTCTGAATGATATTGGTTACTAAAATAGTGCATTATTTTAATTGATCTTCAACATCATAATATTTGAACTAAAAGTAAAAAAGGGACCTTACCGCCAAAACGATAAAATCCCTTTAATATTTTATGAATTACTGCGGAGGGTTATACTACACCCTGAGCAATCATTGCATCGGCCACTTTAATGAATCCGCCAATATTGGCGCCTTTTACATAGTTGATGTGACCATCTTTTTCGGTTCCGTATTTCACACAGGTTTCGTGAATATTGATCATGATCTGGTGCAGTTTGGCATCCACTTCTTCACCCGACCATGGCAAACGCATCGAGTTTTGTGTCATTTCAAGTCCTGAAGTTGATACACCACCGGCATTAGCGGCTTTGCCCGGCCCGTAAAGAATTTTTGCAGCAAGAAATACTTCAACAGCTTCGGGAGTGGATGGCATGTTTGCTCCCTCTGAAACTGCGAAACAACCATTTGCAACCAATACTTTGGCATCGTCTTCGTTGATCTCATTCTGAGTGGCGCACGGGAAAGCGGCATCACATTTGATTCCCCATGGAGTCTGGCCTTCGAAATATTCAACTTTATATTTGTCGGCATATTCTTTGATGCGTCCGCGACGGATATTTTTCAATTCAAGCACATATGCCAGTTTTTCTTCGTCAAAACCGGCAGGATCGTAAACAAAACCGGTTGAATCGGACATGGTAACGACTTTTGCACCCATTTGAATCAATTTTTCAACGGCGTATTGAGATACGTTTCCTGATCCGGAAACCAATGCGATTTTTCCGCTTAAATCCTGACCGCGTGTTTTCAGCATTTGGTCGGCAAAATAAACCGCACCGTAACCAGTTGCTTCCGGACGGATCAAACTTCCGCCCCATTCAATTGCTTTTCCGGTCAACACACCGGTAAATTCATTCCTGATGCGCTTGTACTGTCCGAACATATAACCGATCTCACGACCACCAACGCCAATATCCCCGGCAGGCACATCGGTATCGCTGCCAATAAAACGTTGCAGCTCGGTCATAAAGCTTTGGCAGAAACGCATCACTTCATTGTCCGATTTTCCTTTGGGGTCGAAATCAGAACCACCTTTTCCACCGCCCATCGGCAGAGTTGTAAGGCTATTTTTGAAAACCTGTTCGAAAGCAAGGAATTTCAGGATACCCAAGTTAACGGTCGGGTGAAAGCGAAGGCCTCCTTTGTAAGGTCCAATCGCGCTGTTCATCTGGATTCTGTATCCCCGGTTGATCTGGATTTGTCCGTTGTCGTCAACCCACGGAACGCGGAACATCATCACCCTTTCAGGCTCTACCATGCGTTCCAGTACTTTGGCATACTGGTATTTTGGATTTTCCTGAATGAAAGGCATCAGCGATTCGACCACCTCTTTTACTGCCTGGTGGAACTCTGTTTCTCCCGGGTTTTTGGCAATTACTTTTGCCATGAACTCGTTAACTTTTACATCTAAAATGTTAGCCATAGTTGATTTATTTTTTTGTTTAAAAATATTTTATCGATTATCGGTGTATTTCGACCTGTTCCTGAAAATCAAAACATCTTTCAGCGCATAAAAATAGTATCCATTCAGGAAGGCAGCACTTCGTTGACATGCATTTACGTGTTTCACGTAAGGGAAAACTTATGGAAGAAAAATGTTACCGGAGTTTGCTGATGATCGGGTTGAACGCTTTTGAGAAAACCATTACCCTGTCGCCCATTTTTAAGTTTTCAAGGTCATTTTCGAAGGCAATGACTTTGATGATTTGGTTGTTACCTGAAATAACTGTCACTACATAAATGGTGTCCTGTTTGTCGATGCGTGCAATTTGCCCGGTAATCTGCACTTTTCCGCTGATGCTGTTGTCGGAGAATACTGTTTCAGGCTTTCCGGTTCGGGTGATTGTGCCGTTTTCGATGCAAAGCACCTGCGAGGCCAATCGAAATACCTCATTTAAATCGTGGCTCACCATAATTGTGGTTACTCCCAACAATTGATGCGCCTGTGCTATTTCATCCTGAAGGGTGGCACGCATTTCAGCATCGAGCGCAGAAAGAGGTTCGTCCAAAAGTAACAATTGAGGTTTTCTGGCGAGGGCACGCGCCAAGGCCACCCGTTGTTTTTGTCCGCCCGATAATCCGTTGGGTTTTCGTTTACGGAATTCAGACAAACCAAATAATTCAAGTAATTCATCCACCACTGGCTTGTTTTTTTCGGGCTGGGCAAACTGAATATTTTGTTCCACCGTCATGTTCGGGAACAAGGCATAATCCTGAAACATCAAACTGATGTTGCGCTGCTGAGGCACAATATTGATCTGTTTTGCCGAATCGAACCAAACAGTATTTCCGATTTTTACAATTCCTTTATCAGGATTTATCAATCCGGCAAGAATTCGCAAAAGGGTGGTTTTTCCTGCACCAGACTCTCCAAATAAGGCAACCAATTCACCGGACGGGATAGTTGTTCGAATGACCAAATTCATCGGGCCATTGGCGGTCAGCATCCGCTTTTCAACATCTATAAAGATTACATCATTCGCCATGTGTCGTATTTTTTGTTGACACTGTAAATGGTGGTGAGCAAAACCAGCGAAATCAGGAATAAAATCAGGGCATATTGATTGGCCGCTTCAAAATTGAGCGCCTGAACTTCATCGTAAATGGCAATTGAAGCCACACGCGTTTCTCCGGGCATGTTGCCGCCCACCATCAGTACAATCCCGAATTCGCCGATGCTGTGCGCAAAAGTGAGGGCTACGGCTGTAATAACCGATGGTTTGATATTGGGAAGCAACACCCTGAAAAAGGTAATCATTTTCGATTTTCCGAGCGTGTACGAGGCTTCGCGCAAACTATCGGGCAAAGCCCGCAATCCGTTGTGCAGTGGCTGAACCATAAAAGGTAAACTGAAAATGACCGATGCAATCAGGATGCCTTCGAAAGAAAAAGCGAGACGAACATCGAATGCACGGCCAAGCCAATCGCCAAACCAGTTGCGCGGACTGTAAATAACCAGCATGTAATAACCAATTACCGAAGGGGGCAAAACCATTGGCATACTTACCAACGCTTCGACCAATGGTTTTATTTTGATCTTTGTATAAGCCAGCCAATACGCGAAAGGCAAACCGATGACGATTAAAATAACTGTCGTCGATACCGCCAGTTTCAGCGTGAGCCAAAGGGTTTGTGCAAATTGTGGATCCATCTTTACAACTTCTTCATTAACGAAACCTCGTTGGCTTTTACGAGCGCTTCCACTTCATCGCCAACTTTTAGTTCAAGTATATCAACCGATCGTGTTGTGATGGCCGATGTAATGATATATTTCTGAAATTTCAGGCTTATTTTGCTCAACAGTTCGCCCCGCTCAACATGTTTCACCAAGCATTTCATCCGGTTTCGCATACTAATTAATCCTGAAAGGTTTTTTGCCAGCGAAACCTCGGTTTCCTTAAATACGAGATCTACCGAATTGCCTTCCTGAATCCATTCCGGCTGGGCAGCAGATTCGATCAGCATGGCCGAAAACCTGTGCCCATCCACATCCACATCCACCAGAAGAATTGCTCCTGATTGCTGTATTCTTGAAATTATACCGATTAGTCTATTCATTTTGGTAAAGTAAGTCCATATTTCTCAAATATTAGCCTCGCAGCCGGACTGGAAATAAATTTAGCAAAAGCAAATGCCACCTTATTTTCTTTTGCATGATTTAGAATTACATACGCCTGTTCAAGAGGTCGGTGCGATTTGTCGTCTATCAGAAAATATTTTCCCTGGTTGCTCATGGATGTTGATAAAACCAGCGATAACGCGATTAATCCGGCATCAGCATTGCCTGTCAGACAAAACTGTGCTGCCTGCGAGATGTTTTCACCAAAAATAAGCTGTTTTTCTACTTTTTCGTAGAGTTTGTAATATTTCAATGCTTCCACCGATCGCTGTCCATAAGGTGCATGGTCAGGATTTGCAATTGCAATTTTAATGTCCGGCTTCCCGGCCAAAACTGACAATCCTTTGCTAACATCGATACTTGCGCTCCAAAGAACAATGCGCCCGATTGCGTAGAGTTTGGGATCGGTCAATGTTAATCCGGCTTCTTTTAATTTTTGCGGATACATGATGTCGGCTGAAAAATAGACATCGAATGGAGCGCCGTTCAAAATCTGAGTGTAGGCATTGCCCGATGAACCATAAATGACTTCGATGTTTGCCCCTGAATTGGTTTTTTGGTATTCTTTAACGATTTCATCCATCGCGTAACGCAAATCGGCTGCTGCTGCAATCGTTACCGTTTTAGCCTGAGCCGACATAGTAACCAAAAAGGCTATAATAACAACTATTCGTTTCATCATCTGTTTTTCTAAAAACACCAATTTATTTACTTTCTGCAACTACAAAGGTTTTATACAACAGAGGGTTTGACCGATTAAATTTCATTGGGTAGTGTTGTACTTTTATATCTCGATAATATTGTTTTTGATGGCGAATTTTACCATGTCCACTGTGCTTTTCAAGTTGAGTTTTTGCATGATATGGTTTTTGTGCGATTCGACGGTGCGGACGCTGATGAAAAAACGGTCGGCAATCTCTTGGTTGGTGTGACTTTCGCCCCATAATTTCAGGATCTCAACCTGGCGCGAACTCAAATTGCCAATGTCGGCATTCTGGCTCAGCACATCGGCTTTCAGGTTCGAAATGTAACGGTTCAGCAATATGTGGGTGATTGATTTACTGTAATAATCGTGACCGTTCCGGAGGGTATAAACGGCTTCAAGCAGGTCGTTCCGGTCTGAACCTTTTCCGAGAAACCCCTTTGCCCCGGCCTTGATGGTCTTGAGCACAATATCTTCACTATCGATGACCGAAACAATAAGGATTTTCATTTTAGGGCTGCTGATATTCATCTGAACGATCAGGTTCAGGTTTCGTACCGAAATGTCGTGCATGTTCAGGATCAATACATTTACCTGTATTACTTTCAGTTTATCAATCAACACACTGCGGTCGTCGCAGGCCAGCACAACCCTGAAATCAGAAATGCCCGACAACAATCCTGAAAGGCCATCGAGCACCAGTTTATGTTCGTCAAAAATTGCAATGTCAATCATAGTTTAAACATAATTGTCGAAGTTTTTAACCTTCCGTCCATCAATATTGTCAACGGGTTTTTAAACTGGACGTGTTTGAAAAAATTGGTTTCATGTATCACTTTCTGACTTTTCAATATTTGCCAGCTCACAAAATCGTTTGGCGATGATTGCTGAACCGAGAAATAGCCAATATTCATCGAAGTAACATTATGAAAAAAATGCGATCCCAACGAAGAGTCCAATGGATAATTATCGAGGCTCACTTCCACTATCACTTTTGCATTCGAAATCTGCGACCAGTTTACCGGAATTCCCACATACCGGTCACGGCTTCCCCACCTTCCGGGGCCAATCAGCACATACTTTTTGTCGCTTTCAACCATCATTTTATTCAGGCGTTCAATCTCCTCGGCCATTTCGAGTGTTTTCATTTTACTGAATTTTTTATTGTCAACAAAAATGACATCCCTGATTTCCTTGATTTCACCATTCCCAACACTCGATTTGGTGAACAAAACCATTTGTGAACGGTCTAGTTTGTCGAGTTCGATGTTCTGTTTTATCTGGTCACCGATCAGCGGTTTGATTTGCAGAAGATAAAAAGTTGGCAAGCCGTTTTTTGACCGGTCAAGATCCACTGCATATTCAATTTCAACTGGTGATCCGAAAGCTTCGTTTAAGGTGCTGAGCAATATGCTGATGGTTTCGGCAAGCGGAATGTAGCCGTAATTCAGGATGTCCGCAAAGTTAACAATACGGGGCCCATAAGCGTTAAGTCCCGGCTCAACACGATCGTTATCCGGAATGTAAACCGAAGCGCAATGTTTCAATGTCCCATGTTTTTCGGCCTCGCTGATGTCCAATAGTTTGAGAGCGGCCAGTTCACCGTTCTTCAGGAAATCAAGTTCTGTTTCGCGGCAATCGAGCGCATAAAATTGCACCTGCGAACTGTTCAGCAAATCTTTGATACTGTAAATGGAAACTTGCGGGTATTTGGGCGAAAAGCGGAACGATTTCCAGCCATCGACCACATACGAGCCTAAACCAACTGCTGCAACAGCAAAACCTTCCTCAGGTTTCATATTGGCTACCGGATAATAATTATACGACTGGGCTACCCCGCTAATGTGCGGATAGTAATAATCGCCGTATTGATTGCCTACCAGTTCCTGAAGGATAACAGCCATCTTTTCCTCTTCAATTTTATGATGGGTGACTGAAAAATAATTCCGCGCTTTATCTGAAAAGGTCGATACATAGACCAGTTTAATGGCTGTCGAAAGCCGTTTTAGCAATTGTCGTTTATTCGCTTTGCTGTTGGGGATCATGTAGGTTTCGAAAACTCCGGCAAATGGTTGGGTTATAGAATCTTCAGACGAGCTTGACGATCGGACTGCAATGGGTTTGTCGATCTGTAAAGCAAAAACTTTCAGCTTTTTTAGGAGTGAAATTGACAAATGGGCTTCAACAAACAGCCTTCTCAATTCGTCGTAAGAAATTTTAGGGTCGATGATTTTATCGAAAAGCTTGTTTTTTACGATGAAATGCTGAAATTCATTCGACCCGATAATCACGGTTATAGGTGCCAGAATGTTGATCTGATTGGCCAATGTCGGAAATTCGAGGTTGTAAATCAGCGTATTAATAAATGCCAGGCCACGACCTTTTCCTCCAAGCGAACCTCCGGAAAAGGACACAATATTTTTTTCGTCCAGTGTCGAGGTTTCATCGAAGGTCAAGATTTTACCTTTCTTCTTTTCTTCCCTGTACTGCTTGATGGTATCCAGAAAAAATTTCCTTGTCTCGTCCATGTCTTTAAACACACTAATCGACACCGGGTTGAGTGTTTTTGCAAGCTGTATTTCGCCGCGAGCCATCAGCCAAAGCGAAAATTGGTTTTCTGATGCGTGCAGGTACAGCGATTCGTCGGGCACTTCTTGAAGCAGTGTTTCGAATTCGCGCAGTGATTTTGCAACCCCTACGCGATTGCCATCCTTGTCCCTGAAAACAAAATTACCAAATCCCAAATACTTGGTCAGGTATTGCTTGAGGTCGTTTAGTAAGGTTTCTGAATTTTTATTGATGAAAGTAACTTCAAGTTCGTTTGCAATTTTTTCGTTTCTATTTTCTGACGATTGTAAAATGATCGGGAGCTTGAAAATGTGCGATTTAACGTATTTGATAAATTTCACCCCTGCATTTTTGTCCAACTTTCCAACCCTGTCGAACTCAACATCAGAAATCACACAGAGCAAAAAGTCTTTGTACTTGTTGAAAATGGCAGTTGCTTCCTCATAATTGCGGGCGTGCAGTATTTTCGGCCTCGAACGCATCTTGCAAATCTTGTCCAGTTCATTTTTTTCCACTTCGGGCAACAATTGCTGCACCTGGCCAAAAACTATGTCGTACAATATCTGAAGGTATTTTGAATAGTAAAGCGGCGAATCCTCAATCAGTAAAATAACCCTGACAAGCCCTATTTTCGTATCGTTCTCAACATTCACTTTGTCTTCGGTCGATTTTACGATGGCAAACAGGATCAACGAATCGCCGTTCCAAACAAAAAGTTTATCGACCGACCGGATGGTTGGAACCAGCTCTTCAAAATATTTAATGTCGCTTTTGTTGTTCAGCAGCAAATAGATAGGCAGCGATTCGTTTCTAACCCTGATTTGTTCGCTCAAATGCACTGGTGCCTCGCGATCCATGCCGACCATGAGGATAACCAAGTCGAAATGAGTTGTTTCGAGCAGCATAAGCGCTTCTTCGTCAGAAGAAACACCTGTAATGCGGGGAACCGAAAAAAGGCTGTACTGGTATGCTTCTCCCATAAATTTCTCGAAAAAGGAGTCTTCGCTTTCGAGGGTAAAAGCATCGTACAAGGTGGCAACAAATAGAATATGCTTGATCTTGTACTTCATCATGTCAAGATAAATATACTTGTCGATCGACTGTTGGTTGAAGTACAGTTGGAGCGGTTTCTTGTTTTTTATCAGCGAATTGCGAAACTCTTCGGACGGATGAATAACCCGACTGGGGACTCCTTTCCTGTGTATTATTTCGCGGCCTTTGTAATTATTCAGGCACCCACTGATCAGTTTTCCTATATTAATCAGCAAATTACGCTCTTCATGGAGGAACAGCTTTTCATCTTCCCGGTGTACTTGTTTCAGGTAAAAAATTTCGATCGTCCCTTTTTTATTGTCGATGGTCACAAAGTTTTCTTTCTGCGACCATTCTGTTTCCTTGAAATTTTCGCTGGTGTACGATTTTCCTTCGAAGCTGATACGTGCAACCGCATACTTCGGATATTGCCACGATTTGGGAAGGAGATTACAAATTTCCTGCAAAGTTTCATCCACCGGCTTTCCTTCTTCAATGATTAAAGAAGTTAGGTTAATGGCTTTTAATTCCTTCAAACGCTCTGTATTTTCACGCTGTAACTTGTTGAAAATGTCGCGTGTGGCCGAGCCTGCAATCAGGTTCGACAGGTTTACCAGCATGTTTCGCTCTTCTTTCAGGAACGGACCTTCATCGGCATCGGGGAATTGCTTCAGGTAATAAATTTCGATCGTTCCCTTATCATTACCGGGAGCTTCAAAGCTTTGAACCATTTTCCAAGGGGTTTCCTTAAAACCCGAGCTTAGAAAAATCCTTTTATTGTAGTTAATCCGGGCGACCGTATATTTGGGATATTGCAACGACTCGGGCAAAATTGAACAAATGACCTGAAGCGACTCTTTCAGCGATTTGCCGTTCTGAAGTATTTCAGAAGTCTGGTTAATTCCCTTAATTTCTTTCAGGCGCTCGGTGTTCCTAATGAGCAGTTCCTGCAAGGCTTTCTTCGAGGCAGTCCCCGAAATCAGGGCCGAAAGATTGTCGATCAGGCTCCGCTCTTCGATTAAAAAAGGACCTTCACCTGCTTCCGGAAATTTTTTCAGGTAATAAATTTGAATGGCTCCTTTGTTCTCATCCGGCGTATCGAATGTTTGTTCCAGTTTCCAGAGTGTTTCCCGAAAGTTTGGGCTGGTGAAATTTCGTTCTCCATATTTGATCCTGGCAACAGTATGCGTCGGATATTGCATGGCTTCGGGCAAAAATGAACACACTTCCTGCAACAACTCGATGAGCGAGGTGGTTTTCTTCAGGATTTCGGTGGTACGGTTAATGCTTTTAAGCTCTTTTTGCCGTTCGCCCATGTCGATCGCCAGCTTTTCGAGCTGAAATTTTGAGATGATCCCAACTAGCAACGGTACGATAATATTTAGAGACAACTCGCTTTCGATAATGGTTGTTCCCGATACAGGGTTGTTTTCCGGCGAAGAAAGGAAAAGTTCGACAAACCCTTTTTTATTGTCGGGCGAATGGAAGTAATGTTTTAAGGCTGAAGTTGTTTCATTGAATTTTTTACTTCGGAATTCTTTGCCATCAAACGAAACACGTGCGAAAACCGTGTTTTCGGCCACTGTTGTTTCAAAAATGGCATCACAAACCAATTGCAGTGACTGGTTCAGGTCTTTCCCTTTGTCAAGTATTACTATAATCCGGTTTGTCAGTTCTGGAAGGATAAACAGTCCGGTCACTTTTGGTGAAATATCACCTGTTCCTGAAGTATCTGAAATTTTTTCCATGGGTTACAATTTATCACTCATCCAAACGGTACAATGCTTTTTTGAAATTTGAGCCAGGTAAAAGTACAAAAGCAAAAGTACAAAGGCAAAAGTGATAAATTGCAGAAAATCTTCTGTTAGATTGCTTCCTGGAAAACCTCCGCGCAAGGATTTACTTTCGCGGCTTTGCTTCCAAACCGCTGGATCATTTCCTCAAAACTGTTGTAGTAGGCATTAAAATTGACACCATCGACACACAATGACTTTCCGTCGGAGCACAAACTCACACGAAATATACTGTTCAACCCTGATTCATCGGTTATTCCAGAATACAAAACTGCCTGCATCGGAATGTTGTAACGTCGTGTCAGCGAATAAGATTCTTTAATCATTTTTGCTGAACCAAAAGCAAAAACCTGATTAATCGCATTGTCAGTCCGCATTTTACGCGTTGCATGGCAAATCGGCCCCTTTTCGCCCAAACTACCATCTTCGGTTAAAATAAGTACTTCGCCGGAAGCAGCACGTATTTCGGATTCAAGAATAATACCCTCTGCTGATTGAGCTGACAATACTGAAATTACCTGGTTTCCTGAAGCCCGCAGTGAAGTAAGTATTGGCAGCATAGACAAAATACCCGATGCACGGCCAACACACATCACAGTTCCGAAATTTTCGGTTTTTACCGGAATCCCAAACGGCCCATCAATTCCGAACAAACTGTTTCCTTCTTTCATATCGGCCAGTTGCTGCGAACCAATATCGGTAACAAGAACAAAAACTGTGATGGTTTCTCTTTCGGCATTCACTTTAAATACCGTTACCGGAATCCTTGGCCTATTTTCTTCAACCCTGAAAATAACATATTGCCCAGGTTTTATATCACATATTTCTCTTGAAGCCTTGATTTCAAATTTCACCAATTCTTCGGAAACAATTCTTTTTGCAACTATTTTGTTCATTGAATATAGGTTTAATAAAGGTTTTCAAGATAGATTTTATCAACCTTAGAAAAGAAACCTGTACCCAAATTACGTGAAACCCTTACGTGAAAAACGGAACGCGTGGTTGCCCGAGCCTTTCGGCTTGAACTCAGAAGAACGACTATCGAAGCCCGGTGGCTGAGCTTGTCGAAGCCAAAAAAGGGGCCTCATTGCGGAAACCCCTTTTATTTGTGCTAATATTATTTAAAGATGTATTTTATACCAATCTGCATTTGCCAGCGCGATGAAGGGCTAACAAAATCTCTGAATGTTTGACTCAGTACAGTCTGAGTTGATCCTCCACCTGCTGTTCCTGCAGGAACAAAAGGCATAGTAAATGTTGGAGCAGTGGTTGCGGTAGGTTTGCCAATCATATTCAGGAATTGATATTGCTGAAAACCTAAAACGGTGGTTTTTTCAACACCCCAATTTTTGTTAACAAAGTTGCCGAAATTGACAATATCAAAAGATACACGAATTGTATTACGTCTGCCTTTTTCAGTTTTCACAAAGAAATCCTGAGTGAAGTTAAGATCCATTTTATTGATATAAGGAGCAATTCCACCATTTCTTTCTGCATGTTCACCTCTATGCTGACTCAGATAAGGGTCTTGTTTTATGAAATTATCAAGTTGTGCCCATATTTCATCAGTTGTTCTAGGATCAGCAGCATTTGCTTTAACGAGCGTTATCTGTTCTTTTGTCTCAGGAATAAATACTAGGTCATTTAGGTTAATACCATCACCGTTCAAATCACCATTGTAAGTATATGAGTAACGGAATGGGGAATATCTCTGAAATACAACTCCGATTGATGAGGTAGTCATGTTAAAGAATGACTTGCTATAAGTTGCAGATAAAAGAAGACGGCTTGGAAAACTACCAGCGGAATAACCCAATTCTTCAGAATTTGGATTAATTGCCGGACGAAACTGCCAGGCAGATCTGGCAACAGAAGATGATCCGTCAGTTACGCTCTTTGATTGTCCAAAGGTATATGAACCGTTAACATTCAATCCCTTAAATGCTCCATCAAAATCTTTCTGAAGTTGCAAAGTTGTATATATTGAATCACTACTAACCGACTAAATTTTTACGAATAAGGGCTACCGCCCGAAGGTTTCACCCTAAAGTTGTAGTTTTACTTTGCAAACAAAACTCAACTATGGGCAAAGATATTGAAAAAAGATTAGTCGGTCAGCCGATATTCAAGCAACTGGTAAATCTATTGCCACGAGATAAGTTTGATCTATTGGTCAACCAGCACAAATCGGACCGGTATTACAAAGCATTTTCATCATGGGATGAATTGGTAACCCTGCTATTCGGGATATTGAGCCGTTGTGATTCAATGGGTGAAGTATGCGATGGGATGCAGGCCCTACAAGGGAAGTTAAATTATTTTGGTATGGATCGGTCTCCAGCCAAAAGCACGGCAGGAGATGGTCTGCGTGAACGGGACAATGCGTTGTTCAAAGAGTTTTACTTCGAGTTGATCAATCATTTCGAGCCGGTTTTGTCGGTCAGCCGGATTCATGGGGTATCTTTTTCCAACTTTTATGCCTTTGATCCCACTACAATCAGCTTGTTCTCAGACATTATGAAAGGGGTTGGGCGCAACCCAAAAAAACGATGGCAAGAAAAAAGGTGGTTTGAAAGTGCACATGATGATAGGCGCCCATGCCAATACGGCAAAATATGCCACGATAAGCGAGGCAAAAATGCACGGCAAAAATTTTTTGAAGCACCTGGTACTGCCAAAAGGGAGCATGATTGTGTTCGACAAAGCCTACAGCCATTACTTGCAATTTGCCCATTGGACAAACGAAGGGATAAATTTTGTGTGCCGTCTGAAGGATAACGCCGTTTATGAAGTTCAAGAAGTATTGTTCGAGAAAACGCTGACCGACCAAGGGTTTGGCGTCATGAAGGTTGAGCACATCCATCTCAAATACAAGGGAAACAAGAAAATCAAGACCCTGTGTTTACGCAAAGTAACTTATAAAGACGAAAAAGGCCGCATATGCCAGTTCATAACCAATAACTTTGAGATCACAGCAGGGGAGGTTGCCTTCATTTATAAAAACCGTTGGGGCATCGAATTAATGTTCAAGAAGCTGAAACAGGATTTTCAACTCCATTACTTCTATTCGGAAACAGAAAACGGTATCAAAACACAGGTATGGTGTACGCTCATTGCCCATTTGCTGCTAACAGCACTAAAGGTAATGGCTAAAACTAAAAAAGCATTTTCTACTATAGCAGCCTTGATAAGAATTTACCTGATAAGCCATTTGGATATGTTTTGGGTACTTGAAAATTGCCGAAGAACCTACGTCAAAAAGATAAAAACCAAAAACAGAAGCCCTGACATTCAATTATCCATTTTTTAAAGAATGGGGGGGGGTAGGTTTTTCAATATGCAATATTTTGAATGTTAATTAATTGTATGTCAATTACTTACATAAATATAAATCAAAATTTTAGGTATAAGCGTTTAATAGTGTTATGAAAACAATAAAATATATTTTACTCACAACAGTCTTGTCCGTAATTATCTTTTCATGTGCGGATATTCTGGAACTGAATCCCAACAACAGCCTCTCCAGCGAAACTTTCTGGAAAACAGATAAAGATGTCAAGCTGGCTTTGTCAGGAGTTTATGCATACATGGTGAACAGTACTACATTTAATCATGGCAGAAAACTTTGGGACGGTCTTACCGATGTGGCCTACACCGGGAGTTTTAGCAGTATCACCCTTGGAAATCTTGATGCGAATACAGGAAGCATTGCAAGTAGTGTCTATTCACAATGTTATGCCATGATTTCGCGGTGCAACATTTTCCTGAGTAACGTCGATGCCGTTGCGATGGATGCGAACCTGAAAGCACAATACAAGGGTGAAGTCCAGTTTCTCCGCGCCATGTGTTATTTTACCCTGTCCGAATTTTATGGTGGTGTTCCTCTTTATACAACCCCTCCAACGATTGAAGAATCGAAAGTAGCGCAATCTTCAAAAACAGATGTGGTAAAACAAATTCTTGTGGATCTTGATGCAGCGATTGCTTCCCTGCCAGATGATGTTTACAACGGACATGCAGTGAAAGGTTCTGCTTTGGCGCTGAAAGCACAGGTATTGATGCACAACCAAAGTTGGAGTGAGGCAGCAACTACGGCTAAAACCATTATGGCTTCAGGAAAATTTAGTATTTACAAAGGCGGATATCAAAATCTGTTCATCAAGCCGGGGCAAAATAATAATCCAGAGATTATTTTTTCAGTAAGGTATCTCAAACCGAACAATATCTGTCCCCAAACTTCGGATGCAAATCCTGATTTGATGAGCGCCTGGGATTTAACAATTACTCCACTTAGATATTTCGTTGATGCATTCCAATGCAAAGATGGGAAGCCTATTACAGAGTCTCCCCTTTATAATGCGAATGATATATTTAAGGACAGAGACCCCCGATTGATATTGATGGCGGTAACCAAAAATCACAAATTCGCGGATGGCACTGTTTTGGATATCTCGGGAAGATTGCAGGGAGGCACAGGGTTTTATTCTGACAAATATGTGGATTGGAATAATTACGGCTCTGCATGGTCATGGGCTGTAAGAAGTGATCAGGATTTCATTCTTTTGAGATATGCGCAAGTGTTGTTGATGTATGCCGAATGTACAAATGAGGCTTCCGGGCCTGATCAGAGTGTGTATGATGCCGTTAATGCTGTCAGAA
>JANONW010000176.1:0-3135 GCA_031421065.1 Prolixibacteraceae bacterium
GAGCTTGTTTTTTCTTTTCCTGTTCAATATCGTAATAGGCCTGTAATACCGAAAAAAAACTTTCATCAATTTTCATCGCATTTCCCAGCCTAATTGACAAGGATGGATTAATACGGCGCTTTCCATTAGTAATATCGCCTATAAGTTGAGGGAACTCTCCAATTGAAAGAGCAAGGCGTCTTTTGGGAAGTTTTCTCTTTTTTAACTCCCTGTCCAGAATAATCCCCGGATGTATTCCTTTAATAAGAGTGATATTTTTATCTATTGTTCGCATAATAAAAATTCGATGCAAATATAAACAAATTTGTTTACACTTTTTAGGTAATTATACATGTTTGTTCTGGCTATTTCGGAGTGACCATGCCAGTCTTTTCGGTCAAATGGTGCCACTTTAAAAGATCAAACAATAGTACTAAAATTAATTATTCATTCTTCAAAATTCCTTTTCTTAATGACTCACCTTTAAGATCAATCCGGTGTGATGAGTTTACCAATCGATCTAAAATTGCATCAGCAATAGTTCCTTCACCAATGATGTCGTACCAAACCGATACGGGTATTTGTGACGAAACGATGGTTGACATTTGGTTAAACCGATCATCAATAATATCCATTAAAGCTTCACGCGCATGATTGTCAAAAGCTTGCAATCCAAAATCATCAAGGATAAGCAAATCGACTTTAACCAATTTTTTAAGTTCGTTGATATATGTTCCATCAACTTTTGATAGTTTAAGCTTTGTAAATAATCGGGAGGTATTGGAGTATAAAACTCTATATCCCATTAAACAAGCTTGATTTCCAAGTGCCTGTGCCAGATAACTTTTACCAACGCCTGATGCTCCGGTGATGATGATGTTTTCATTTTTCTTCATAAAATCAAGTGTGCTTAAACGGTTAAACATGTTCTTGTCCAGGTTTCTGTTTGCAGAGTAGTTAATATCAGCAACACTGGCTTTTTGTCGAAAACCGGCCATCGTAATTAATCGGTCGATCTTTTTGTTTTGCCGATCTTCCCATTCATGATCGGCCAGTAATGCCAGGTATTCGTCTGGCGTAACATTGTTAAACTGATTGTTTTTTACATGCTGAAGATGCATTTCTGCCATGGCGCTTAAACGCATCGACTTTAGTTTTTCAACTGTTTGATTGTTGTTCATATTATTTGATTTTAATTATTGATAGGCACTTGCGCCCCTTATATTTTTATGCTGTGGAATGTGTGTTTCAAACAGCCCGGTTAATTGCTGTTGGGTTGGTTCTTTGTCGATATTGTTTTTTAGGATATTTTGAATCCGTTTATAGGAATAAATTTCTGCTTCAACAGCAATTTTACATGCAGCATCAAGCCTTTGAGAACCATACTGCCTGTGAAGTTGTATAATGCCCATCGATCGCTTATATTGAGTTTCGGGATAATCACCTTTATTCAAAACACTTTCGATACAGGCCAGAACATGATTGCCATGTATTGCTGCTTTCTTCTTGAAAAAGTCGGGACTCCATTCAGAATAGGCCTTGTGCTGGCTGCTTAAATGATCTTTGTTGGTGTTGTAAATTCCTTTTGATTGGTTACGGACATGCACTGCAATACGTTCGTGATTATAGTATACTTCAACGGTAGATTTTGTAAAATGTATTTGCGTATCCATTCCAATGTATCGGTAAGGCACACTGTAATAGCTCTTGTCGGGCGAGAAGTAAACATACCCGATCTTCTGGACCTTGGCACGTCTGTAATCTTTAAGTTCGTAAGCAGTTGTTGGTAATGGCTTGAGGCAGCTTCTTTCTATCGATTGAAAAAGTTCCTTTCGGCTGGCCTCTTTCCGCTGAAAAAGCAGATCGTTATAGGGTTCTAAAAGCTTCCTGATTTCCTTGTTCAGATCACTTAATGAAAAAAAGGTCATCTCACGCATTGGGTAGTAAATACGCTGATAAACAAGTTGGACAGCATTTTCAACCAGTGCTTTATCCTGAGGAGAATAACCACGTGTGGGGTTGATTACACAGTTGTAATGCCGGGCAAATTCTTTAAAAGTTCGATTGATATCAGCTTCATATTTACTGGCCCTGGTCACTGCCGATTTTAAATTATCAGAAACGATAGCTTTTGGTACGCCTCCGTAAAACGACATGGAATTGGCTGTACATGCGATCATATCTTCTCGTTTCTGGCTCAAACATGCTTCAGCATAAGTGTACTGACTATTGGGTAAAATGGCCACAAAAACTTCAACTGGTATTAGCTCCCCTGTAGCGGCATCAACAATATGAAGCTTCTTTCCTGCAAAGTCGATAAACAGCTCACTACCGGCATTGTGTTCAAGTTTCATTGAACCCTTCATCTTGGCGTATTTCCGGTTGAAGTGCTCCATGAACTGAGTAAAACCATAAGGATTTTCAACCTGTTGTTTATACTCATTGTGATGATAACCAAAGGTAAAACCCGGATGGTTACGGCTGTGCTTCATCTTTTCAAAGTAAAGCATCAGCTCGTTATACCGCCCATTGACAATGGTGGTGTGGGAAGGGAAAAGTTCTTTTAATGATGGAGGCTCCATTTGAAGGAGTTCTTCCAACCGATGGTCGCATGACTGAAAAAGTTTCAGATAAGCATTTACTGTATTACGGGAGATGCCCAGAAGCTCTCCGATATTACGATTACTCAAACCATCAAGGTGAAGGCTTATTATTTGTTTCAAATCCATAGGATCAAGTGTATTGGCCATATCGTATTTTATTTTTTGCGATATAGCAGATTTTACTTGATCTTTCAAAATGGAACCAATTCAAACCGAAAGAAATGGCACAAAACGAACCGAAATCGGTCTGCGACCTCAGCTCATCACTGGCACAGTTTGAACCGAAACCGCTGGCACAATTCAAACCGAAATAGCCACTTCTCCCTGGGAAAATCACACAGCTCCATCCGATAAACTAAAATGGGTTAAAACCCATTTGGGAAGTAAAGCACACAAAAGATTAATTCTTACCCACCGCAAAGATTTAAACATTGGCGATTTCCTTATAGATGACCGCACTAAAAATGGTGCCGCTGAATTTAAGGGAGAACTTATACAGTTTGGAACCGAAAGGTTTCCGGATTGGTCTACAGTCAAGAAATATTTGATGGAG
>JANONW010000177.1:0-19048 GCA_031421065.1 Prolixibacteraceae bacterium
AATGTACGATCTGGAAAAAGACCCTTCAGAAATGCGCAGTGCTTACAACGATCCGGCTTATGCCGATGTGCAAAAAATGATGCACCAGCGCTTAACGGAGCTTCGCGCAAAATATGGTGATTCGGATGCCAATGACCAAAAGTTTATTGATCTGTACCTCAAGGAAATGAAAAAGGGAAAATAGAGTCTAAAATGTCATAAAAAACAGTGGAGCCCACGGCTCTTTTTGCAACACTTTCTTCAACATCTTTTTGAATAGCAGCGCCAATGTATGGTTTGGGATATCGAGAAAGGCCGGAGTAATCAGCTCGAACCCTTTGTTTGGCAAACCGACACCTGTTTGGGAAGCTGGCATTATGACCGATCGATCTTTAGAAATATTGGTAATAATAGTTGTCCCATGACCGCTAAGGTAAGGATTATTACTTTACGCTAATTATACTATTAAATGCTGATAATCAACCATAGGTATTGGAGGTCTGATATTTCAAGTGAATTATTCTTGAAAGACCTCCGGCAACCACAAAAAAACGCAAGTATTCGGTTTTGCCCAAGTACTTGCGTTTTTATATTAAACTGCATCCTCAGATGCAGTTTATTCAATTATACCAGACTCCAGCCTTCGCGGTACTGGTAATGAAGCAAATTGGTCGCGGCACCATCGGCATCGTCAATAAAAGTTTCGGTTGCCGGATCCCATTTAATGGTGCGTTTCAGTTCGCATGCAATGTTTCCCAGTGTACAAACAGTACAACTGCTGTGGCCGATTTCAACCGGAACAATCGGATCTTTGCGTTCTTTCACTGCTTCGATGAAATTGATCTGGTGAGGAATCTTTGTTTCGTAAGGACCTGTACCGCCTTCAGCTTGTGCAGGTGGAAGGAACTTGTTGTCAGAAGCGAGAAAGTGTCCGCGCGATACTTCAATCCAGCCATCTTTTCCGATAAATTTCACGCCTTTTGTTTTCTTTTCGTCAAATGGTTCTGAAGTCATTACCACGCCATTTGCATAAACAAACTGCATGAATTCAGTTCCGTCGCCAATCGGTGAAATCTCAACGGGACCACTTTTGTCCATTCCAAGGCCCCATTGTGCAACATCAAACATATGAGCGCCCCAGTCGGTTGTGAAACCACCGCCCATTTCTTTGTACCAGCGCCATCCGCCCCAGAACTGTTCGTTTTGTTCGGGTTCGATGGTGATTGGTGGGTTTAATTGATTGTTATAATGAATGGTTGATGGCAAAGAAGTCAGCCAAAGATCCCAGTTCAAATCGGCAGGAAGAGTTTCTTCCGGTAAATTATAAGGTGTTGGGGGAGCGCCAACGTATGCGTTTACTTTTTCGATCTGTCCGAGTGCACCTGATTGTACCAGTTGAACGGCGTGCTGGAAATTCGGATCGGAACGTTGCTGGCTTCCTACTGCCAGAATGCGGTTTGTTTCGCGCACAACACGGCGCAATTCCTGACCTTCTTTGATCGTGAAAGTCATTGGTTTTTCGAGATATACATCTTTGCCTGCCTTACATGCTGCAATGGCAATCATTGCATGTGAATGGTCGGGCACCGCAATTACAACTGCGTTGATGTCGGCACGTGCCAGTAAATCCTGGTATTTTTCGTAAGTCTGAATTTCAACCTGTAGTCCAGCTTTTTCGTAGAAAGCTTTGGCTTTTTTCTCGAAGCGCTGACGTTTTACTCCGTAAACATCGCAGCCTGCTACAATTTTCACGCCTGGTATCTGCAGAAATCCGTTCATCAGGAACATTGCCTGTTGTCCCATTCCGATGATTCCAATTTTCAAATCATTGTCAACCACCTTTTGTTTGCAGGCTGCTAATGATGAGAACATTGCTACTCCTGCCATGCTAATGGCAGTTGTTCCAAGAAACCTTCTTCTCGAAACTCCTTTTTTTTGTTGATTCTCCATGTGAATAATTTATGTGTGTATTAGTTGAACTTTTTGTGGTTTATGGTTGTAAAAGTACCTTTTTGTACGTTTTACACAAAATAAAAAGTCGCAATGTTATTAATAATTCATGTTTTTCCTGAATTCCTGATCAAATCCAAACATTTTTTTGATTTTTGTCTGACATTGAAATAAGTTGAAACATGGAAAAATACACCAATCTGTTGAAATTGCTAATCACAACACCTTCGCTAAGCCAGAAGGAACAAGGTGCAGCTCAGTTAATCCGTCAGTTTTTTGCTGATTCAAAATTGTCTTTCCATGCAAAAATGAACAATACCTGGGTAAAAAATCAGTATTGGAAAGATGGGCTTCCGGTCATTTTGCTTAATTCGCACATCGATACGGTTAAACCTGCAAGCGGCTATACGCGCGATCCGTTTTCTCCTGATGTGGAAAACGGGATACTGTATGGTTTAGGCAGTAATGATGCAGGTGGGGCATTGGTGACACTTCTGGCTGTTTTTATGCATTTCAACGAAAAGGAAAATCTTTCGTTCAACATGATTTATGCTGCCTCTGCCGAAGAGGAAATTTCAGGAACGAATGGACTGGCCAGCATTTTGGATGAGTTGGGGCCTTTAGATATGGCAATTGTTGGCGAGCCCACCCAAATGCAGTTGGGCATTGCCGAAAAAGGTTTGATGGTTTTGGATTGCACCGCTCACGGAAAGTCGGGACATGCTGCCAGGGAGGAAGGGGAGAATGCCATTTACAAGGCCATTGCTGACATTGAAAAGCTCAGAAATTACCGGTTCGAAAAGACTTCAGAAATTCTGGGTGCCGTAAAAATGTCGGTAACAATAATCAATGCAGGTAGCCAGCACAATGTGGTTCCTGATACCTGTTCATTTGTTGTTGACGTTCGGACCAACGAACATTATTCAAATCAGGAAGCTTTCAGGATCATTGATGAATTGATTGGTTCAGAGGTAAAACCGCGCTCGTTCAGATTAAACTCTTCAGGAATTCCGGTTGATCATCCGATTGTTCAACGTGGAATAAAATTGGGATTGAATTATTACGGATCGCCCACGACATCCGATCAGGCTGTGATCCCATATCCGTCGGTTAAAATCGGTCCGGGAGACAGTGCCCGTTCGCATACTGCAAATGAATATATCCTGATTTCGGAGATCGAGGAAGGATTCAGAATTTATTTGGATTTACTGACAGATTTGAACATTGTATAAACTGAATAAAAAAAGAGATCTGTCGGTAAAGACAGATCTCTCAAATTAAACTTCAAAAAAATCTAAAGCATAAACTTATAGGGTCCGAACTAAAATCTTGTACTAATCGTTTTCGGCATAAGCCATTTCGTTGTGCTGTGAAATATCGAGACCAGCAATTTCTTCCTTCTGAGTGGCCCGAATTCCAAATAATTTATCAACTATTTTAAATATTACATAGGTCATTGCACCCGAGAATACCATTGTAGCTACGGTTGCAATCAGCTGAATATAAAGCTGTTTAGGATTTCCGTAGAACAAGCCGCTGTAAGATGCCTGTATGGCAGGAGTGGCAAGCAGACCGGTTAAAAGAGCGCCGAGAATACCACCAATACCATGTATGCCAAAAGCATCGAGCGTGTCATCGTAGCCATATTTGTGTTTCACAACCGAAACCATAAAGAAACACACGATTGAAACCACAATACCTATAATTACGGCGCCAGGTACTCCTACAAAACCGGCAGCAGGTGTAATTGCAACAAGTCCTCCAACTGCACCGGTACAAACACCGATAACTGTTGGTTTTTTGTTGATTGTCCAATCGAGCAAAGCCCATGTTAAAGCAGCGGTTGCAGCTGCAACATGGGTTGATAGGAATGCGCTGATTGCCAATCCATCGGCAGCCAAACCACTTCCGGCGTTAAACCCAAACCAACCAAACCAAAGTAATGCGGTTCCTATTACGACCAATGGGATATTGTGTGGTGCAGTTGGATGATTGTTATAATTTCTTCTGTTTCCAATCATGAGTGTCATAACCAGTGCTGCGATACCTGCATTGATGTGAACTACTGTTCCGCCTGCAAAATCAAGGGCGCCCATGTTAAATAACCAACCATCGGCCGACCAAACCCAGTGAGCAACCGGATTATAGACAAAAATGGCCCAGAGTAACGAGAAAATGAGGAATCCACGGAATTTAATACGTTCAGCATAAGCGCCTATAATTAATGCGGGGGTGATAACCGCAAACATTCCTTGAAACAGGACAAACAACAGGTGGGGAATTCGTGCAGTTTCCTGCGAAATAAAATATGGGCTAACATCGTTGATGCCAATTCCATTCAGAAATACCCAGTCGAACCCACCAATAAACGGAGCAAGAACTCCTGTTGATGAACTAAAAGCAAGGCTATAGCCGAAGAATACCCATTCGAGGGTAATCACTGCCGTTAAGATGAAACACTGCATCAGGATGTTTAAAACGTTTTTCTGGCGGACAAGACCACCATAGAATAAAGCAAGTCCGGGAATAGTCATCAGCATGACCAGTGCTGTTGCAACGATCATCCATGCTGTGTTCCCGGAATCAATATAAGGAGTTGGTTCTGCTACCGCCACGGCAGTTTCCTGCGCAAAAAGGACTGTGGGGGCAATTAATCCGAGTAATGCCAGCCCCGTGCATTTTATTTTTATATTCATGAGATTTACTTCTAATTTATTTGTTGTAGAGGGATTCGTCACCACGATCTTTGGTTCGGATGCGGATGGATTGGGCAATGTCGCTTACAAAAATCCTTCCGTCACCGCTTTCGCCTGTGTAGGCCGCTTCGAGAATGGCATTGATCGATTTTTCAACATTAATGTCGCGCACAACAAAAGAAATGCAGATACGCGCAATAGAATTTATGTCGTAGGCAATTCCACGGAATATGAGTCCCTGACGGGCGGTGCCCTGTCCTTTTACTTCCCACCAGGAGAGAAAGTCGATATCGGCATCGTGCAATGCTGCCCGTACTTCCTCAAACTTGGTTTTTCTAACGATGGCTTCAATTTTCTTCATGACAATTAAATTTTGGATTAATAAAAACAGGAATGGGTTTTCCCTGAACGATTGTTTATTATTTATGCCAACAAAAATACAAAAATATTGAAGTGTTGTATTAATAATTGAGGTTTATTAGTAAAAAAAGATATAAAAAATTAACAAATAGTGAAAATTAGATGGTAATATATAATAAATATGCGCAAAATGTCATAAAGTCTATATTTATTCAATAGACATTATTCTTTACTTGCAGGTAACAATCGAGTAGGTAGGGGGATTGCTCCCCCGCCCTCTCACACCACCATCAAGGTCTTGCAAAAGTTTGCGACATTGTGCATATTTCTACTTTACTAAAATGATTTTGGCTTATAATATCATCAATGCCATATGATGTTGCCATGCCAGCCATCCTGTTACTTGATAACCTGACATTCCCAACTCTGGTATCGAAAATGTAGGTCCGGCCAGGAAAACAAGTTCGTCTTTATGGACGTCCAACACATAAAATTGGCCCAAAGCATCCAATGCCCTTGTCAGTTCCGCATTATGACCATATAGCCCATCGCCAGCTATAAAATCAAATCCTATTCCTGAACCAATTGCCCAATTCACTATCTTTAAAGCCAGTTCAGGTTTTGTTTGAAATTTTTGACCCAATTCGGGCACTCCTGCTTGATCACACCTCTGCTTGTCTTTTGTCCACACTTCTGGCAAAAACAACTCTTTTTTTTAATTTGGTAAAGTAGAATTACCATCTTTTTAGCAGAAAGGGAAACGTCCTGAAAGGACATCATACACTATCCCAGGGCAAACGATCCCGAGAATCGGGAAGTGTCGCCCTGTGTTTGCGACGTTTCGGATCGTTCCTCCCTCAACTCAGCCCCGTGCTATTGCTATTCTGCCCTTTCAGGGCGAAGAAAAAGTCAGGCTATCCACTTGTGTGTAAATAATAGCTATAAGCAGAGAGGGTTTGGGTATGGGAAGCGAACCTGGGGTGAGTTCGTTGGCAAACAATTTTTTGTCCTTGGAATTTTGTTGTATCCCCTTTTTTTTGAGAAGATGAATGATTCGATGGGATTGTTTTATCTTTGTGAAATAAATAGAATTTGACAAAATGATACTCAGCATTGAAGAACAAGACCTGGCAAAATTCATCATGGTAGGCGACCGTGTATTAATACGTCCCAAAGATCAGAAAGGGAAGACCGCTTCAGGATTGTACCTGCCGCCCACTGTTCAGGAAAACGAGAAAACACAGAGCGGATACATCGTTAATGTTGGTCCAGGCTATCCGATTCCGGCAATGACTGATGGTGATGAGCTATGGAAAGAAAAAAAGGACGAAGTGAAATACGTTCCGCTTCAGGCAAAAGTTGGCGACCTGGCAGTCTATCTCAACAAAAGTGGCTGGGAAATCGAATTCAATAAGCAAAAATACATTATCCTGCCTCATTCTTCTATCCTGATGTTGATTCGCGACGAAGGATTGTTCGAATAATGTTATACACCCAAACTCACCATACAAGGCGAAGGCCAGCCATTCATCTGGCTGCACGGGATGCTGAGTTCTGTCGCATCGGATTCGGTTTCTTCGCTGGTCGATTTTAATCAGGTATCGAAAATCGCATCGGTGATACGATACGATGCCTGCGGGAAATCGATAACCGGCGGTTATTCATGGCAGGGCATGACTGACGAATTATTCAATCTGGCCAATCTTTACAAATTCAGACCATTGATTCTTGGTGGAACCTCGATGGGATCGGGAACAGCCATCCATTTTGCCGTGCGTTATCCTGACGATTTTAACCATCCGCTTGAAATTGCTCAAAAGCTAAATGAGTTGATATCAGGTTCAGAATTGGTGTTAATTTCTGATTACGACGAGTACCTGAAATTTCAGGAAAAATACGGGAATTTCTCAATGAAGTCGGTTGTAATAACAAATCGCAAATATTTATGCCTTTTTATTTACCAATTGAAACAAGAAAATAGTTCCAATTGGTTTTTTTTATATATTGCACATGAAAAATTAGAACATTAATCACCTATAAATATCAGTTATGGAGAGAGTTTCAGACAGAGTAGCCTGTTTATCGGAATCAGCCACACTGGCTGTGGCCCAAAAAAGCCGTGAGTTAAAAGAAAAAGGTATCGACGTCATCAGTTTGGGCGTTGGTGAACCTGATTTTAACACCCCCAATTTCATCAAGGAAGCTGCAAAAAAAGCAATTGATGACAATTATTCGACTTATTCTCCGGTTCCCGGATATCCTTCATTGTTGAAAGCGATTGTAGATAAATTAAAACGCGACAATGATTTGGATTATACTACAAATCAGATTATCGTTTCGAACGGCGCCAAACATTCCATTGCCAATTTGTTACAGGCATTAATCAACAAAGGCGATGAAGTAATTATTCCCGCTCCTTACTGGGTAACATACATCGAGTTGGTGAAACTGAACGATGGTGTTAATGTGATCATTCCAACAACTGTTGACAGTGATTTTAAAATTACCCCGGCTCAACTTGAAGCGGCAATTACCCCGAAATCCCGCGCTTTCCTGTTCAGTAGCCCAAGCAACCCAACCGGAAGCGTTTATACCAAAGTTGAATTGAAAGCTTTTGCTGATATTTTTGCCAAACATCCGAACATCATCGTCATTTCAGACGAGATATACGAGCACATTGTTTATGGAATCAAGCACGAAAGTATCGCTCAATTTCCTGAAATTAAAGATAGGGTAGTGGTTGTGAACGGTGTTTCGAAAGCTTTTGCCATGACCGGTTACCGCATAGGTTACATCGCTGCTCCGCTCTGGCTGGCCAAAGCCTGTAACAAATTACAGGGACAATATACCTCAGGGCCATGTTCTGTTTCGCAAATTGCTTCGGTGACTGCATTGAATGCGCCACTTGACAGCGTTTATGCAATGGTTGTCCAATTCGAAAAACGGCGTAATTTGGTTCTATCGATGCTCGCCGAAATTCCGGGGGTAAAAACCAGCAAACCCGATGGCGCTTTTTACGTGTTTCCTGATATTTCTTCTTTCTTCGGAAAATCGGATGGTACACTGACCATCAATAATGCTGACGATATGGGCTTGTTCATCCTGTCGAATGCCTTTACCGGAGTGGTTTCGGGCGAAGCTTTTGGCGCTCCTGAATGTATCCGCATTTCGTATGCCGCTTCGGAAGCAGACCTGGTCAAATCGCTGAATCGAATCAAAGACACTCTGGCAACTTTGAAATAAAAAGTATCTTTTTAAACTTCAATATAATGAGCCTGGTGGATGAATTTCTACTGGGCTTTTTTATATAAAATTTAAGGATTGAGGAACTGAAGGACTGATTGAATACATACACCTCTTCTGAAACTGTGTATGAACACTGCCAACTATACCTTCCTTGCCCGATCCATTTCGCGTGTTGCGTCTTTTAGTTTGAGGGTTTCACGTTTGTCGAAGGCCTTTTTTCCTTTGGCCAGCGAAATTTCGAGTTTGGCCAATCCCCGGTCGTTGATGAAAAGTTTGAGAGGCACAATGGTAATCCCGCCTTCTTTGGCTTTTTTCTGAATTTTGGCCAGTTCTTTTTTGTGCAGGAGCAGTTTGCGGTCGCGTTTGGCAATGTGGTTGTTGCAGGTTCCCAATTCGTATTCCGAAATGTGCATGTTTTTAACATACAGTTGATTGCCTGTAAAAGAACAGTACGAATCTACCAAACTGGCTTTTGCACCTCGTATTGATTTTATTTCGGTTCCGGCCAATTGTATTCCGGCATAAAAGTTTTCAATGATCTCGTAATCAAAGAATGCCTTTTTATTTTTGATGCTTATGTTTTGTTGTTTGCGTGCCATCGATAACTATTTTAATTGTGCAATTTCTTTTTTCAGGAATTTGGAATATTGCGAATACATAAAATCGAGGAAAGATTTTTCGCTTTCTTTCGACCTCGATGCTTCGAGGGCGTTGATATACCTGATCCGGTCTTGTAAATATTCGATTTCAAAATTAACAATTTTAAACTGTATTTTTGATCCTCGAAAACTTCAGAAATCATGCACAACGAAAAATATAATCTCATAACCATTCTTGGCCCGACAGCTTCAGGAAAAACAAGTGTGGCGGCCAAAGTTGCTTCAGTACTCGGTGGAGAAGTTGTTTCTGCCGATTCGCGACAGGTTTATCGCGGAATGGACCTGGGAACCGGAAAGGATTACGCCGATTATGTGGTTGACGGGAACCCGGTTCTATATCATCTGATAGACATTGTTGACGCAGGCTACGAATACAATGTATATGAATTTCAGAGAGATTTTCTGAGGGTATTTGCTGATATCAGCGAACGTGAAAAACTACCTGTAATGTGCGGTGGAAGCGGTTTGTACCTGGAATCTATCCTGAAAGACTACAAACTGATTCAGGTTCCGGTAAACGAAGCGTTGCGCGAAAGTCTGGATGACAAATTACTATGTGAACTGACCGAAATACTGAGATCGTACAAAAATTACCTGCACAATCAAACCGATACTGAAAGTTCAAAACGGGCGATTCGTGCCATTGAAATAGAAGAGTACTATTTAATTCATCCTGAAATTGATACCGGAATGCCCGACATCAGGAGTTTGGTGGTTGGCGTAAAATTCGACCGTGATTCGCGCCGGAAACGTATAACAAGTCGGTTAAAACAACGGTTGAAAGAAGGTATGCTGGACGAAGTTCAGCGATTGCTCGACAACGGATTAACTCCGGAACAATTGGCTTATTACGGTCTGGAATACAAATACATGACCTTGCACTTAACAGGTAAGCTCACTTATCAGGAAATGTTTGACGGTTTAAATGTTGCCATTCACCAGTTCGCCAAACGCCAGATGACATGGTTCAGGAGAATGGAAAAGCAGGGCATTGAAATTTATTGGCTGGATGGAAATATGCCTTTGGATGAAAAGCTTGAACGAATATTGGAATGGCACAATAATCCTCAATTGTGATTATTCAATAACTCAATAACCTGATCTGGTTTAATTTCGCTGCCTTTTAAAATGTACCGTGCTTTTTCATAGTAGGGTCGTCGTTTCAGCATCATCTCATCAATAAAATGATGTAGTTCGTCAGGCGATTTTCCTTTTATGATAGGCCGTTCTGTTTTTGCATGAATCAAGCGGTTAACAAGTGAATCGGTATCTACATCCAGAAAAATACAGAAGCCGGTATTGTTCATCACCTTCATGTTGTCGAAAAAACAGGGGGCCCCACCGCCGGTTGCTACAATTACATCATCGAAAGCAGCTACTTCATGTAGTGCGTTCTGTTCTTTTTTGCGGAATCCGGATTCACCTTCTTCAGCAAAAATTTGAGGGATTGTCCGGAAATATTTCTCTTCCAGAAAAGTATCCAAATCTATAAAAGAGAGTTTTAAGGTAGCGGCCAGCAATCGTCCCAACGTTGATTTTCCACTCCCCATGTAGCCGATTAAGTATATTCGCATAAATCAAAAATAGTTCAAAGTTTCAGGTTTCAAGTTTCAAGTTCCGCTCTGTTTATCGATGTCGGATTTCTTGTTTCTTGTTTCTTATTCGATATTGGTTATTGGATATTGGATATTGGTTATTGAATATTGGTTATTGAACATTGGTTATTGGTTATTGGATCAAAATAAAAACACTCGTTAAAACTTGATTTCCATCTGATTTGGCGGTTCATCTCCGTTGGTTGGCTTGTCAATTCCAAACAGCAGATCTTCAATATCCGGGATAACGATGTCCGGTTTTTTAACCTCTTCAACTTGTTCTTCGGCCGCTTCTTCGTCAGTAATAATTGGTTCAAGTTCGTTTATGTTGCTTATTTCATAAACCGAAAGGCGTTTACCTTTGGCTTTGTACGATTTTACTCCAATGAATTCGGCCACATCAATAATTTCGGGCTCACGGCCTTCATTCTTTCCGCCAAATTCAAGCTCCAAACGTGGATGCCCCACCCATGTGAAACTGATGAGTTTGTTCTCGGGGAATTCACCGATAAAACCAACCTCCTTTTGTGATTCATCAATTGGGAAGCGTTTCACGTAATAGTAACCTTGCTCGGCGTCAAAATATACAGATGTAAGTGTTTTATCAGGATTGTATTTTTCGATGAGCAAAATGCCATCGTTGAAATGGTTTGACAAATCAAAATTGCACAACAAATAATCACCATTTTTATAGATAACCAAAATCATGTCGTCAGCGCTGAATTCGCCAAGGTACTTGCCACGGTTGTCAGAATTAAGCCTTCGTACATCTTCGTCGAACCATATTTTGCGGCCACCAAGCGTTGAAACCCCTTTTTCCTTGAGGGCTATTTTATGAATTTCGTACTTGGTCAGGATATTGCCCATCGATGCCCGCCCTTTGATTGCCAGTTCCCCGAAATCGACTTCGAAAATTAGTTTTTTGATGCGTGGTTTTGGCTTCAGGGTAACGCGCAAAACTTCGGCTTCACCATTCGGATTTTCGCTGAAATACAGAATGCGCGATCCGGGCGTTCCCTGGGTCAGATCGTATTCTTTGTCGCGGGTGACGCCTGTTACAGCTATTCGCTTCATATAGATGAACCCGTTTTTACCATCGCGGTACACTACATTGTAGATGGTACGGTTGTCGTTCTTCTTGAAAAGGGCCAGGTGCAGGATATTTTTCCCAATAAATGCTTTATCAGTCACTTTCGACACAATGTAGGTTCCATCTTTCCTGAAAACAATCACATCGTCCATGTCAGAACAATCGCATATATATTCGGCTTTTTTGAGGCTGGTTCCCATAAACCCTTCAATTCGGTCGATATATAGTTTTTCGTTTGCTACTACCACTTTTGAAGCAACGATATTTTCAAAATTCCTGATTTCGGTTTTGCGCTCGCGGCCTTTCCCGTATTTTGTCCGGAGGCGTTCGTACCATGCAATGGTGAATGGAATAATATCCTCAATATTCTTGTTGATTTGTTCAATCTCGTCTTCTATGGCCAGCAAATGGTCGTTGGCCTTATCTGTATTGAATTTCAGGATTCGTGCCATTTTGATTTCCATCAGGCGCAAAATATCTTCATGGGTAACTTCCCGTTTTAGCTTCGGTTTCCAAGGAATAAGGCGCAAGTCGATATGGTCGATCGCCTCATCCATATTGGCCGAATCTTCAAACTCTTTGTCTTTATATATGCGTTCTTCGATGAATATTTTCTCGAGTGATGAAAAATGCCAGGCTTCTTCAAGTTCTCCCTTTTTGATTTCCAATTCCAGTTTCAGCAAAGTCACTGTCTGATCAGTATTGATCCTCAGAATTTCGCTGACACCGATAAATCTTGGTTTATCGTACTGAATAGTGGCGCTATTGGGCGAAATGGAAATTTCACAATCGGTAAAGGCAAACAATGCATCGATGGTTTTGTCCGATGACATTCCGGGAATCAGATGAACCATTATTTCAACTTTATCCGAGGTGTTGTCGTCAATCTTGCGAATCTTTATTTTTCCTTTGTCGTTTGCTTTGATGATGGATTCTATCAGCGAAGAGGTAGTTCTGCCAAACGGAACTTCGGTAACTACCAGTGTTTTGCTGTCTTTTTTCTCAATTTTAGCCCTGACTTTTATAGATGAACCGCGTATGCCATCGTTGTAACGCGAGAAATCGCCGGAGCCTCCGGTCGGAAAATCAGGATATAATTCAAAATCTTCACCACGCAGGTGAGCGATGGAGGCATCAATCAATTCAAGAAAATTGTGGGGCAGTATTTTGCAGGCCAGCCCAACGGCAATCCCTTCGACACCCTGGGCCAACAACAACGGGAATTTTACCGGAAGTGCAATTGGCTCGCGGTTACGTCCGTCATAAGACAGTTTCCATTTGGTCGTTTTTGGGTTAAAAACAACATCAAGCGCAAATTTTGACAATCGGGCTTCGATGTATCGTGGGGCAGCCGAGCTGTCGCCTGTGAGGATATTTCCCCAGTTTCCCTGCGCATCGATCAGTAATTCTTTTTGTCCAAGCTGAACGAGTGCATCACCAATAGATGCATCGCCGTGCGGATGGTACTGCATGGTTTGACCGATGATGTTGGCCACTTTGTTATAACGGCCATCGTCCATCATATTCATGGCGTGCAAGATCCTTCGCTGGACCGGCTTTAAACCATCTTCGACATAAGGAACAGCGCGCTCGAGAATAACATACGAAGCATAATCAAGAAACCATTGCTGGTACATTCCCGATAAATAGACAATGCCGTCTTTTTTTTCTTCCTTTTGGAATTCTTCCTTGTTGGTATTTTCTTCAGCCATTTTAATTTAGAATATCATCATTTGTTCCCCTTCTTCTACCAAAACTTCACTTTGTCCATCCAATACTTCTAATGCTTGCCGCACACGCATAGCGATACGTTTTGCAAAGATTACAGGTACAGCGTTTCCAATTTGTAATTGCAGTTCACGTTTGTTATTCCCATAAAAAACCCAATCATCAGGGAAAGTTTGTAATCGTGCATATTCTCTTGCTGTGAAGGATCTAATTTTGCTTGCTTTTATCCTCCAAAGTTTTGCTGTTGATTCAGGGTTTCTAACGTACATTGCATTTTCTCTGTCCTTATCGATTCTGTCGGCAATAACATTACCGATTGCCCAACCCCAAACTGTTGCTGTATCTATAGCAGGGAAAGGTGATTTAAAATCCCTGATTGGATTTCCTTCGGAAGCTGTTCTGCTTAAACGAACTGGGATTGCAAATTCTGAACTGTCAAATGGCTGGCCCGTCTCTTTATGTGCATAACTTTTAAATCCCCATTCAGGGTTGTGGTTTGGCAATTTAATATTTAAGTTTTGTCCTAAGTCAAAAATGAAGTTTTTTATTGCAGTATCTTTTTCGGGTTTAGGAAATCTAAAATGCTTTAAAGAATCTCCCTTAAATGCTATGAAAATGAATCTTCTTCGAGTTTGAGGAACTCCATGCTCAGATACTCTGAAAAAATCAAATTTGGTTGTATATCCTATTGCAGAAAGTTCATCTGAAATTTGTTGAGCAAAAGGTTTTCCTGTCTCAGGGTGTTTCATCGTTCTTAAATTGAGAACATTTTCCATAACAATCACCCTTGGCTGCATAATATTAGCTATTCGGACTACTTCTTTATATAAAGTATTTCGTTCGTCTGATTCATCCCTATTACCACCTAATGAAAAGCCTTGGCAAGGAAATCCTGCCAATAAGACATCTAATCCTTTTTTGAATTTTGGTGTATATTCTCGAACATCACCATGAATAATATCCCAATCTGGACGGTTCAATTGCAAGGTATTTACTGCATAGTCAAGAATTTCATTTGATTCTGTATGATTAAACCCTGCCAACTCGAAACCTAAGTCTAAACCACCCGCCCCTGCAAATAGACCGAGAAATGTGTAATCAGTGTTCTGTTCCTTTTCTAATCTCAACATAACTTACTTATTTAATGGTGGAATAGAAGGAATTGACGCAGTTCTTTCTATTGGCAAACGCTGCTTGCAAGCATCAAAGATATCTGTCAACGTTTTAAGGCCACCTTTTCTGATAGCTTTACTGCCTGTTTCATCTTTTAGGTAGTAAAAGAATGAATTTCCAAATTTGTCAACCCTGATAATTTGTTCCGAAACAAAGTCTGTAGATTTGATTTTCTCTAAATCAGTTTTCTTAGCAATCAAAATTTGTCTAAGGTGAAATTCCGATAGTTTAGAATTTAAGGGATTTGGATAGGTGTACATTTTTCTGTGTCTTACAGAACCTTCGCCATAAGGGCCATGATTATATTCCGTAAAATTTGAGTACTTGGATTCTTTATGAAGTTCAAAGTCATAATTCAGAAAGTCACCGTCTAAAAGTATAAGTGTAACAATATTCTTACTTTCATTGTCCAGTAGTGCAAATAGATAAAAGCAAGGAATAACAATCGTTTCAGCTCTTATTTTGATTAATGTCGAACCGCAAGGCAAACAACTATTGTAATCAATTGTCAAACCTCTTGAATCACTTCCATTTGTTTTTTGAATTAATTTCTTAATCTCTAAACCAACAATTGTTCCTGAATTTTTATCCCGAACAATCAAATCGGGTGTCGTTAATGAACCCGAATGAAAAACTTCAAAGGTTTTAGGAAGGGCTTTTTTAATTTCATTTTCAATCCAATTGTCAAATGGGTCGTCTTGAACTGTCCCAACTTCAGATTTTACACGAAGATCAATAGAAATCCCGTTCTTCCCAATCATGGAAATTAATTCTCTATAAATCCGTATAATAATATCTAATTCTGTCATCCGTTTTTCTTTGTCAAATATCTTGTTTAAAAGTCATCTTTTTCCACATACAGATTATCAATGATAAAATCCTGACGTTCAGGGGTATTTTTGCCCATGTAAAATTCAAGCATTTGTGGAACCGATTCATGTTTTTTCATCAGGATCGGGTCAAGCCGGATTTCAGGGCCGATAAAATTTTTAAACTCATCAGGTGAAATCTCGCCCAGCCCTTTGAACCGGGTTATTTCGGCAGTTTTGCCCAATTTTTGAATGGCCGAAACCCGTTCTTCTTCGTTATAGCAATAGTGAGTTACCTTTTTGTTCCGGACCCTGAAAAGCGGTGTTTGGAATATAAACAAATGGCCCCTTCGAATTAATTCTGGAAAAAATTGCAGGAAAAAAGTGATGAGCAACAGGCGGATATGCATCCCGTCAACATCGGCATCGGTAGCGATAATCACTTTGTTGTAGCGTAAATCGTCCATGCTATCTTCAATGTTCAGGGCTGCCTGCAACAGGTTAAACTCTTCGTTCTCGTAAACCACTTTTTTTGTCAACCCGTAAGTGTTCAGCGGTTTTCCTTTAAGACTGAACACTGCCTGTAAATTCACATCGCGCGATTTGGTGATCGAACCGCTGGCCGAATCGCCTTCAGTAATAAAAATGGAAGAATTTTCGCGCGCTTCGTGGTTGCTGTTTAGGTGCACCCGGCAATCGCGCAGTTTTCGGTTGTGCAGGTTCGCTTTTTTTGATCGTTGTTTTGCCAGTTTTTTTATTCCTGAAATGGCCTTGCGTTCACGTTCCGATTCCTGAATGCGCCGCAACAATACTTCGGAAACATCCGGATTTTTATGCAGATAATTATCGAGTTCTTTCTGAACAAAATTTGCCACGTAGTTTCGTACGCCCGGACCGTTGGGGCCAATGTCTTTCGATCCGAGTTTTGTTTTGGTCTGCGATTCGAAAACCGGCTCTTCCACTTTTATGCTGATGGCCGCAACGATGGAAGCCCGGATGTCGGAAGGGTCGAAGTCCTTTTTATAGAAGTCGCGGATGGTTTTAACGATGGCTTCGCGAAAAGCTACCAGATGGGTTCCGCCCTGAGTAGTGTGCTGCCCGTTTACAAATGAATAATAATCTTCGCCATATTGATTTCCATGGGTGATGGCAACCTCGATGTCACCGTTTTTCAGATGAATGACCGGATAGAGCGATTCCGATTCCTGATATTCTTCGAGTAGATCTTTCAATCCGTTTTTCGAATGAAATTTCTCTCCGTTGAATTCCATTATCAGGCCACAGTTCAGGAAAGAATAGGTTTTCATCATATTGATCACATAATCGTCAATATAATGATAGCTCTTAAATATTTTAATATCAGGGGTAAAGGCTACAAAAGTGCCGTTGGGCTGATCGGTTGTTGCGACTTCTTTTTCCTCTTTCAGAAGTCCTTCGCTAAAGCTGATTTCTTTAACTTCGCCTTCACGGAGCGATTTGATTAAAAAATGGCTCGACAAAGCATTCACTGCCTTGATGCCAACACCGTTCAATCCGACCGATTTTTTAAATACTTCGGAATCGTATTTTGCACCGGTGTTCATTTTCGAAGCGACATCGAGCAATTTTCCGAGCGGAACACCACGACCAAAATCGCGGATGGTCACCAGTTCGTCGCTTACATGTATTTCTATCCTTTTCCCGTTCCCCATCATAAATTCATCGATGGAGTTATCGACCACTTCCTTAAGCAACACATAAATACCATCATCGCCTGCCGTGCCATCGCCAAGCTTGCCAATGTACATGCCCGGACGTTTTCTTATATGTTCCTGCCAGTCAAGTGTTTTTATTGAACCTTCATCGTAATTCGAGACCATATTCTTTTTTCAATTTGGCACAAATATAAAGAAAACAAAAGTGGATTCATGTAATCTGCCGCAACCAATAATTAACAACAATTGGTTGAAAACTTATTAAAACTAAAGATGAATATTGACAGGGTATCATATTTAATTATCTTTGCGCCTACATGTCTGGAAAATACATTTACATAGTTTTAGCCGCGTTTCTGATTGTTGTTCAAGCCAATGCGCAAGTAAGGCCCGGGGGTTTGCCATCCGGGCGTGCAATGGGAGGAAATACCGGAAGTAATACAGGTGCTGCAAATCAATCGAATGAGGATTCGGAAGAACAAGCTAAAAAGCCCAGTATCCCATCCGTTATAAAAGTCTGGGAATTAACAGATCAGGGGTCAAGAATGGATCCTTCAGAATTGGATACGACACTTGCATTCTTCCATGTTTACCATCCGTTTGAGCAACTTAGCATCAGCAATATTTTTACCGGAAATAACGGTGGGGCCTACCAGACAAATGACTTTTTTAAACGTAAATTCAATTCCGATTTTTATTTCAGCCGTTCGTTCGACGCATATTGGCTCACTCCTTCGCAGATCCAGTACTTTAATACAACTACACCCTACACGGTTTTGGATTACACGCAGAGTGAAAACCGAAGTTCGAAGAATGAAACCCGATTTAATGTTATTCATTCACAAAATGTGAATCAGAAGCTCAACTTCGGATTCATATACAACCAAACAAGGTCGCAGGGCCAGTATCCCAAACAGGAAAACAAATATCACAACATTGGAATGGTGACATCCTACAATTCCGATGCGTTTATTTCTCATTCAAATATTATTTTCAACCGATTGCAGGGGCAGGAAAACGGGGGGATTTCGGCCGGCCAGCCGTTGAGCGGAATCGAAAAAACGGAGGATTTTACGGTCAGGATGGACGATGCAGTAAACAAACTTCAGAACAACAATTTTTACACTTCAAACGAATACCGGCTGGGAAAAACGGTGGAAGCCGACAGTGCTGAATATATAATTGACACGTTTATCCCGAGAGTTGGATTTATTCATGAATTGGAATATTCGGGCAACAAGCGAAAGTTTACCAAAGACAATCCGCGCAGTGGCTTTTTTGATAACATTTTTACCGATTCGATAAGTACCAACGACAGTGTGAAATATACACGGCTGACCAATATTTTCCAGTTCAAGATTTATGAAGCCCCCGACCGGAAATATACTTTCGGGAAACGCGCTTACATTGGCAATGATCAGCTTTGGTACCGTTTTTCAGTTCCCGGAAAATATTATCCTGAAAAGCAATCGAATACATTTGTGGGTGGTGGATTTTTCAGGAATGAAGGAAAATTCTGGCAGTGGGAAGCCGACGGTCGAATTTACCTGACCGGTTACCGCGCAGGGCAGACAGAGTTGAACGGATACATCAATAAACCTTTGAGAATAGGAAAAGACACCACCAGTCTGCGTATTGAAGGTAGTCTGAAATCCCTGGTTCCAGAATATTTCGATCAGTATTATTATTCGAACCATTTTGAATGGCAAAACAACTTCGATAATATGAATGAAATGACCATCCGGGCGAGCGTTCATTCACAGGAATTCAGGACAACTGTTGGGGCAGGTTACTCGCTGCTTGGGAATTACATTTATAACAACAAAGAGGCTTTGCCGACCCAAGGCAGTGAATTACTGATTCTTTCGGCTTATTTAAACAAAGATTTCGATAGCAAACACTGGCTGGTACGGACACAATTGCTGGTTCAGAAAGGAAGCAACGAAAGTTACATTCATTTGCCGGCGGTTGCAGGATATATCAGCATGAATTACAGGACAGTTATTTCGAAGGTTTTATATACACAGCTTGGGGTCGATACCCGATACAATACTTCATTTTATGCCGAT
>JANONW010000178.1:0-1792 GCA_031421065.1 Prolixibacteraceae bacterium
TTCGTTATAGCTCGTCAATAGGTGTGGTGCCATTGATTGACGAGTTTTTTGATATTTGCACCAAGACTGTTTTACTTTAGCTCAGGAGATACAACCATGAAATACACACGCGCTATTATTTTCGCCACTTTAGCGGGCATCACCATCATCAGTAGCACTGGCTGCGCTGTAGGCCGTGGACAAGAGTCAGTGGGTGCTTATGTTGACGATACAGGCATCACAACAGTCATCAAGGCAAAATTTGCTGAAGACCGCACTGTAGCGATGACATCTATCAGCGTTGAAACACTCAACGGTGTTGTCCAATTGTCAGGTTTTGCAAAATCAAATGCTGAAAAAATGCAAGCTGAAAACATTGCACGCAATGTGAAAAATGTGAAATCAGTTCGCAACGATATTATTGTTCGCCCTTAATTTCAAAGTCATCTAAAAACTTCATGCGATACAATAGTTTTGTATCGCATGAAGTTTTTTTATTTAAATCGCAATGACTGAGGTGGTTCAATTGAGTGTTTTTTATACCAACTTCAGACGGGGCATACTCAATATTTGTCTTCTGAGCTTTGCATTTCTAGCCGGCTGCAGCTCGCTTCCGAGGTTTGTGCCGGACATGAATCGCAACGCAGCCAAACCCATCCACATGGTAGGCACGCATGGCGCTTTGTCCAAAGCACATAGCAAAGCCATACTTGACCGCATCAAAGCAAATGCAAGTGATAACAATTTTCTCAACCAGCACTTGGCGATTGAAGAAGCTATCGTGGGCAGCCCTTTGGTCGTTGGCAACAAAGTTGCCTTATTGCAAGATGGCACTGACACCTACCGCGACATGCTAGCCGCCATTGCGCTGGCTAAAGATCACATCAATTTAGAAACCTATATTTTTGATGACGATGACGTCGGCAAATTATTCGCAAAGGCGTTGATAGAAAAACAACTGCAAGGCGTGCAAGTCAATGTTATTCGAGACAGCGTGGGCACAAGCACAACACCCAATCTCTTTTTTGAACAATTGCAAGAAGCTGGCATCAATGTGCTTGAGTTCAACCCCATCAACCCGCTGTTGGCGAGAAAAGATTGGGCGTTGAATCAACGTGATCACAGGAAGCTGCTCATCATCGATGGTGAAATCGTTTTCATGGGTGGTATCAACATCAGCAGTGTGCATTCGGGCAGTTCATTTAGAAAGCAAATCAAACCGCCTGAAGAATCAGTCTTGGCCTGGCGTGACACGGATATCAAACTGCAAGGCCCAGTCGTTGCTGAATTTCAAAAACTCTTTATGACAACATGGGAAAAGCAAAAAGGCAACCCGTTAGCCGCCAAGAAATATTTCCCGCAGCCCGTCATTGCTGGCAAACAAGTTGTTCGCGCTATAGGCAGCTCTAGCGACGACACAGCCAGCGCCATTTACGCAGCCCTACTGTCTGCCATCAGCACTGCTGAAAAAAGCGTACAAATCACGAACGCCTATTTCGTGCCGGATATTCAGCTGCTGAACGTCTTGAAAGAGACAGCAGCACGCGGAGTGAATGTCACATTGATTCTGCCCAGCCAAACAGATTCTTGGCTGGCACTTCACGCAGGTCGAGCCCATTACTCAAATTTGCTGAAAGCCGGCATCAAAATTTTTCAGCGCCAAGGCGTCTTGCTGCACTCAAAAACAGCACTGATTGACGGCGTTTGGGCAACGGTAGGGTCTACAAATCTTGATTGGCGCAGCTTTCTGCACAATGACGAACTGAATGCGGTCATATTGGGTAAAGAGTTTGGTGACCAAGTGCAAGCCATG
>JANONW010000179.1:0-2238 GCA_031421065.1 Prolixibacteraceae bacterium
CTCTACTTCTTCTGTTTTTGCTTCCGGAATCATTACAGTGAAAGCCATTTGAATCCCTTTTGACATTGGTTTTTCGCCCGTTTCGACTTCTACCTTGTATTGCGAACTGGCATTGAGAGCCATCATGATGGCTGCAAAAAGAAGAATAATTTGTTTCATAATAGATTTTTTTAAAACTAAAGTTAAGAAATATCCAAGTCATTTTTTCTTTTTTATTAAATGGTAATGTGAGAATAATTTTTTCTTTATTTCTTTATCGGAATTCCCAGTAATCAATCTTGAAATTTTGCCAAATGGCACATGAAATGTTGGGCCGAAAAATGGGCTGAATATTTTTTTACAGGCAATTTTAACTAATAAATCATAAATAAATTTAAGAATGCTTTAAATCAAAATTCAAAATGTCTGTTGATAGGAAAAAAATATTCGTTTAAATTTACGCATGATGTAATAGAACATATGATTTGTTTACATATTTGGCATAAATGTTGAGCAAAATGCCAGTTAAAATTTATTTTTAACATGATGGAAATGATCGAATTCTGAGTTTATGATATAGAAACTATTTAGGCGCTTTTGCTGTTTTGAAATGAACCAACTAATATTACAAAATAACGATTAACCATGAATACTAAAAGAATTTTTTATATTGTAATTTCTGCTGTTTTGTTGATTGTTCTTTATTTTTCCCTTCGAAAGGGCGAAGCCGATTTGTCCCAAATAACCGTCAGTGTTCAACGCGGCACTTTTAATGCGGTTATTTTCTCATCCGGTCAGCTTGAATCAGAAAAGTCGGAAAGTATTAATATTCCGGAGAAACTGAGAGACAGGAATTTGCGGATATACGAATTGACCATTACCGATATGGTTGAAGAGGGAACCTGGGTCGATTCGGGCAGTTATGTGGCCACTCTCGATCACAAGGCAGTTGAGGAGCAACTAAAAGCAGCACAGGATGAAATGGACAGGACATTGTCGGAATATGAAGACGGCAAAATCGATTCGAACCTCAACCTTAGTAACCAGCGCGATTTAATTGTAAATGCAAGGCTCGATCTGGAAGAAAAGAAAATTATCATGGAAGAGTCGGTTTACGAATCGCCCTCCATTCAGAAAAAAGCCGCCATGGACAACGACAAGGCTGCACGTAAACTGGAGCAGGAGCAAAAGGCCTATATTCTGAAGACGAAACAGGAAGAAAATAGGGTTGACCGCAGGTACATCAGCTACCGGCAGGTGCTTGAACGATCGCAGGAACTTGATAAACTGTTTAACTCCCTAGAAATTACAGCGCCAAAAGCCGGAATTCTTACTTATTTTAAATATCCGTGGGGCGAAATTATAAAAACCGGTTCGAAAGTCGGGCCATATAATTCGGTAATAGCCACCATTCCTGAAATGACCAACCTGATTTCAAGAACTTACATCAACGAAATTGATATTTCAAAGATTAAAATCGGGCAGAACGTGAAGCTTGGAATTGATGCTTTTCCTGATAAAGAATTGACTGGCGAAGTGATATCGGTTGCAAATATTGGCCAGGCCATGCCCAACAGCGACGCCAAGGTTTTTGAGGTAAAAATCAAAATATTCGGTAAAGACAAAGACCTGAAACCCGCGATGACTACCAGTAATGCAATTCAGGCCAATACTTTTGCCGATACGTTAATGATTGCTTCGGATGCTGTGTTTGAAAACGACAGCCTGAAATTTGTTTATCTGGGGAAAGAAAAACAGGTTAAGCAAATTGTTTGGCTTGGCGATGAAAACGAAAATTATGTGCTGATCAGAAAAGGGCTGAAGAAAGACGATGTGGTTTGGCTGGCCGAACCTGAAAATGCGAATGAACTGAAATTTCAGGGATTTGAGATTTATGAAGAAATGCAAAAGGAAAAGGAAAATGCCAAAATTCAGGCAGAAAAAGAAAGGGAAGAAATACTGAAGAAACAACCGGCCCCCCAAATATTGCCCGGGTCAAATCCGATGGCGCCCAAAACTGCCTTGAAAAATGGAACTGCTCCCCAAAATAAAGAATCCACCCTCTAAGAAGGTGGACTTGAAAAGCCCCTGTAAGGGGCGGGATTCGGACATTTGTAGCTCTTCTGATAGTTCTTAATCTTCTTGATAATGATAGGATTAAAATTAAAATTGGTCACATCTCATGATTAATAATTTTCAGGCAAAGCCAATTTATACATAACCACCACCAAAGGAGGTGGTTTTAACAGTTATAATAAA
>JANONW010000180.1:0-3945 GCA_031421065.1 Prolixibacteraceae bacterium
TTGGCCAGGTCGGATCGGTGCGTTTATCCAGAACGGTGTGAACATCTTCAGGCAATTCAACCGTCCAGCCTTCGGCAATTTGCAATACTGGCCCCAATCCTTTTACCAGGTTCACACGCGACATGGTTACCGGCATAGTTCCCTGTGTTTTGAAATGGGAAGAAAAACCGCCGCCACGGAAATATCCCTTGCTTGCAGGGCACCAATCAGTGGCTTCCAGGCATTTGGCAGCTTCCTCTTCGGTCACTTCCCAGAAAGGTTTCATCGCCGGTTTTCCATCTTCATCGCGCTGCATGGCAGTAGCGTCAAGAGTGGTCGATCCGGAATTGATCAGGTGAATGATACCATTTTCGGCTATTCCACTTAAAGTTTTTCCAGTTACCCGTTTTACTGCATCCGGGCTCCAGTAGGTGCGGACATCAGAAAAAATTTGTGCGGTATTGGTCAGCAAATGACCGAACAACATGGCTGCCCCATTCAGGCTGTCGTTTTCGGTTGCAAATACAAAAGCCTGGCGGATTCCGTTCCAGTCGAACGAGGAATTGAGCAGGGCTTCAGAAAAGTCGGCATTTGGAAGATAATCGCTCCAATGGCGCTGACCCTGGAAACCTCCCACAATCGCATTCCGGCCTTTGGCTTCTTCGCCAAAACCAAGTTTTTTAAGTTCAGGATTGCCAATCATTAAATCGCGGCAAATGAGTGTCATTTTAACGCAAATTTCCCATTCCCAATCTTTACGCTCGCGGGTTGATTGATCTTTAGGATCATTCAGGTCATCCCCTTCCGGGCAATTCGTTTTGGTCCATGCCAATGCTTTTTTGTATTCCTCCTGATCATAGATTTTTTCGTCGATGCGGCGAAGTATTTCTGTCATATCAACCGATTCACATCGTATGCCGAGGTAATCCTGAAAGAAATCGGGATTCACTACTGAACCGGCAATTCCCATTGAAGCGCTGCCAATCGAAAGGTAAGATTTTCCGCGCATTTGAGCCACGGCCAGTCCGCCTTTTACGAACCGCAGTATTTTTTCCTGAACATCATCAGGAATGCTGGTATCGTCTGAATCCTGCACATCATGGCCATAAATGCCGAATGCCGGAAGGCCTTTCTGGGTATAACCGGCCAATGCTGCTGCCAGATAAACAGCGCCAGGGCGTTCGGTACCGTTAAATCCCCACACCGCCTTGGGAACCAACGGATTTGTATCCATAACCTCGGTTCCGTAACACCAGCAGGGAGTAACAGTCAACGAAACGCCAACGCCTTCCTTTTCGAATTTATCGGCACAAAAAGCAGCATCGGCAACACCGCCAATAGTGGTATCGGCAATTACGCATTCCACTTTTTCGCCACTCGGGAAACGAAGGTTCTCTTCGATAAAACGGGCCGCGGCCAAAGCCATGTTCATGGTCTGTACCTCGAGCGATTCGCGAACGCCGCGTTCTCTTCCGTCAATCACAGGCCGGATACCAACTTTAGGCAAACGGCCAATCAATCTGTTTGTCATTTAAATGTATTATAAAGTTTATTTATCTGCTGATTGTTTTAATTAACTTCTAATTGTTGCCATGAAGGCAATTTTGGATATTTGGCATGTGGATCGGTCTGGTACCAGAAACAAACCGAAGAAATGTCAGATTGTTGGGGCAAATACCTGCCGCCCTGCCTCCAGCCCAAATCCTGAATAGTGACCCTTAAATCCTTTTCAAACCGTATTGGATCTTTAATGTGCCAGCGATAGAGCCCGAACCGTTGTTGTGATTTGTAGGTCCCATCGGGGCGTATCACCTGGTGCAAACCCGCATAAGGGGTGCAAAATTCCTTGTATTGTCCGTTGCGGTCAAAATTGTATGAGCCGCAGAAATAATCTTCGGTACCGGTTCCGCAAATAGTGGGGAATTTAGTGTCGCCATCCATGAAAAACTTGATTTCGCCTTCGCCCCACCATCCGTTATTATTGACACCCCAGGCCATATAAATGCCAACTAACTGGCCTTTGCCTTTGATATTGTCAACAATGGTATAATCTGAAGTCGTATTGGGATTTGTCCGATGATATTGAGCGTGAAAATAAGCGGCATCATCAGGGACATTTGTCAGTGTATAATCAATTTGATAGTACAATGTCATAGGATCCTTGTCATTGATATTTTCCATCGTAATCCTGCATTTTTTACGGAAGGGCATCGTCCAGTAGCAATTGAACGCGCTTCCCGGATTCACACAAACAGCCAGTGAACTAAGCGGGGCATACTCGTTCCAGCCCATGCAAAAGAAGTCGCCAACAGGGCATTCAACTGAAGGTTCCGTTTCATCATCCCAGTAAATACGCATGATAGTAGAGCGCCAATTGCCTGTGGGTGTCATCCAGATATGCTGAATTGCTCCTGGACCTTCAATTTCAGCAATGGTAAATGTTTCTCCGGGTTGGATCCGGATATAAGGATTCACTTTCCATCCCTGCCCCAAATCACGGGCAGCATTGGCCGAATTGGCCACATTCGGCTTGTCACGGTCTTCCAGGCGTGCCATGCCGCCTTTACCCTTCTCTCCCGTGAAATTCTCCGGACTGATGGAGCGGGTTTTCGCATTTGACAGCCGGTATAAATTACCCAACTCCATTTCAAGACCATTAAATCCTGCCTGGGAAAATACTTCACCCGCAGTCAGACACACCATTATAAGAAAGATTAACTTTTTCATCGGTATAAAATTTTAAATTAAACGATTAAGCAAAAATCAAAAAATAGTTTAGCCGCAAGATTCCCGTTGGATCAATTGGTGCCGTAATTCAACATGTATTGTTTTGGTTGAGCCCTGAATCTGATCCAACAATACCCTGACCGATTCTTTCCCCATCTCTTCAATAGGCTGTTCAATATAGGTCAACGGCGAATAGAAAAAATCAAAGGCTTCATTTCCGTCAAACCCGATAATAGCAAGCTCTTCAGGTATTTTAAGGCTGAGTTTTTTGACACAATATAAACCAGATATAGTCAGCGTATTGGTTGCAAACAATATGGCACTAATTTTCTTGTCCCCTGCAACTAATTTATTCATAGCTTTCTCAGTGTCACTTCGTTTATGATTGTATCGTACTTCTTCTATCCGAATTTCATTGCCCAGGTTATTGGCATTCATTGCTTCAACATACCCCCGGACCCTTTCCTGCATATGGATTAAGGCTGATTTATAGGCAATCATTCCAATCTTTTTGAACCCTTTTTCAATTAAATGGGAAATTGCATCATAGGTAGCCCCGAAATTATCAAGCACTACATAATTCGTCGTTACTTCCCTGAAATATCTGTCAGTCAGTACAAGAGGAATTTTCTTTTCTTGCAAAGCTTTTATCTGCAAATCGGTTCCTTCAGCTGGAACTATAATAAAACCATCAACCTGCCTGTTTATTAAAATATCAACCAATGATCCCATTTTGCCGCTATCCTCATCCGAACTGCCAAAAATCACGGTATATCCCTGTTTGCTGGCTTCATCCTCAATCACTCTTGCGATATTTCCAAAGAATGGATTGGCAATATCCGCAACGATTAGTCCTAACGTTTTTGTTGATCCCTTTCTTAAACTCCGTGCAATCTGATTTGGCTGATAATTTAATTCAGCCGCTGCATCCCTGATCTTTTTAACAACTTCTTTACCAACACGCTTTTCTTTCTCCTGACCATTCATTACATACGAAACAAGCGCAGTTGAAACTTTAACTTTTTCTGCTATATCTTTTAAAGACGTTCTCTTGGACATTTTAATAGTATCGTTTAATTATGCATCATTTGAAAACAAACTAGTGTCATGTCAACGATCATATGACGGATAAAGTCTCTTAAGTTTTATACGAGCCTTCTCCGAGGTAAACTGCCAGTTAATTTTCTTGTCGAACCCATTGCGAGCCTTCTCCCAAGCTTCGGCTTCATCCCTGACTTT
>JANONW010000181.1:0-1927 GCA_031421065.1 Prolixibacteraceae bacterium
GCCGCTTGCCCGCCATGATCGACGCCATCGATGCCGGCTTTGCTGATGCCGAGCAAGACGGGCTGCCCCCGGTGGGCTTGTGCGTCAGCCTCTTGCGCACCCAATCGGCGGGCGCCGCGGCCGAGCTCGTCGATTCACTCATCGCCCTGCGGCACCCGCGCGTCGTGTCCATCAACACCGACGACCCGGTGTTGCTGGGCGCCAGCCTGGAGGGCGAGTACGCGTTGTGCAGCCAGGCGTTCGGCTGGTCCGACGAAGACCTCCGCGCCCTCGCGCGCAATTCGATCGACGCGAGCTTTGCCAATGCCGACGTCAAGGCGGGTCTGCTCGAGGCTTTGGCGCGTTGGTGAAGTAGGCGGGTTGCGAGCCCGGGGCGCCTGGGTGAGAGTGCCGCGCATATCGCTGCTTGGGTCGGCAGCGGATGATCGATCACGCTATGTTCGCCGTTCAGAGCCGATCATGGGCAGGCCCAAGAGCCTCAAATACGCATACGTCGCATCAAAGAACTCCACGTCCCTTGTCCGATCTTCCGCGTCCCCTTCCGGCACCACAATTACCATCCCTTGCCGCGCTCGCGTCAACAGCACGCGGTACGCGTTCTTTAGGTAGGCCTGCCGCTCCAACTTGCGAATGCGCTGCCATCGATCGCCCACGAACGACCAGTGTTCCCAGCCTCTAACGGCGACACGAAAGTCCGCGTCCCACACTACACACGCCCAGTCGAGTTCCAACCCCTGCACATGGAACTCGGTGGCGGCGTCCTCCAAGTAGAACGACGACCGTACATCGTCCTTGTCGTCCAGAAACCAAGGCACCGGATCTTGTGGCGCCCTCACGTCGATGGCGTGCGGCTTGAGCCGCTGTGCTTGCGACGAGACGACCAGTCCGTAGCGCTCACTCCCACGCGCCTGCGACTTCAACCACCGCTTCGCGTCACTCAGATTGCGCGAAACATGGATCGGATAACGGGGTAGCAAATCTGCCAGGACGTGCCGCGCCGCTTCCTCGTCGCGGTCGAGCAGGAGCTTGACCCAATCCGACACGCGCTCGGCGCGGAACGATCGCATGGACACGCCCAAGTGCAGTGCCTCTGCTTGTACAACGCTACCGTGTTCAGACAGTCGCTCCAGCGCCATGCCGGAGCCGTATTCGGTGTCCGTTAGCCGTGGCGAAAGGTGGACGTGCCAGCGGGGGTAGTTCGTGCGGAGCGTCTCGATCCACTCGGTGATGCCGGCCTCGCCGGTGTTGATCTCCTGCCCGCCCCCGACTAAGCAGACGATCACTGCCCAGTCCTCATGTCGGTCCATGCAGCTAATCAGGAAATCGGGTTCAGACTTGTCGAAGCCAGGCCTCCCCTTCTTCTGCCGCATGAAGGCGGCGGTCTGCTCGAGTGTCCACGCGCGTTGCGCCTCGTCGAAGATGGCGACGCGCTCGGGTGGCGCTATATCTGGGCTCTTCAGACATTCATCGCGGAAGTGATGAACGTTCTGGATGAACGTCTCGACGCGACGGCGGGCCTCTCCCTTACGGAGGGCGCGCCCCGCCGCCTTCTCGCGCAGCACCTGATCTCTCGCTAGGGCCTCGCGCAGAATTGCAACAAGTGGACCGTTGCCGGAGAGGAAGACACTGTGCAGTTCGCTCGCGGGGTCCATGTGCGTCGTTGCGATGTCGAGTCCAACGAGCGTCTTGCCAGCACCTGGCACGCCGGTAAGAAGACAGATCGCCTTGCGGCGGTGTTGTTGTGCCTCCGCGATCACCCGGTCGATGTACTTCGACGTGATGGCCAGGTTGACCGCGCCGGCGTCGCTACGCGAGATCTCATCGACGGCATGGCCGGCATACAGCGCGCGCGCGGCTTCGACGATGGTAGGTGTTGGGCTGTAGCGGCCTCGTTCCCAGGTGAGACCGTCGATGGCAGGACCTTGGG
>JANONW010000182.1:0-4360 GCA_031421065.1 Prolixibacteraceae bacterium
AGTTTTAGATTTCATAGCGTCAGTTTTAAATAATATTTAATTTAATGAATGATTGGAGTTAGTACCAAGTTTCGGAAAGATATCGCAGTATGATCGCCCTGGAGATAAATTGGCCCAGGGGCAAAAACATCGGATTGAATGGCTCCGCCAGTAGCTCCATAAACAGGTTGATTATTAACGACAGTTATGCCATTCAGGACTACAGTTATATGCCGATCGCACAAAGTGATATCCAAGGTTTGCCATTCACCTGCCGGTTTTTCAGCATTCACCGTGGGGAGAATCCTGGTAAAAATAGCGCCCATGCTGCCGCCCCAACTAAGTGGACGCTCATATGAATCTGCCACTTGCACCTCATACATGCCACGTAAATAAACACCACTATTGCTTCGAGCTGGAGCATTAACTTCAAGCTTTAAATTAAAATCCTCAAACTCCTGTTCAGACCTGAGATTCCCGTAACGGATAGGCGTTGCTCCTTCTTTCTGAACAGGGGCATTGGTTAAAATCCCATCTTTTACTGACCACCCGTTATTCGAGTTTTGTTCAATCAATCTCCATCCTGTAAGATCATTATTATTTTTTATCAGATTTACAGGTTCTCCAAATTTTAGTCTGGTCAAATCCGGAGCCGGAGGAACATCAGGCAGTTTTGTGCCTTTTATCAAAACGGAATCAAGTCCCAATCCAGTGGTTTTAGGACTCAGATAAAAACCAGTAATTTTTTCGCCATCTCTTTTAAGTTCAATCCAAGTCGGATAACTACGTGTGAGTATAGCATTACCCTCTTCATCCTGTGACAGAATCTCTTTCCGGTGAGATCGACCGAGATATAAGATATCGCCAGCAATGTATACGTATGGCAAACCGTAAAAAACACCTCCTCCGCCCCACATAAGGTCAGCATCCAAATAACCATCTTCCTGTCGTACTTCAAGCCATCCAACAGCGTTGGTGCCAAAATCAAAGGTCCATTGACCCAGGAATTGGGAAATATCGTTTTGCGGGGCAGCATCAACGGATTCCCTTTTCTTCTCACTACACGATGATAAAACACTCAAAAAAACAATTAACAAAACTAGATTTAAAATAGCCGATTTTTTCATAATAATAAAATTTGATTAATATATAGTTCAACTTTAACCTTTAACACATTTATAAAAATGGCAGCGCCCACGTGATTGTCCTGCAATTCCGATTTGCCCGGAACCACTTTGTCCGTACTCCAGGCTTCGCTTTTGACAAAAGGCTTGTCGAAAACCACCACAAAATAATTTTTGAAATTTTCAGGTACACCGCCACTGTTTCGGGTGGTATAGCCAATTATTTTATTTTCTGAAGGAATGAGTTTTACATACGAACCACGGTCAAATGCATCAACCAGTACATACGACTTTTCGTTTTCAGGAAATGTAAACCGGAACATGGCAGCACGTTCTGTTGGTGTAATTTCGGTTGTTACATCATAATCTGCCAGGTAAACTTTATAATAATGCGGTTTGGCTGTTTCTGCTTTATGCGAGAACCAACTTGCCCGTTCTTCGCCCGTAATTTTTAACTCTCCGGTTAACGGGAAAAGAGAAAATTGTCCATAATCGTTGATCCACGGACTGGGTTGATGGGTTTGTTTCAACCCCTGAATTTTATTGGCATCGTAACCATAAACCCAACCATCGCCCATTTTACTGGTTTGCGGGGTCCAGAAGTTCATGCCCCAGGGCAAGGCAATGGCCGGATAGGTATTTCCGCTGGAAAGTTTAAACTCCGAATCGGTTCCCATCAGGGTGTTCACATAATCAACGGGTTGAAGCTTTTGTGCATGAACACGTTTTGGTCCAACACAAAAAAGCAAAGCAAGTAAAAGGATCGATCTTATATTCCTATTCATAGTTTGTATTATTCATTAATCAGTTAGAATTGAGTAACAGAAAAACAGATAATCAGCTAAATTCTTCGTGTTGTCATATTGATAGTTTCAAGTTCCAAGTTTCAAGTTTTTCCAAATCAGATTATTCCCGCATTGTAATAACGAGTTTCTTTCCTTTTAATAGTTCTGAATGAGGAATGAAATAGCCTTCTATCTTTTTATTGTCGTAGGTAATGTTGTCGATTTTCTTTCCTGAATTCTTTTTGATGATCGTGAATTTCTTTTCTCCAAGGTCGAATCCTACCTTATCGAATATTGGCACCGAAACAATGTATTCAGGATCGGCAGGCGAGAAGGTGTATAAACCGATGGAAGCCAACACATACCACGCCGAGTTTTCACCTGCATCATCCATTCCGGAGTAGGCCAGTTTGTCTTTGCCCATGTCGTAAAAGCGATCCATAATACTGTCGAGCACAACCTGCGATTTTTCCTGTTTGCCAACAAAATAATACAACCAAGGGAAGCTGTGATCGGGTTGGTTACCGTGACAATATTGTCCGATAAATCCGGAAATGTTATAGGCTTCAGCTCCCTTGTAAGGAATTGAAAAAAGATCATCCAGTTTCTTTTCAAAATCATTTGGGCTCTTGTAAAGACCGATTAATCCTTTTACATCGTGTGGTGCGAAAAATGAAGATTGCCAGGCATTGGCTTCGCGATACATGTATTCATAGTATATAAACTCCGGATCGAAATTCTTAATCCAATCACCGTTGGCTAATCTACCACGCATAAAGCCGGTTGACGGGTCAAACATGTTTTTGTAATTGCCGGTGCGTTTCATCAACATGTTATAATTATCAGTGTCGCCCAACTCTTTGGCCAACAAAGCTACTGCATAATCATCGTAAGCATATTCAAGTGTTTTGGTAACCCCTGCAGCAGCCACTGTTTCAAGTTTAGCTATTGTATCAGGTTCTGAGATATAGCCTTTTTCAATGTATTCCATCACGCGAGGCCTGCTTTTGTTTTCCATTGTGGCATTTCGTAAAAGCAGGTTGTAAGCGCTTTTTATATCAAATCCTTTGATTCCGCGGAGGTAAGTTCCTGAAATGAATGGGGCAGCATGGTCGCCATGGAAAAACGTTGGCATAAACCCTGTTTTTTCGCCTTTGTCTATCATCGATTTGATAACATCTTCGGTTACTTTAGGCGACAACATACCCAACAAAACCAGCTTGTTGCGGTAATCGTCCCACAACGATGGTTCGGTGTAATAGGTAAAACCTTTGTTTACAACTTTTCCTTCCTGATCGGTAAATTCTCCATTCGAATCGCTTCGCAAAGCGGGCCAGAGGAACGAGCGGTAAAGGGTAGAGTAAAATAATCCTTTTTGCCTTTCGGTACCTCCGGTTACTTTTATTTTCGACAATAATGCTTCCCAGGTTTTGGTAGCTTCGTCGCGTATCTGCTGGAAAGCTTTGCCAAGCATTTCTTTCTCCAGGTTTTCTTTGGCATTTGCAATGCTTACAAACGAAAAACCGATCTGTATTTCAAGTGGTTTGGGCGAATCAACAAAGTTCACTACTGAAATTTCATGCTTTTCGCTTTTCTGTGAATCGATGTTTTTGATCGTATGGTTGGCAACAGCGTAGAAATACATTTTTTCACCTGTTTGCTGGAAGCCTTTGAATACATTTTCGCCATCCTGATTGATTTCCCAGCTCCGAACCCGTTCATTCGAGCGCGACAGGTCTGCAATCAGTTTTTTGCTTTGTCCATCCTTGAAAGTATATTTGTGAAACGCACACCTCAAAGTAGAGGTTAACTCGGCATTTACTCTGTACCGTTCAAGATAAACCTGGTAATAACCCGGTTGTGCAGATTCGTTTTTGTGGCTGTAGGCTGAACTGTAGTCATCCGTGGTAAAATTGCCTATAGCCGGTAGGAGAGGGATGTGGCATAAGTTCCAATGTCCTTTGCTTGTGTGCGTAAACGCATAAATGACGGTATCTTCGTATTGATAACCCGAACCACTTTTGAATTGGGTGACAGGGCTTAGTTGCACCATGGCATTGGGCAGCGAAGATCCCGGAAAGACTTCGGCACCCCAGGTTCGGTGAGTAGGCTTATATCCAATGTCAATACTGTCCCATAAGGTAGCAGTTCCTAAAAAAGGATTGACATATTTGGTAAGTTGTTTTTGGGCTTGCAAAGAAAATGCAGCCAAAAACAAAAGAATGACAACAATATTTTTTTTCATGAAATTTCAGTTTAAGGGTTGTTGGTCGGTTTTTCAGGCAATACAGGCATGTAATTTCCTTTTTGCCAAATCGCAACTCTTTCTTTACTAACATTTCGGAGGAGCTAAATGCTTGATAATCAGTGCTTGTATATTATTATTAAATAACGTTAAATATCTGATATTTAAAGAATTAAATTTATTAAAAAGTTGCATATTTCGACATAAGTCACTATATTTGAAGTGAA
>JANONW010000183.1:0-3933 GCA_031421065.1 Prolixibacteraceae bacterium
CCTCTGTGCATGCCTTGATGTCTATGAATTTAAGCGGTTTACTATCAGATTTAAAAGCAACTTCAGGCGATACGCCACCGAGACCATGATGCGATGTTTTGTGATAGTGCTGCGAAATCCAAATATCTAAGTAGTCATTGAGTTCATCAAGTGATTTAACGTCCATGAGGGCTACTTCAGATAAAAATGAATCTAATCTACGGTTAAACGCTTCAATTTTCCCTTTCTTATGTAGAGCTCCACATAAGAAAGGTTATGGTGAGTTAATCATTATGTAGAGTCAAATCTCGTAACGATTGGAAACAAAGGAACTTTCTATTGATAAACTGTGCATAATCATTCACTATTAAAGTGGTTAGATTGATAACTATTTTTATGATTGGAGGATTATGTATGAAACAAAAGCTACTTTTCGAAGAATTGGTAAGTGCCGTCAGGGATGAACTCCTAAGGGTAAACTACAGCCTGCAAAGAATCCGCGTTTATGAACCTATTTGGGATTCACTTGGTCTCTATTTAAAAAACCTCAACCTGCAATACTATGATATGAATATTGGGTTGAACTTTCTTAACGATGAATATGGCATCACTATTTTCAACAACTTGAAAACTCCGGATGGCAAAAAGGTGCGAGCCATAAATATGCTAGGAGAATACCAGCTTCACGGCTTTATACTTTCCAAAAGACGAGTCATTGGAAGGGAATACTATTCGGTTGTGAAAGATGCCTTTGAGGGGTTTATCGAATCTCGAAGACGCTATGGTATCTCAGAGAAAACGCTGCAGTCTAACGAATTATACCTAAGCAGATTTTCCGAATATCTATCAAAACAAAAACTAAGAGATTTTTCAGACTTAAATGCTAGGCACATTTTGGGATTTGCCAACACATTAGCTGGAACCACTAATGCCACAGTCCATTGCACTATGTGCTCCATTAGAGTCCTAATCCGATATTTATATGAAGAGAAAATACTAGAAAAAGATTATTCTTATGTGGTTCCAAATATCAAACTTGATAAAACTTCAAGAATTCCATCAGCGTATAGCAAAGAAGAAGTTCAGCTACTTCTTGATGGTGTTGACCGTGGGAATCCTAAAGGTAAACGTGATTATGCAATCCTTCTATTGGCATCAAGGCTTGGAATGAGAGCTGGCGACATATGTAACCTATCATTTAATAATGTCAAATGGGAGTACAATGAGATTGAGCTCATTCAAGGAAAAACTCAAGAAAAAATTTTGCTACCGTTGCTACCCGAAGTGGGTTCAGCAATCATTGATTATTTGAAATATGGTCGACCAATAACTAATGGCACTACTATTTTTGTGCGTCATACATGCCCAATAACCCCATTAGCGCCACCTACGCTTCATAGCATTGTTTCCAAATATATGCAACTAGCCGAAATTAGTATTCCAGATGGGAAGAAGCATGGGCCACACGCGCTGAGGCACAGCCTTGCAAGTGCTCTACTAGAAGAAAACATTCCATTGACAACAATTTCTGAGATTTTAGGTCATACAAACACAGAAACTACTTCTATTTATTTGAAAATTGATGTAACCCATTTGCGCCAATGCGCCTTGGATATTTCCTCCTTTTCTTGGAATCAAAAGACAGAAGGAGGTGCGGCACATGAACTCTAAAACCTATGACTGTAGCGATTTTGTTGGAGACTTCAGCGAATTACTTGTACAGTTTGTTCAATTCAAACAATCTTTAGGGTTTCAATATACTGCGGACGCAGATATATTAAAGCGCTTCTCCCGATTTACACAGAAGTATACAATTCAGAACCACGTGCTTACAAAGGAAGTGGCTGATGAATGGACCAAAAGAAGACCAACTGAGCGGGATGTAACATGGGAAAAACGAATCAATAATTTAAGGCAGTTCTCTAGGTTTCTGAATGATCTTGGCTATGAGGCATATATTCCATTCTGCAAAGCAAAAATCAACCGAAATCTATTTATACCTCATATATTTACGAAGGAACAACTTCAGTGTTTTTTTACTGAGTGCTGCAATATCAAGCCACATCCACTCTCTAATAGGCACATAGTGCTTCCTACTATTTATCGGTTGTTATATGGAACTGGACTTAGAATTTCTGAAGCGGTCGCTTTAAGGATAAAGGATGTGGATTTAAAGCATGGAATGATCACAATTCACGAATCCAAATTTGACAAAGACCGATTAATCCCAATGTCATCCTCACTAACCAAATACTTGGTGAGATATTTTGAAAATATTCATGCCGTATCCACTCCCGAAAACCATTTTTTCATGAAAAAAGACAGAACCGCTATTGCCTCCTGTACTATATACAAAGACTTCAGAAAAATACTTTGGAAAAGTGGAATATCTCATGGAGGAAAAGGAAGAGGGCCACGTTTACATGATTTTCGGCATACCTTTGCGGTTCACTCATTGGGTCAGATGGTGAATCAAGGTTTAGATTTATATTGTGCACTACCTATTCTTTCAACATATTTAGGGCACGCCTCTGTGTCTGCAACAGAAAAATACTTGAGATTGACGGAAGAAGCATATCCAGGAATACTAGAAACCGTAAGCCTCACTTGTGCCTATATTTTCCCGGAGGTTAGAGTCAAATGAAACCTACGGATTTTGCATATTCTCTTACAACATATCTATCAAAGTACCTTCCAAACGAAGTGGGTGCAAGTACTAATACTATTCAGTCTTACCGTGATACATTTTCTATTTTGCTTCGTTATTGTGTTAGTGAAGCAAATATTCAGGTAGAAAAGCTGACGCTTAATCAATTGGACAGGAAAATGATAGAAGCCTTCCTAAGCTGGATAGAAACAGAAAGGAAGTGTAGCGTTTCAACAAGGAATCAGAGATTGGCAGCCATTCATGCCTTTTTTAGGTTTCTTCAATTGGAGCAACCACAAGCACTGTACCAATACCAACAAATTCTTGCGATTCCGATGAAAAAAGCGCGGAAGAAATCAATCGGCTACTTGGCTCTTGATTCTATTAAAAAACTGTTAGATATGCCAGAAAAAACTACGAAAGGTGGAAGAAGAGATTTAGTTCTTTTAAGTCTCATATATGAAAGTGGCGCTAGGGTACAAGAAATTGTGGATGTTCGGATAGCAGATGTCAGACTTAATGCTCCCTCAACCGTAAAACTTACTGGAAAAGGTAACAAAACAAGAATTGTCCCCATAATGGATCCAATGGCTAAATTGTTGGAGCAATACCTAAAAGACAATAAACTGAACGTACCTCAATGTAATGAATACCCGCTATTTCGCAACAATGAAGGTGGTAAACTCTCACGATCTGGAATATCTTATATCCTTAAAAAGTATTTTAATGAGGCGAAACAGTTTTTTCCAGAATCTTTCCCGGATACAATTTCTCCTCATATCATGAGGCACAGCAAAGCTATGCATTTGCTTCAATCTGGTGTAAACCTGATTTATATTCGCGATATTCTTGGCCATGTCAGTATTCAAACAACTGAAGTCTATGCAAGGACAGATAGTAGCACAAAGAGAAAAGCTTTAGAAAATGCTTATACAAATACATTCTCAGATGAACTGCCAGAATGGCAAAAAAGTGCAGACCTGTTAGAATGGCTCAAGGATTTAGGAAGATAAAAACATTATTATTATGGAGAGTCAATGCGGGGTGGGATTCAGTATTTAGAACACTTTCAACGATTGACTCTCTATAATGATTAACTCACCATAACCTTTCCCCTCTGGATGGTACGCTTTCGCAAAGAGAAGCTTAATCCCTAGCTTTGTACAAGCATTACCAAGCCAGCTTGAGCGGTACTGCTTGCCGTTGTCAACGTAGATGGCATCGGGTTTTCCATACTGCATGATGGCACTTCTAAGGGTATCTTCAATGATTTCCACACGTTGACTATCATAAAATTTTGCGCTAAC
>JANONW010000184.1:0-1694 GCA_031421065.1 Prolixibacteraceae bacterium
CAGTGGCGAGCAGATCCTGCAGATACTTCACCGGCCCGAGCGGCGACAGGTGCCAGGGCGGGATGCAGTTGATGAGCGATCCATCCGGATTGATCGGTGTGAACGGCCCGGGTGGCACCGGCGTGGGCCCTGCGGTCGAACCGCCAGCCGCCGCCTGAATGGCCGCGGCAAATGGATACGCCACCGTTCCGGTCAGCGCGTACTCGAATTCAGCGGCAGACAGCGCCTGAATCTGCGCGCGCGAGGTGAACCCGCGCGCGTAGAGCGCTTCGAGCAGGGAGAACTGCAGCGCGGCCGGTCCGACGCCGTTGGTCGCGCGCAGCAGCTCGTCGATTGTCTGCAGCGCATTGAGCAGCCACGCCTGCGCGTCCGCATCGCCGGGAAACACCGTCTTCAGTGCGTTCACGATCGCGGGCGTAGCCCAGTTCGCCACCGGAAACGCGAAGCCGGGAGCGGCCGCGAGGAACGCCGCGAACGGATCGCCGTCGGCAATGGGAATCGACAGCGCGTTCGCGATCGCGCCCGCCACCGGCGCCGGTGCGATCGACAGCACCGCGAAGTACTTGCGCAGCTGGCGGACGAAGGCCTCGACGCGCTCCTCGGGCGTGCCCGGATTCGTGAAATCCGGGAGAAGGCCGACTTTTGCGGGCAGGAAGAAGGCGTACCACTGCTGAACCGTGAGCGCCTTGAGCTGCGCGACGTCTGTTACCGGAATCAACTTGATCGCGGCTATCAGCGCGGTCGACGTTCCCGGGAAGACTGTTTGCTGCGTCACGACGGCGAGCACGAGATCGAGGTGGCCGGGGACGAGTAATGGAGGGAACGGGCTCTGCTGCCAGAACGTGTCGATCGATGGTCCCAGCACGGCGAGCCATGCCGTGACCAGTGCGTCCACGTCGGCGTTGAGCGGACAGAGCGGCGGCCGTTGCACGCGCCCGCGTCCGATCGCTACGAGACGCCGGGCCGCGTTGTCGGGCGTGATGGCTGCGGCGACGATGGTGTTCGTGTCGATCGCCGCCTTGATCGACGCGACAATGCGCGACTCGCCATCGTCGGTCGCCATCCGGTAGCGCTCGTCGGCTGTGACGTTCGTCGCCAGGACCGCGGAGAGTGCGTAGAAGTATTCGGCCGGAACCTGGAAGTCGAGGCTCAGGCCGCCGTCGTTCACGATCACCACGTCCGCCTGGCGGAAAGTCGCGCCAGGCGTTGGGGGCGTGCCAGTCTCGACCGGGAAGCGCAGACCGACACGTCCAGGACTTGCGCTTTGCTGCTCGGCCCACACCGCGGCGGATGCAGCGAAGACGTATTGCGCGAGCCGATCCGAATTGGCGTTCTGCAATGCGTGGTAACCGAGCAGGCTGGCCTCGTACTGCATCCGATCCATGTCCGGCTCGTCGGTACTCAACGACGTGTCGGTCGGCGGACGCGTGTACATGTCCTCGAGCCGGCGGTTGTTCGGCCGCTCGGGCGGCGGCGCGATCAGGCGGTTCCAGAAGATCTCGCGCGCGACCTGGCGCGACTGCGCGGCGGTCAGCGGACTCCTGTTGGCGAGCGTCGCGCCGCCGGCAGGATCCTGCGCCAGCACCTTATCGATCGCGGTGCGCAGCGGGACGAACTTCGGCGGGGTGCCGTCCGGCGGCAACTCCACGAACGCGGCATTCGGATCGAGCGCGACGGCGGGATCGGGCAGCGTC
>JANONW010000185.1:0-37728 GCA_031421065.1 Prolixibacteraceae bacterium
ATCATGAGATGTGACCAATTTTAATTTTAATCCTATCATTATCAAGAAGATTAAGAACTATCAGAAGAGCTACAAATGTCCGAATCCCGCCCCTTACAGGGGCTTTTCAAGTCCACCTTCTTAGAGGGTGGATTCTTTAATCTTACTGACGATCAACGCTGGGATGCTTTGGGTTATGCCGGAAACAAAATAATTCAAACCCCTGAAATGGATAAACTGGCAAGAGAGGGGACCTTTTTTAGAAAGGCATTTGTAACCACACCCATCTGCGCAGCAAGTCGGGCAAGTATCCTTACAGGCATGTATGAACGAACTCATGGATATACCTTTCAACAAGGACCCCTAAAAGAACCTTACATGCAACTTAGCTATCCGGTAGTATTGAAGCAAAATGGCGATCATACCGGTTTTTTCGGTAAGTTTGGCGTGATTTACAAGGATGTTGAAAAGCTGTTCAATGAAGCAGGGATATATGACCGTGAAGATAAATTTCCGAATAGAAAGGGTTATTTTTTCAAAACTATTGGGAAAGATACGGTTCATCTCACCAGATATACAGGTTATCAGGCTCAGCAGTTTATCAAGAATTCTCCAACCGATAAACCATTTTGCTTGTCGCTTAGTTTTAGCGCACCTCACGCTCACGACAATGCGCCGGAACAGTACTTCTGGCAGGAAAAATCAAATAACCGCTATGCAGATGTTACTATTCCGCCACCTGCATTAGAAGAGGAAAAATATTTTTTGGCTTTGCCGAAAGAAGTCCGAGAAGGCTATAACCGATTACGCTGGACCTGGCGTTTCAATTCTCCTGAAAAATACCAACATAGCGTTAAGGGTTACTATCGGATGATCAGTGAAATTGATGATGAAATAGGTGAACTTCGGAAAGTGCTGGAAGAAAAAGGTATAGCTGATAATACCGTTATTATTTTCATGAGTGATAATGGTTACTATTTGGGTGAACGTCAGTTAGCCGGAAAATGGTTAATGCACGATTATTCCATACGAATTCCAATGATGATTTATGATCCTAGAGTAAAGAAACACTATGATATTAGATGAAATTGATGTATAAATTGCAACTGATTTAAAAAAACTAAAACACACAATATGAAACTATTAACCATCTTTTTGTTCCAGATTATTTTGATTGTCAATTTAATGTTATCGGGTTGTACCAATTCCAAAAGCACCTATCCCCAAGGATCGATCACCAAATTTGATCTCCTTGAAAAAGAATTCAAACAACCGGGGAAAGAATACGGAACAGTTCCGTTTTTTGTCTGGAATGGCAAAATTACCAGGGAAGGGATTGATGAAAAAATGAGGGATTTTAAAAATGCAGGATGTGGTGGTGTATTTGTGCATCCCCGGCCAGGTTTAATTACTGAATACCTTTCTGATGAATGGTTTGAGTTATTCAGATATACAGTTGATAAAGGGAAAGAGCTCGACATGAATGTTTGGATATATGATGAAAATTCCTATCCCAGCGGGTTTGCCGGTGGACATGTCCCTGCCCAAATGCCTGAATCGTATAACCAGGGTCAAGGATTGCAGCCGATTGATACAACTGCAATTCCGGCAAATTATTCAGAATATTATCTTATCTTGAAAAATGATAATGGCAAATACACTGATATTACTTCCTCTGCACAAAGCGAGCTTGGGAAAATCGGTGATTACATATTAATCTCGAAGACTTATTTCAAGAGTTCTGGCTGGTTTGGCGGATTCTCTTACGTTGATCTGCTTTATCCAGGAGTAACCGAAAAGTTCTTAGAGGTAACAATGCCGGGTTATCAGAAAATTGCCGGAGATGAATTTGGAAAAACGGTACAGGGCGTATTTACCGATGAACCTGAAATTGGTTCGCCTGGAGGCATCCGCTGGACTCCGGATCTTTTCGATGTTTTCCAAAAGCAATGGGGATACGATTTAAAACTGGCATTGCCTTCATTATGGAAGGACGTTGGCGAATGGAAAGAAGTGCGTCATAATTACACCCAGACACTTTTAAAACTTTTTATTGAGCGATGGTCAATACCAACCAGCGAATATTACTCTAAGAATGGATTGAAATATACAGGTCATTATTGGGAACACGGATGGCCGGGGATGCGCTTGGGCGGCGATAATATGGCCATGTACGCGTACCATGATGTTCCTGGAATCGATATGTTATTCAATCAGTTTGACGAAAAATCAAATACAGCCCAGTTTGGAAATATACGGGCAGTAAAAGAGTTGGCAAGTGTAGCCAATCAGTTTGGCCGTCAGAGAACTTTGAGCGAAACGTATGGAGGCGCCGGATGGGAAATCACATTTAAGGAGTTAAAACGACTAGGTGACTGGGAATACGCATTAGGAGTAAACCTGATGAACCAACACCTTTCATTTTACACCATGGCAGGAGCCAGAAAATATGATTATCCACCGTCATTCTCATATCACAATCCCTGGTGGAAAAGCTATAAATATCTGAATAACTATTACGCCAGGTTATCGCTTGCTCTATCTTCCGGGAAACAGGAAAATAAAATTCTCATCATTGAACCAACCACTACTGCCTGGTTGTATGATTCTTATATAGGCAGTGGGCGCAATGCAACTTTTTATGAAATTGGAAAATCATTCCAGCAGTTTGTTACAACACTTGAAAAAAATCAGGTGGAATATGATTTAGGCTCAGAAGATATTATCTGTAGGCATGGTAAGGCAGGTAAATCTGGTTTTACTGTTGGTAAAAGGACCTACACATCTGTCATAATTCCCCCATTGACAGAAACGATCGATGAGGCAACTTTTCAGTTAATCAAACAGTATGTTGCCGATGGAGGAAAGTTATTCACGTTTTCATCCCCAACTTTGATTGGAGGTGGCAATAATCAGGAAATTACAGATTTTTTTAAGCTTGAAATGGAAAATGTGATTCACATTCCTGAACTTAACCCACAAATAATTTCGTCCTATTTTCAATGTGAAAATCTAAAATTTGAAAACGTAAAAGGAGGGAATCTTTATCACCATCGAAGATTAATGGAAGATGGACAGGTTATTTTCCTGACCAACTCAAGTATGGATAGTACAAGTACAGGATCATTGCTTGTGACTGGCAAAGATGCTGTTCTTCTTAATGCCTTTACAGGTGATATCACCGACTATCCTGAGGTGAAAGATGGGAAAAATATACAAGTAGCATTCTCATTGTCCCCGGCAGAAAGCCTGCTGTTATATATTTCAGACAAGAAGTTAAAAGGATATAAAGAACAAGTCGAATCCCGGGAACTTAATCTTGTTGAAACAAAAACGGGGATTATGGTAAAACGTGATGATCTAAATGTATTACCAATTGACTTTTGTGATTTACAAATTGCAGGCAAGACAATAAAAGATATTCACGTTGGTGAAGCTTCAAATAAAGTCTTTAAAGAAAATGGATTTCCGGACGGTAATCCTTGGAACCATTCAGTTCAGTATAAGACATCCATAATTGATCACTCTGGTTTTGATAAAAACAGCGGTTTTGTGGCATCTTATAGATTTACAATTAATGGTCAGTTTGATCGTTCAACCATTAAAGCCGTAGTTGAGAGACCTGAATTATGGGCGCTTTCAGTAAACGGACATAATATTGAAGCCAATCCTGGAGAATGGTGGTTAGATCATTCATTTGGAGTATTTACAATTGGCCCTTGGGTTAAGGCAGGAGAAAACATCATCTCAATTAGTTGTATGTCCATGAACATTGATGCAGAAATTGAACCTGTTTATCTCTTAGGAGATTTCTCAGTAGAACCGACAGATAAAGGCTGGAAGATAAATGTTCCTATAAATGGTATGACAACCGGAAGCTGGAAAGAGCAGGGACAACCATTCTATTCATGGGATGTAACTTACATGAAAGAGTTTGATATTGCGAAAAAATCTTCTTACTATGAAATTGGTCTGGGCAACTGGAAGGGGACGGTAGCGGAACTGTATGTGAACGGAAAGAGCGCTGGAACTATTGCACTTCCAACCGATAAGATTGATGTGACCGAATTGGTAACAGAAGGAACAAACAACATTGAAGTAAAGATTACGGGAAGTTTGAAAAATCTGTTAGGTCCACATCATAATAATCCGAAAGTGGGTCTTTCAAGTCCATGGCACTGGCGAAATATTAATAAACATCCCTCGGGGAAAGACTATCAGTTGCTGGACTATGGATTAATAGATGACTTTTACCTTTATAAAAGTGCATTTTAAAAGATCAGACCTCCAATACTATCGCAGATTAAAGTGCGACTGTTTGGTAAATCAGCCTTAAATTTGTGAGCGGCCAAATTGGGTTTGGTTTAAAAGTGAACATAGTTCTTTTACTGCCTGATTTGCCCTAGGTGTAGAAAGCGAATGTAACTTGATTGTAAGTGTGCGATTTTCATAACCTGGTATCATATCCGCATCGCTTATAAATATTTCTTTTAATAAAACACGCCCATCTTTTTCGGTACTTTTATAAAACTCTTTATTGGTCTAATTATCATTAAGGTATAAGATTATTGAATCAAGATTTTTCGATGCTTCATCAGACCAATCAATTTTATATCCACTTTTCATATTTCTTTCGAACTTCCGAGTGAGGGGTAACTTTTCCATTGGCAGAATCTTCAAGTCCTCTTTGAATGGATTCAAGTTCCTTGGCCGAAATCGCATCACGCTTTATCTGTTGGCTATTGTCAGATTGTGCTTTTATTTTCTTCAACTGCAACAATGTCGATTTATCTTTTAATCCGGCAATCCACTGAATGATATCTATTTTTTCAGCATATATGTTCATATCGAATCTGTTTTTAGCAAATTTAGGAAAAAATCATATCCAAGTTGCTCAATAATTGAATTTTTCGTAAATCTGTTTCTGGCATAAAAAAAGAGCGGCCCTTTCAGATCGCTCTTTTCTGATAGTATTATACTTCAATTATTTTACAATTTCTTTGAAACGAGCTTCGTTGAAATATTTTGCAAACTCCATATCGGTTGCAATGGTAGATTTCAATTCAGGGTTCATTTTAACAGCGGTTTCAAGGCTTTCGTACATCAGGTTTTCTTTGGCTGTGCGTGCACCAACAACTGCTTTGAAGTATTCTTTCATGAAGCAGCCTTCCCATGTGCAGTTTTCCAATGATTTTAATGCACCATTGTTGTCGCCGGCAAGAATTTTTGCCAAGCCAGTGTTTGGTGAATCAGAATCGTTGAAATATTTAACGGCTTTAGCATATTCGCCTTTGATGATGCTTAAAATTCCAAGGTTGTTGTTAACAGCATCGCCTGCTCCAGAAGCAGCTCCGGAATAAGTTTCAGCTTTTACTAAATCGCCATCTTTCAAAGCGATTACACCTAAGTTGTTTTTAATGATTGGCTCATTGTTTTTAAGCTTTTCAGCTTGTTCGAACAAACCTTTTGCATCGGCATATTTTTGCTGTTTAACCAATACCATTCCGGCGTTGTTGAAACCTCTCCAATCTTGTGGATAAACTTTCATGAACGAGTTGTAGATGGCCAGTTTTTTATTGTTGTCTTTGGTTAAAGTTGCAGCATAAAGCAATTCGGCAGGGTTCAGTTTCGAAGGATCAGAATCGGCCAAGGCAGCAATTTCTTCGTCAGATTTTCCAATCAGGTCGATGCTGGTGGTGAATTTTGAACGACGCAATTGTGGCAAAATTTCATCGGCCACGTTGGTGAAAGCCTGTGACAGATTTTTGATTTCGCGTTCGCGAACTTCAGGATCGGTGTACATTGAAAGTACGCGAAGGATTAATTCTTTGTCCTGAATATTTGATTTCTCCATCATTTCTTTGAACCCTTCCCAGTCTTCAGGAGTGAATTTGGTTTTGAATTCAGCTTCTACTTCAGCTTTTTTCAATTCTTCGGTTAAGAATTTTGAAGAAGCTGTCTGACGGCTTTGTGCCAGTTTGGTATTCAAATCCAAAGCGCCATCAGGTGAAGCGTAAGAAGAAACTTCCATGCTTCTCAGTTTTTTGTTTGGATCCAAAGCAATTGCTTTGTTGTATTCGTTCAGTTTTGCAATTTCATCTTTGGTCAATTCTTCTTTGCGGATGTCAGCTTTGTTGATCAGATATTTAATGTCAGCAGTATATTCATCAGGAACAACACGCTGAAATTCATCGATGTTTGGATCGTATTTACCAGTGGTGTTTTTTTCACGTACACCAAGGATCGGAGTTGGGTAATTCACAACCAAAGTAGGGGTTGCAATTACGCCTTTGGCCAGCTGGATAGGAACAAAATTACGCCTTTTTTTGCCCTGTGAAGCGGTAATTCTCAGCTCGAGATTTGATACGCGCATTGCTTCGGCGTATGGAACTGCGTCTTTGTAAGCAAAGCTTCCGCCATTTGTAAAAGAAATCACTTTGTTGTTGGCATTTGCTTTTTCGCCCTGAAGGGTGAACGATTCAAATACTTTTTCGCCACCATCGTATTTCAATACCGGTGTTGCAACAAGTGTTGCTTTCTTGTTAAAATACTTTGCGGGGAATTTTCCGTCGATAGCAAGATCAACGTTTCCTGCATGTGTTTCAAGAATTTCAGGAGTGGTTTTGAAATCAATCAAGTTTGCATTCTTTTTCATTTTCTGCAAACTTGCACAGCTGCTCAGCAAAACAGCCGCTAAGGCAAAAATGGCTAGTGGTTTTAAATTAATTCTTCTCATCGTGCGTAATTATTAAATTTGAAATTTCAGTATATCCGGTTAATGTTCACAAAAGTAACATAAATTTTCCTTATCTCATTAATAAAAACGGGCTTTTGGGAAACAATTTTTTACAATAGAATCCTGTTAATTCCTTTTTTGTATTGCTTTTCAAATATTGCATTATCGATTTTCTCAAAATCTTCGGGTAAATTGACAAAATCTATACCATTTGTGTCGATAATCAGTACCGGCATGTCATTTTGTTGCCTGAAATAACTAAAATACCCCTGTGCGATCTTTTCAAGGTACTCTTTAGAGATATTCGCTTCGTAGCTACGGCCTCGTAAAGCAATGTTTTTCAGCAACAAATCGGCATCCTTGTGCAGATAAATATACAAATCGGGTTTGGGCATCTTATCGTAGATGATGGTGAAAAATTGTCGATAAAGATTGTATTCGTCAGGTTGCAAAGTGTTCTGGGCAAAGATCAGCGACTTCATAAAATAATAATCCGAAATGGTGAAAGTACTGAACAGGTCGAAATGGCTCAGCTCGCGGTTCAGTTGATTGTACCGCTCTGCCAGAAATGCCATTTCAAGCGGAAAGGAATAATGTTCCTGGTTTTCGTAAAATCTTGGCAAAAACGGATTGTCGGCAAATTGCTCCAAAACGAGTTTCGCCTGGTATTTTTCCCCTATCATCTGCGCCATAGTGGTCTTCCCCGAACCAATATTTCCTTCAATCACCAGATAGTTTATACTCATAATCAAGGCATAAAAAAATCCCGGAGTATATTTCCCGGGATTTTAAAAGTAGCATATTTTTGTTTTAACTGAAACAATTTTTTACAAAATGAAAGCCGATCAATCTTTTCCAGATAAATAGTAGGAGGGCTATGTCCCTCTATTTGTAGTGCATTCAATCTTTGATACTTACAAATTGGTACAGCAGGGTTGAAAAATGTTCATGCGTTTGCCCTGAGATAGATCGGGCAAAGTTTAACCGTACCGTTTGTTTTTTATAATATTGCCTGAAAATTGATTCTATGAGATTGGTTGTTCAACGGGTAAGTTCGGCTTCGGTAAAAGTTGACAAATTAGTAGTTTCAGAAATTGGAACAGGTGTGCTGATTTTGGCCGGAATTGAAGATGCTGATACTGCAGAAGACATTGACTGGCTGGTAAAAAAGGTTTGCCAGTTGCGAATATTCGGAGATCCGGAAGGCGTTATGAACCTTTCGGTTCAGGATGTTTCAGGCGAAATGATCGTGGTCAGCCAGTTTACTTTGCATGCCTCAACAAAAAAAGGAAACCGTCCGTCGTACGTTCGTGCTGCCCGACCAGAAACAGCCATTCCGCTTTACGAACAACTGATTTTCGAATTCAGCAAAACGCTCGGAAAGCAAGTCGGAACTGGCATTTTTGGCGCTCACATGGATGTTTCGCTTATCAACGACGGCCCGGTGACCATTATTTTGGATTCGAAAAATAAAGAGTAGCCCCCAAATCGTTCCCCCATTTTGGGGGAACGATTTGGGCATCTCGATTTTGTGAAGCACTTGCCCTGAAAGGGCAGAATATCAATAACCATGACCCCGAACGAAGTCACCCTCCCCGAAGCCCAGCAAATGGTCGATCAGTGGATAAAAACCATTGGCGTCCGCTATTTCAGCGAGCTGACCAACCTCGCCATCCTGACCGAAGAAGTGGGCGAACTGGCCCGGATTATGGCCAGAACTTTCGGCGATCAATCGTGTTTCTAACACCAAAACAATTGAATACTTACATTTAAAACACAAAATATGACACTCGAAACCTGTCCGTTATCCCTTGTCGACATCCAGTCAGAACTGGAAGCCATTCGCGAAAATGCCTCGAAAAACCTGACCAAAGAAATGTTCGAAAAGGTGCTTTCCTGTATCGACCTCACTACGCTGAATTCGACTGATACTGTCAGTTCGGTAGCTGTGTTCACCGAAAAAGTGAACCAATTTCCGGCAGCATTTCCCAGAATAAGCAATGTGGCCGCCATTTGTGTTTACCCGAATATGGCCCATACCGTGAAGAGTACACTGAAAGTTCCGAATGTCAAAATCGCTGCCGTTGCCGGAGGATTTCCATCATCGATGACATTTACAAAAATTAAAATTGAGGAAGCGCAACTGGCAGTTGTTGCCGGAGCGAACGAAATCGACATTGTTTTGCCTTTGTGGGCTTTTCTGGAAAGTCATTACGAAACCTGTATCAACGAAATTTCGTCAATAAAAAAAGCCATTGGCGATGCACATCTGAAAGTTATTTTGGAAACCGGAGTGTTGAATGTTGACCAAATCTGGCAAGCCTCTATGTTGGCCATCTCGGCTGGTGCCGATTTTATCAAAACTTCCACCGGAAAATTGCCACAGGCTGCCACGCCCGAGGCTGCATTTGTGATGTGTTTGGCCATCAAACAGCATTTTGAGGAAACCGATCATAAAATCGGCTTCAAGCCAGCCGGAGGTATCGTTTCTCCTGAAGATGCGATACTCTATCTGACCATCGTTCAGGAAATACTGGGAAACGAATGGTTAACGCCCGAATTGTTCCGCATTGGAGCCAGCCGTTTGGCAAATAACCTGCTCGAAAAAATTACAGGCAGCCCGGTAAAACATTTTTAGTTTGAAGTTGTTTATAGAGGCAAAAATCAATTTTTATTAAAACATTAAATTATGGCAAATATTACGCTCAAAGGAAATGCAATTCAAACTATAGGCGATCTGCCTGCAAAAGGAACAAAAGCTCCTGATTTTGAATTGGTTAAAAACGACTTGTCAAAAATTTCGCTAAAAGATTTCGCCGGACAGCGACTGGTTCTCAATATCTTCCCAAGTTTGGACACTGGCACTTGTGCAGCTTCAGTTCGTCAGTTCAACAAACTGGCTGCCGATCTGGAAAACACCAAAGTGCTTTGTATTTCGCGCGATTTACCTTTTGCGCAAGCTCGTTTCTGCGGAACTGAGGGCATCATCAATGCGATTACCGTTTCGGATTTTGCAACCGGGAAATTTGGCAAAGATTATCAATTGGAAATTTCGACCGGGCCACTGGCTAATTTACATTCACGCTCAGTGGTTGTATTGGACGAAAACCATCAGGTCATTTTCAATCAACAAGTTCCTGAAATTGTTGATGAGCCTGATTACGATGCAGCTCTGGCTTCGTTGAAATAGAAAGCTGAACATATAAAATATAAAAGCTGTTTGTACAAGTTGCAGGCAGCTTTTTATATTTCAGGAAATAGGCAAACCCTATTCCGATCTACATTTCTTGCTCAACTGCTTAGCCGAAGTTCTCGAAGCAAATAATGAAAAACCGCTGGTGGAAACAGAACTCGAAAACGTATTGCACTACCTCACCAAAGTTTTCCCTGATGTATTCGGACTTCATGATAAAACATTGATTCAGGCATGGAAAGAAGCTGGTTTTAAACCAGGATATTTGCAAAATTACCGGCCGATGCCTAAAATTAAGGGCCGTAGCTTTGGAATTAATGCAGGATGATTACTTTTTTCTTGTAGTTGAATAATCTACCAGTTCAATGAGCGCAGTTCTTGCTTCGCTTTCAGGAAATTCCATGATTCCGGCAATTGCCTTTTCGCGGAATTTGTTCATCTGATCGGCTGCATATTCAAGTCCGCCACGGCTTACCACCAAATCGACCAGTTCTTTTACTTTGGCCTGATTTTTATTTTTACGCTTGATTAACTGAAGTATCCGGCTTCTTTCTCCCGATTTGCAGTTGTTCAGGACATATAAAAGCGGCAGTGTTATCTTTTTCTCCTTGATGTCGTTTCCGGTAGGTTTTCCCAAAATTCCTTTGTTCTGATAGTCGAAAATATCGTCTTTAATCTGGAAGGCAATTCCAACATCCAATCCAATCCGAAACATTCTCTCTACAATTTCATCATCTTTTGTAACCGATGCTGCCCCGATGGCCATGCTGGTGGCAATTAAAGAAGCCGTTTTTTTTCGGATAATTTCGAAATAAGTTTCATTGTCTATGTCCAGTTTCCGGCTTTTTCGCATTTGCAGGATTTCGCCCTCGCTCATGTCCTTCACCGCACGCGAAATCAGGTGTAAAAAACGGTATTCCTTCTGGTCGAACACATTAAGCATACCTTTGGCAAGAATAAAATCGCCGACCAAAACAGCAATTTTGTTTTTCCAGAGGGCATTGATAGAAAAACTGCCCCGACGTTCGTACGATTCGTCCACAACATCGTCGTGCAGCAAGGTTGCTGTATGCAAAAGTTCGATTGACGAAGCCGCCAGATTTGTTGACCCGTTAAATTCGCCACATATTTTGGCCGACAGGAAAACAAACATCGGCCGCATTTGCTTTCCCTTCTTCTTCAGTATGTAACGAATTATGATTTGAAGAAATGGAACATCACTTTTAATGGCTTCTTTGAAATACTTTTCAAAGCTTTTAAGTTCATCCTGTATGGGCGATTTGATGATTTCCAAAGAGGTCATTCAGACTCATTTTTTAAGTGCTTCAAAAATAGAAAATTTAATTGCTTTTTTTACTTGGCAAAAACAATTGATTTTCATGAGCAGTATAGCAATAAACTAACTTCCATTTATTTGTAATCTGTATAAACAGTGCGGTAATTTCTTTTTTCTTTTCCTGAATGACAAATATTTATATATTTGCATTTGTTAAATTTTCAGCTATGATCAATATTCAGGAATTAGATACCAACCGTCTGGAAATGGCGGCCAATATGCTTAAAGCCATCGCCCACCCAATGCGTATTGCCATTTTAAAACATTTGGAAGGTGGTAAAAAACTGACTGTTACTGAAATACACGAGTTACTTGGCATCGGGCAATCTACCACTTCACATCATTTGGGGATTTTGAAAGACAAAGGCGTGCTCTGTTCGCGCCGCGAAGGGAAAAATACTTACTATTATTTGAAACACGATATTCTAAGTCAGATTGTTGACTGCCTGCAACGCTGCACCTGCGATTAAAACAAAACATGACAAAAATACGCGTGACCAAACAATTTGGCTTCGAAATGTCACAAATCGTTGATCGTTATTCGTTAATTTTAAAAAATAATACAATCTCCCATGACCGAACACAACAACACCGATAAAAGACTTTTTTTGCTTGATGCTTATGCGCTGATTTACAGATCGTATTTTGCATTCATCAAGAATCCGCGGTTCAATTCAAAAGGACTGAATACCTCGGCCATGCTGGGTTTTGTAAACATACTTGAGCAATTGCTGAGGGAACAAAAGCCCACACATATCGCGGTGGTTTTCGATCTGAATATTCCCACTTTCAGGCACGAAATGTATGAAGCGTACAAAGCCAACCGCGACGAAATGCCCGAAGACCTTCGCAAATCAATTCCATATATCCGCAATATCATCGAAGCCTATCAAATTCCCATCCTTGAAAAAGCCGGTTTCGAAGCCGATGATGTGATCGGTACACTGGCCAAAAAGGCTGAAATCATGGGCTACACTACTTACATGATGACTCCCGACAAGGATTACGCGCAGTTGGTTTCCGAAAACATTTTCATGTACAAACCTTCGCGTGGTGGCGAAGCTCCTGAAATCTGGGGAATTCCCGAAGTTCAGGAAAACTTTATGGTGGAAGAACCCTGGCAGGTGATTGATGTGCTTGGCCTGATGGGCGACACTTCTGATAACATTCCGGGCTGCCCTGGAGTAGGACCAAAAACAGCGATGAAACTGGTTTCAGAATTTAAATCGGTAGAAGGACTTTACAAAAACATCGGCTCCCAAAAAGGGAAACTGAAGGAAAATCTGGTTCAATTTGAGCAGCAAGTCAGAATGTCGCGTGAACTGGCCAAAATTATTCTGGATGTTCCGGTCGATTTTGACGAAACCAAACTCGTGATGGAAGAACCCGACATCAAGAAGCTTAACGAGATCTATTCGGATCTGGAGTTCAGGCAATTGATTAAAAAACAGGAATCAAAACCACAGCCGGTATCCGATTCACTGTTTCAGCAGGGAACATTGTTTGGTGGGCCTGTTTCTGCTCCTGAAGTTAAAACTCCGGAAATAGAAAATCTGAATTCGATTGCAACCGTTCCGCATCAATATTACCTTATTGAAACTGCGGAACAACGCGCAAGTTTACGGGCTGAACTTTCGGTACAGAAAGAATTTTGCTTTGATACCGAAACTACCGGCCTTGATACGATGACAGCTGAACTGGTTTGTATGTCGTTTGCTTTCAGGAGCCACGAAGCATATTGCGTTACTTTGCCTGCCGACCGGCAGAAAGCAACCGAAATTGTGCAGGAATTCCGGCTGGTTTTTGGCGATGAAAAAATCCTAAAAATTGGCCAAAACATCAAATACGATCTTTCGATGTTGCTGAATTATGGTGTTGAACTGAAAGGGCCGCTGTTTGATACCATGATAGCGCATTACCTTATCCAGCCTGACTTACGCCACAACCTGGATTACCTGTGCGAATTATATCTGGGATATCATAAAATCACTACCGACACGCTGATTGGGGGAAAAGGTTTGTTTCAGAAGACTATGCGCAACGCAAAACCTGAACAATTGCGCGATTATGCCTGCGAAGATGCCGACCTGACACTTCAATTGAAAATAGCCATTGAAAAAGACCTGAACGAAAGTGGAACACGTAAACTTTTTGATGAAATTGAAATGCCGCTGATTTACGTTTTGGCCGATATGGAGCGGGCTGGAGTGAACCTGAACACAGGAGAATTAAAAGTGTATGCCGAAGTTTTGCGCACACAACTCATTGACATTGAAAAGGGAATAATTGATTTCGCGGGCGAGGAATTTAATGTTTCGTCGCCCAAACAACTTGGCGCCATACTGTTCGAAAAGCTAAAAATTGATCCGAACGCCAAAATGACCAAGACCAAGCAATATTCGACTGCCGAAGAAACACTGGAAAAACTATCGGATAAACACCCGATAATTGGCAAAATTTTAGAATTCAGGGGACTTAAAAAATTGCTCTCGACTTATGTGGAAGCGCTGCCATTATTGATTAATCCGAATACCGGAAAGCTTCATACTTCATACAATCAGGCGGTTGCAGCAACCGGGCGGTTGAGCTCGACCAATCCGAATTTACAAAACATACCGATTCGCGATGAAAATGGCCGTGAACTGCGCAAAGCTTTTATTCCATCTGATGCACTGCACACTTTCCTGTCGGCCGACTACTCGCAAATTGAACTTCGTATCATGGCAGCTTTGAGTAAGGACAAGCAAATGATTGAAGCATTCAGCAATAATCAGGATATTCACTCGATAACCGCTTCAAAAATTTACAAAATACCGCTCGGAGAGGTTACTTCCGATATGCGCCGGAAAGCCAAAACTGCCAACTTTGGAATCATATACGGAATCTCAGCTTTCGGTTTATCGGCACGTCTGAATATTCCCCGAACCGAAGCGAAGGAATTGATTGACGGTTACTTCGAAAACTTTCCGGATGTAAAAAATTACATGGATAAAAGTATTGAAAACGCACGGAATGCCGGTTTTGTAGAAACCATTAAAGGTAGGAAGCGTTACCTGACCGACATTAATTCTGCCAATTCTATGGTTCGTGGCATGGCCGAACGAAATGCCATCAATGCACCCATTCAGGGATCCGCTGCCGATGTGATCAAAATTGCAATGATCAACATTTGGAAAGAACTGAAAAAACAGGGGCTTCAATCGAAAATGATACTTCAGGTACACGATGAGTTGAATTTTGACGCTTTGATCACCGAACTCGACCAAATGAAAGCCATTGTAAAACATGAAATGGGAAATGCGGTAAACATTGGCGTGCCGCTAACTGTTGAAATAAACGCAGGTGTTAACTGGTTGGATGCGCATTAGGAGTTCAAAGTTCCAGGTTTAAAGTTCCATGTTTGCCCGAAATTTGGATATCTGTGATGCTCCCGAAGATACGGAGGAAGCCGAGGAGTTGGAAAAGCTCATGTATTTACTGGAAGGATACGAGAAGGAAAACTGCTCCTGAAAGAGTGTTCAGTGTTCAGTCACAGTTTTCACGATTGCGACATGATTATAAACTCCTGAAAATCTCCACTACTGCCGCATTGTATTTCAGAACGCTACCCGATTTTTTAACCAATTTCATGGCTTTGTGCGGATTTTCAAACGATTCGCAGAAATAACTCCAGAATTGGGTCATTTTTGTAAGCAAATGTCCGCTGCCCTGCAAGCGTTCCGAATATTCATGAAACAACCGGTCATGAAATTCTTTCAATTTCTGCTTCCGAAGCTTCGGGTCCATCTCCAATCCATTCAGCCGCAAAGCCAACGAAGGATCCATCAATAAACCACGTCCGGTCATCCAGCTTTGCTGATCGGGCAAAATGGTTTTTAATTCCTGAAAATCATTTTCAGAAAAAATATCGCCATTGTAAACCAACGAATGTTTTGTTAGCAAAAGTGCTTCCAGAAATAGTGTTGGGTCGGCTTTCCCATCGTACATCTGATCTGCGGTTCGCGGATGAAAAATCATTTCTTCAAGCGGAAACTGGTTCAGAATCTCTAGTACTGGTTTAAAATCCTGATCATTCTTCATTCCAGCCCTCATCTTTACCGAGAATTTTGTTGGAAATCCTTTCGCAAAAAGCTGCTGAAGGGTGTCATTCAAATCGTTCGGTTTTTCGAGCCAGGCAGCGCCGCGTCCGCGGTTGGCGGCCATTGGATACGGACAGCCCAAATTCAGGTCAATCTCTTTATAACCGTTGTCAACCAATATAGAAACCAGTTCAAACAGTTCGGTGGTATTCGAAAATAATACCTGAGGAATTGCCGGCAAAGCTTTGTTATTTTCAGGAAGAATTTCCTTTAACAGCGATTTTTTAATATCTTTCCCTCTAATGTATGAAAGATAGGGAATAAAATATTTCGAAATACCACCGTAAACTTCCTGAAATACATTACGGTAGGTAAAATCGGTGAATCCCTGCAAGGGTGCATGATATATAATTTCCGGGTTTTGAGACATTGGTTATAAAATTTAATGAAATGGCTTGAGCAAGTGACCAGATAAAAACTATTAATCACTACTTTTGCGCCCACAAACTTATACAATTGCCCGTTGGTATGCAATCGAATCAATTCAAAACAGACTCTGTAAACTCAAACCCGAATTTGAAGCAGACTTATTTTGAACCCAATAATTTTAAGGCCCAACTTGATTCACAGACGGTAAACCTGCTTGATTCGGCTTTACTCGACTCATTGAATGCCAATTACATTGCGCCCGACAGTGTTATTATTTTCGGGAACAAGCCTGAATGGTCGCAATTCAGGAAAGGGTATGACAATATATACGACTATCAGAAAAAATTACTTGAACCCCTTCCCTACGACTCGCTGCACACCGTTTTAAAAAATGTGGAAGTAGTATTTCAGGGCAAAAAAGTAACACGAAACAATCCCGACTGGCTGGTTGGTGTATTGGTGCTGGCTTTTTTTCTGTTTGCCACTGTACGGTTAATTTTTAATAAATATCTGAGCCAGCTGGCTCGGGCAACCATCAATTATTCCATTTTTACGCGGCTATTCCGCGAACGCTATTTCAACCTGCTACACGCATCGTTCAGGCTCGATTTGGTATTCGCACTAATCATGTCTTTATTTGGATACCAATTTTTAAGTACCTTCAAAATAAATTTTTGTTTGTCCAAATCCTATTATATTTATCTCGTTTGCATGGCTATGGTAATTGGATATTTTATCGCTAAAAAAGTGATCTATTATCTTATCGGGTCACTTACCGAAAACAAACAAGAGGTAAATGAATACCTTTTCTGCATCACAGTATATAACCGTGTTCTTGGATTATTTTTGCTTCCGGTGACAGCAATCATCGCCTTTGTACCGCTCTATCAAACAGAAACGCTGTTGTTCACCGGACTTGGAATAATCATCATTTTCTATCTACTTTCTTTACTTAGAGGAGGTCAAATTTTCCTGAAAAAACATTTTTCTATTTTCTATTTGATTTTGTACCTTTGTACCCTTGAATTTTTACCATTACTTCTGATCTACAATTTCTTGTTGACATAAGTGAAAAAAATTAAATTTAAAAGCGATGACCTTGAAGATCAAGAAAATTTTAGTTACTCAGCCGAAACCTGAAACCGCCAAATCACCTTATTTTGATCTGGCTGAAAAAAGTAACGTACAAGTCGATTTCCGCCCCTTCATTCAGGTTGAAGGAGTTTCAGCCAAAGAATTCAGGCAAACCAGGGTGCAAATTCTGGATCATTCAGGAGTTATTTTTACCAGCCGGACCGCTATCGACCACTTTTTCAAGATGAGCTCTGAAATGCGATTAATTATTCCTGATTCCATGAAGTACTTTTGCATGTCGGAAGCCACGGCTTTTTATTTGCAGAAATACATTGTTTACCGGAAACGAAAAATTTTCTATGGTGCCGGTCGATTTTCAGATTTGATTGATGTGATGAAAAAGCACAAAGAGGAGAAATTCCTTTTGCCGGTTTCTCAGGTAAATCAGCCGGAAATAACCCAATCGCTCGATAAAGCCGGTTATTTTTATACCAAGGCCCTTATTTACAAAACTGTAAGCAGCGATTTGTCTGATCTTAAAGATGTTAATTATGACATTCTGGTGTTTTTCAGCCCTTCCGGAATTCAATCGCTGATGCAGAACTTCCCGAAATTTGACCAAAATGGCACCAGGATTGCCTGCTTTGGGCCGGCAACTGCCAAAGCCGTTATTGATGCCGGACTAAGGCTCGATATTGAAGCCCCCACCGCTGAAGCCCCTTCGATGACTATGGCTTTGGAGCAATACATCAAAAAACACAATAAATAAGGCACAGGCTCATAAAAAAGCAAGTAAAACAATACAATAAAAAAGGGGAAATCAGTTTTCCCCTTTTTTATTGTATTTTCGTTTGATGGAAGGATTAACATTACATAAAGAAGAACGGCTTTGCAGCCAGAACCTGATCGAAGAATTATTCACTTCAGGCGAATCTTTTTTATCATACCCACTCAAAGTTGTATTCCTGAAAACCGAATTACAGCAACCCTATCCGGTGCAGGCAACATTTACCGTTTCAAAACGGAATTTCAAACGAGCAGTTAAACGAAACCTCCTGAAAAGGCGCATTCGCGAAGCATACCGCCTGAACAAACCCGAATTATATGAGGAAATAGCCGCAAAAGAACTCCAATTAGCCATCATGTTCGTTTACATTGGTAAAGCCATGGCCGAATATCCGGTGATCGAAAAAGCCATGATTTCGGCCTTTAAAAAGCTGCTGGGGAAAGTATAATTAAAACCTACTCCTTTTATGCCGTTTGAATTAAAATAAGATTTAACTAACATTTCGGAGGAGTCAATTGCCTGATAATCAATACTCGCGTATTATAATTAAATAACACTAAATTGAACCTTTTGGGGTTATTGTTTTGATTACTTTTAGAGGGCCACATCAATTCCGGGAAGAAAAATACAGGAAGGGCTGGAATGGATTTATGGAGTATTTTTGTTTTGGCACAGGTACGGTTGTGTTTAAATTTAAGTTATGATGTGCTCCACGATCAGGCCAACAATCACCACAACCTGCTATGGGACAGTGCCCGTAAATGCATTGGCGCCGTTTCAAAGTTAATGAATAAACATAGGGATATTGAAGGTTGGCGCAAGATCGGCAATTGGCATACAGGGATGAAAAAATTGATGCGCAATTTGGGCCATGCCAACCGTCCAGGAGGCAAGAACAAGAAAGAAAAAGTAGAATGCCGGTTTTGGATAGAATAGTATTTGTTTGTCCCTAAAAATGACGAATTAGTATCATATTTTATTCGAAAAGTATAAAGCAATCGTCGTGTTTTAGTTTTATTTTGTATGATTGATTCTCAAACGAATAAAGAATAACATCTCAATGGAAAACGAAACAAAAAATAAAAATATGAAAGCAAACTTCAAAAGGAAGGTTCATAAACTGCTCGACAAGCACGAAGATCTGTTGTCGGCTAAAAACAAAAAGGTTAAAAATGGCAACGGTGTTTTCGACCGTTATAAAAATCCGGTTTTAACTGCGGCACACACACCTGTCATCTGGCGGTACGATCTGGACGAACAAACAAATCCTTACCTGATGGAACGCATTGGCATGAATGCGACGATGAATTCAGGAGCGATGTAACAACCATAGATTTTGCCATCATAGGAGTTTACCTGAGTTTATTAATATTTATCGGCTTTTACCTAAAACGTCGTGCATCAAAAAATCTTGAATCCTATTTGCTTGGAGGAAAAACCATTCCGTGGTATATGCTCGGACTATCAAATGCTTCAGGAATGTTCGATATTTCGGGAACAGTATGGTTAGTGGCAATAACGGTTATTTATGGTTTGAAAAGTATTTATATTCCTTGGCTATGGCCAGTTTTCAACCAGATTTTCCTGATGGTTTACCTCTCTGCCTGGCTGCGTCGATCAGGAGTAACAACAGGGGCCGAATGGATAGGGTTCCGTTTCGGGAAAGACAAAGGAGCAGTAACTTCGCACTGGATCATTGTTATTTTTGCCATACTCGTTTGTCTGAGCATGTTGGCTTACGGATTTATCGGCATGGGTAAATTTGTGGAAATATTCCTTCCGCTTAAATCAATATTCCCGTTATTAAGTTTTATTCCCAACCTTTATGTCCCTCATGTTTGGGGAATTACATTTACGCTTTTTGCTGTTTTTTATGCATTGATGGGCGGGATGATGAGCATCGTTTGGGCGGATGTGGCCCAATATGTCATCATGACTTTAGCTGCGATTGCCATTGCGATTATCGCAATGCAACATTTGGACATCGTGGAATTCTCGGCATTGGTCCCCGATGGTTGGTTTTCGCCCGCGTTTGGCACTCATCTCGATATGAACTGGACTGGAAAATTTTCAGAATTCAATGCAAAAATCCAGGGCGATGGTTACGAGCTGTTCACTCTTTTCTTTGGGGTAGTGTTGATGAAAGGAATCCTGAGCAGTATCGCAGGGCCTGCCCCGACTTACGATATGCAAAAGATCCTTTCAACCAAATCGCCTCGGGAAGCTTCATTGATGAGCGGATTTGTTTCGGTTGTTTTAATGCCCGTTCGTTATTTGATGATTGCAGGTTTTGCCGTAATCGGTTTAATCATTTTCGATCAGATCAGAGATCAGATAACTATCAACGGAATGGTCGATTTTGAACTTGTGTTGCCGGCAGTTATTGCGCACCCGTGGATTCCCGCGGGATTGGTAGGATTGATCCTTGCCGGACTTATGGCTGCTTTTATGTCCACTTTTGCCGGGACACTGAATGCGGCCCAGGCCTATATTGTGAACGATATTTTTATAAAATACATCAAACCGGAAGCTACTGCCAAACAATCGAACAATGCGAATATGATAGTCGGTTTGGTGGTGGTGCTTATCAGTATTGGTTTTGGCGTGCTTGCCGAAAACGTAAACAGCATCCTTCAATGGGTAACAGGGGCATTGTATGGTAGTTATATCGCTGCAAATATCCTGAAATGGCATTGGTGGCGGTTCAACAGTAAAGGATTTGCATGGGGAATGACAGGCGGCCTGATCCCGGCGCTGATTTTACCGTACGTTCCGGTGATCAATACCGTTTTACCTATCTATTATTTTCCTATTATTCTTGTGTTCTCCGTTATCGGGTGTATTTGGGGAACTTATACGGCCCCCGCAACAGATGCAGATGTGTTGAAGAAATTCTATGCAAAAACACGTCCATGGGGATTTTGGAACCCGATTCACGAAATGGTGACAGCCGAAAATCCCGATTTCAAAAAGAACACGGCTTTCGGTCGCGATATGGTAAATGTGGCAACGGGTATCGTATGGCAAACAGCATTGGTGGCAGCTCCTATTTACCTGGTGGTAAAACAATTTAATTCATTTGCCATCGCATTGATGATCGTAGGTGTTGGATCGGTAATACTGAAAAAGAACTGGTACGATAAACTTGAAGATTAATTTTTTTTCGATCAACTTTGGCAAAGTTACAAACGAACAAAGACGATGAATCCCAATCTATTATTACTTAAGCAGCAACTCCAGGTAGAATTGACAAACAATATCCTGCCTTTCTGGTCGCAACAAATGATTGACTCGGAGAATGGCGGTTTTTACGGCCGTATTAACGGGGAAGGAGAAGTAGATCCTGAAGCAGACAAAGGCGGAATCCTGAATGCCCGCATTCTGTGGACTTTTTCATCGGCTTATCTTCAGGAGAAAAATCCGCTTTACCTTGAAATGGCCAACCGTGCAAAAGATTTTATCCTGAAGCATTTTTTCGATCCTGAATTTGGAGGAACTTACTGGACAATATCGTTTGACGGGAAACCTGTTGACATAAAAAAGCAAATCTATTCGCAGGCATTTTTCATTTACGCTTTTACTGAACATTACCGCGCATCAGGCGAAGGATCAAGCCTTCAAACAGCCATCGAACTTTTCAGGATGATTGAAAAACGCAGTTTCGACCACGAATTGAATGGTTATTTTGAAGCTTACAGCCGTGATTGGAAGTTACTCGAAGACCTTCGTTTAAGCGAAAAAGATGAGAATGAGAAAAAAACCATGAATACACATCTGCATATTCTGGAAGCATATGCCAATTTGTACCGCGTATGGAAAGATGAAGGATTAGCCGGTAAATTGCGAAACCTGATTTTAATTTTTACTGAAAAGATTGTCAATCAAAAGACAAAACATCTAAATTTGTTTTTTGACGAAAACTGGAACCCGAAATCAACGATTGTATCCTATGGTCACGACATTGAAGCTTCATGGCTGATTGATGAAGCGGCACGAGTCTTGGGCGATCAGGATTTACTGTCCAAAGTTCAGAATACCTGCATCCAAATCGCTGAAGCTGCCTGTGAAGGTTTACAACCCGATGGAAGTCTGCATTATGAAATGGACAAAGCCATCGATCATCTGGACAAAGATCGCCATTGGTGGGTTCAGGCCGAAGGTGTTGTGGGGTTTCTGAATGCATTGGAATTAACCGGCAATCAAGAATGGCTCGATAAAGCTATGAATTGCTGGAAATTTATTAGAGAAAACCTTGTTGATACTAAAAATGGCGAATGGTTCTGGAGCATTTCTGATGAAGGAATTCCCAACCGCAATGGAGACAAAGCCGGTTTCTGGAAATGCCCCTACCACAACAGCCGGATGTGCCTGGAGGTAATGGCAAAATAGTTTCAGGTTTAAAGTTGAAATTTGAGGATCAACATGGAACTTGAAACTTGAAACTTCTCAGAGCCCCAATCCGTCACTTATTTTCTGCATGGCCGCAGGCGAAAGTTCTGCAAAATCATGAATCGGGATACCAATCAGCTCACATTCAAAAATTCAAGGGCATTTTCACGTGAAATCATGTCAATAGTTCTATTTTTGTTGCTGCAAATTAGCAAAAAACAAAACAAAAACGATGGCTTTCGAAATTGAACGTAAATTTCTGGTTGACACAAACAAATGGTTTCCAACCGATGATGGGACCAAGCTTATTCAGGCTTATCTGGGGCTCGATCCTTTGCCGGTAGTGCGCATCAGAATATCAGGAGAAAAGGCTTTTATAACCATTAAAAGTCCTTCAAGAACCATTTCACGGCCCGAATTTGAATATGAAGTGCCGGTCGGCGATGCATACGAAATGCTGAAACTGGCAATTTCGGAACCAGTGGAAAAAACAAGGCACAAAGTTCAGTACGAAGGTTTTATTTGGGAAGTCGATATTTTTTCAGGAAAAAATAAAGGATTGGTGATGGCTGAAATTGAGCTAAAATCTGAAAATCAGCATTTTCAGCGACCAGATTGGCTTTTGAAAGAGGTTTCGGGCGACGGAAGGTTCTACAATTCATACCTTTCGGAACACCCGTTTCAGGAATGGAACGATGGCATGGCCTGATTTTTTAAAGGCCGGACACAATTAAGAATTAAGAAAAATCGTTTATAGAATAGCCAATAAACCGATTATTTATGCACTTGAAAAATCTTATCCCAGGATTTTTAATCCTGATCAGCCTTTCCGCTTTTGCTGAAACCAATTTTCTCCCACTAAAAAAGGAAAAAACCAACCTCCCTGTTGATTCCGTTCAACTGGGTATCGATTACCTGAAAAAGTATTTAGATCCATCAGAGATGTGGCATTCTGAAAATCCTGAAATAATGCGCCTGGTAAAAGGATTGGTCCAATTTGCAGAGAACGAACGCATTGACAGTATTATGGTCAGGCTTGAACGTTTTCAGGAACAAAAAGATGCCAGATATATTAACCGTCTGCCCAAATATGTGAGCGACTCTTTGATAGTCCCCGGATACCTGCCTTACCCAAACATTCTGGAAAAAATGAAACGACTCGACCGTGAAATCTGGAACGGAGTGGACATGAGTACAATTCCTTTGCCTGAAAATTTAGCCCAAACGGCACAAAAAGACAAAGCAATTGCGCCCGGCGATGAGAAAGCCATTCTGGAACGTACTGGAATAGTATTGCCAGATAGTTTATTGAATGTACATGCTATCCCCGATTCGCGGAGACACACGGCCAACGATTTTAACCGGATAAGAAACCGCGACCAGGTACGTAGCCGACTGCTTGAAAAGGCACGGGTGAATTACAACAATAAAATACAGAAAGCCATCGCCACTTACAGAAAATATGCGGTACGTGTGTTTTCCGACTCATTGCAGAACAACCTGCGCGATTCACTTCAATTGCATAATCAGCAAATACTTGCCTCTTACAATGATTCCATTGTCCGGTCGGTCAACGATTCAATCAATCGGTTTGTTCAGACTTTACAGCAATATGCCCACAACGATTCGGTAAGCATCTGGATACAAAGTTTGTCGGGAAAACCTGCACAAGTTTGGCTTCGAAACAACAAGCGATCGGCCAATCGTATTTACATTAAAAATCAACAAAACGATTCACTCGCAATCAGGATTACGAACCTGGACAAACATTCGCTTGGGATTGCCATTGATGATGATGTAACATTTACCCGGATCGGGCAAAGACAACACCGTGATTTTGTATTCGAAAAATTTGCACCTGAGCTGAAGTTGACCAAAATTCAGAAAAAATATCAGATTGTGACTCCCTGGGATATGGGAGGACACGGCACCTTCGGGTTCACGCAAACCTATCTGAACAATTGGAAAGCCGGGGGTAAAAGCGCCTTTTCTTTCCTCAGCGTACTGAAAGGATATGCCAATTATTCAAACCCTAAACTGAAATGGGAAAATACCGGGGAATTGCGCAATGGCTGGATCAGACAAGGAGGAAATGTTAACCAGACACAAAAAAACGATGATAAACTGGAACTGATTTCAAGGCTTGGGATCAGCGCATTTAAGAAATGGTATTACAGCAGCGAAATCGCCTTTATTACACAGTTCTTTAACGGATACAATTATCCAAACAAAACAACGCCTATTTCAAGTTACATGTCGCCAGCCAAAACCTTGTTCAAGTTAGGTCTCGACTATAAACCGAACAAGAATTTCTCATTGTTCCTTTCTCCAATTACCGCAAAATATGTTTTTGTGCGCGATACTGCGCTCATCAACCAAACCAGATTCGGTGTTCCGGCCGACAGGCGAAGCTTTTGGGAACCAGGGTTTAATGCCGATCTCAGATACAAAATGGATATTACTCCACGGATCAGTTATGAAACCAAATACAAAATGTTCTTTAATTTGCAGCAACCATTTAAAAAGGTGGATATTAACTGGGAAAACACCATCGTCGCCCAACTCACCGAACGTATCAACATGACATTTATGCTATACATGTTATACGATGACAATGTAACTTTTCCAAGCGGAAAATTCGATGGCCAAGGGGCGGAAATATTTAAACCCAAATGGCAAACAAGGGAACTTATGACCATTGGATTCTCTTATAAAATAAACAAGCGGATTTATAAGCAAAAGAGGTTGAATTGAAAAAGACTTATAAAAGCAGTCAGTGATCAGTCACAGTATTCAGTGGCCACCAGTAGCGATTCATACCGGAAATAACTTATATTTGGCTCTTGTTCCGGTTACAAGCCGAATCAACAAAAAAAAAATCAACCACCTAAAAACGGGACACAATGAAAACGTACAAAAAATATTTCAAGATAACCGCCTTGCCTGCTGATGTTTACAATGCACTTACCAATAAAAACATGCTTGAAATATGGACAGGCGAAGATGCTGTGATGGAAGACGTGGCTGGTTCCGAATTTTCATTGTGGGAGGAAAGTATTTGTGGCATTAACCTCGAATTCGAAAAAGACCATAAAATAGTTCAGGAATGGTTTTTCGGTGAAGAAGAGGAAGACAAAAAATCAATTGTGACCATCAAACTTCACCCCGATAAAAAAGGGACAATCATGGAAGTCAACCAAACCAACATTCCGGATGAAGCATACAGAAACATTGCTGAAGGTTGGGAAGAAGATTATTTTAACGGACTGAACCAGCTTTTTGAGCCATAGTAGAATAAGGACTAATTTCCTAGACCTTCACTCCCCCTCAATGCCAGCAAACCTGGAACATGAAACTCAATGGCTTGCCAGCGAAATTAGCAAAATACGACCCGGCCACAAAGTTTCTGAATCCGGGGAAACAGAATCAAAGAAATTAATGATAAACCGTTAGATCCACTTTTTCCTGACCACCAAAATCGCCCCGGCCAGCGCAACCAATGCGCCTACGATGGAAAGTACCGAGAAATGTTCGCCGTCGATCCAGGTTACCTGCATCCAGGTTAAGATACCCATCAGGATAAAGGTGATGATCGGGTTTAAAACGATGATGACACTGACTTTCCCAGCTTCGAGGTATTTGAGGGCGAGCGATAAACATCCATAAGAAATCAGCGTATTGGCACCTAGAAATACAAGCAGCGCCCAATATCCAAAACTAAGATTGGAAAGGCTGGCAAAGTTTACAAACGGAAGATAAACCAAAACAGGTAACCCGAAAATAAAGACATTGAGTGTGCCTACCGAATAATTGAGAACCAGCTTTTTCTGCAAAGCGGCGTAAATGGCCCATGCAACCGCACCGGTAATTGTAATTAGCATTCCTTTGGTGTATTGACCCTCCTGCCCTGCCGGAACCGCGCCAACATGCTGTTGATAAAAGATCCAAAAACCAGTAATGGTTAATAGAAATCCAAAGATTTGAATCCGTGAAACCTTTTCCTTAAAGAAAAATATACCTAAAACTGCCAGTAATACAGGCCCCGACTGGATGGCAACCTGCGCATTGCTCGGACTGGTATATTGAATACCCAGCATAAAACCTATGTAATTCCAGGCAAGTGCGAGTGATGAAATTACAATCAGCCAACTGGGTCTATATAGTATTTTCAACTCTTTTGGATTGCTGACGGCCATCCAGATGAACATTCCAGAAAACGCAAGCGAGAACCGAAACCATACAATCGTAAGTGAATCGATTTCATTGGAAGCAATTTTCAGCGCAATGGCCAAAACGCCCCACATCAGCACTGTAATTAATGTATAAAGTATTCCTTTTGCTTGATTGCTCATTTTTTTCTACCTCAGTTGTGCGCCCAATTCGCGTTCGTAGGCTGAGACCAGTTTCTGCATAATTTTTTCAATCTGCTTGTCGTTCAGCGTTTTTTCATCGTCGCGAAGAATATAGCTGATGGCATACGATTTTTTGCCTTCAGGAACACTTTTTCCTTCGTAAACATCAAACAAATCAACCGATTGCAGCAGTTTACGTTCCGAACGGAAAGCCAAATCACGTAACTGATCATACTGAACAGCTTTATCAATTAGCAGGGCCAAATCACGGCGGACTTCAGGATATTTCGGAAGTTCAGCAAAAACCACCTTGTTGTTTTTAAGTTCAACAAACAAAGTATCCATACTGAAATCGGCAAAATAAACAGGGTTTTCTATACCAAATGATTTCAATACGTTTCCTGAAATTGTTCCAAATTCGACCAGCTTTTTACCGTTTACCGAATAGCTGATTCCTTCGCTGGTCACCTCATTCGAAACACCATCAGTTTTCAGATTCGCAATCTGGAAACCCATGCGTTTCAATACATTTTCAGCATAACTTTTTAGTTGAAAAAAACTTGATTTCGCAGCCGGAATCGCCCAGTTGGCAGATTCTTTTTCGCCTGAAACGAACAATGCAAGGTGTTCCTCTTCACGGTAATTCCTGATCGGATTTTCCTTTAGGCTGCTTCCCTTGAAAAAATAGCAGTTTCCGAATTCGTACAAACGCACATCAGGATTTTTGCGGTTTGTATTGTGAGCGATCGACTCCAAACCGCCGTAAAGCAAAGTCTGGCGCATACTTCCCAAATCCTTGCTCAGTGGATTGAATATTTTAACTGTATTTTCAATCGGGAACACCGCGTTATTTTCATAATAGGAAGTTTTGTTGAGCGAATTCGACCATATTTCGTTAAACCCTTGCGCAGTCAGTATTTCAGCAATCAGGTTGCGTACTTTGGTAGGATTTGGTTTTACCGAATATTGCAGCGAAGAATTCACCTGACTGGGCAATTCTATGTTGTTGTAACCATAAATGCGCAGAATTTCTTCAATCACATCACATTCGCGTTTTACATCAACACGGTAAGGCGGAACCAGCAGCGAAAGGCCGGTTTCAGTTTCAGTTTCTATCCTGATTTCAAGTGCGTCCAGAATACTTTTGATGCGCTCTTTTCCAAGGTCAACGCCAATCAACCGTTTAATTCCAGAATAAGTAACGTCCACCTTAAAGTCCTCTACCGGATTCGGATAAACGTCCACAATTTCTGAAGAAATTTCGCCACCGGCCACTTCTTTGATCAGTAAAGCTGCACGTTTCAGCGCATAAATGGTTCCGTTCGGGTCGGTTCCGCGTTCGAAACGGAACGAAGCATCGGTACTCAAAGTATGCCGACGGGCAGTTTTGCGGATGTAACCCGAATCGAAATAAGCGCTTTCGAGGAAAATGCCGGTAGTTGTTCCTTTCACTCCTGAATGCAATCCACCAAAAACACCGGCGATACACATGGCCGAATTTGCATTGCAAATCATCAGGTCATCGGGATGCATTTCACGTTCGTTGCCATCGAGAGTTACAAATTTGGCGCCTGCACCGAGCGTGCGAACCACTACTTTCCCACCTTCAATTTCGGCGGCATCAAACGCATGAAGCGGCTGTCCGGTTTCGAAAAGCACAAAGTTGGTAATGTCAACAATATTATTGATGGGTTTCAGCCCGATTAATTTCAGTTTATTTTTCAGCCATTCAGGAGATTCTTTCACCTCGACATTCGAAATCGTAACTCCTGAATATCGGTGACAGGCACCGGTATTTTGAACCTCGACCGGAATTTCAAGCGAATTATTGTCAACTTTAAAAGCGTCAACAGAAGGCCGGTGATAGGATATTTCGTGTTTTTGTTTGATGTAGGCCGCCAGGTCGCGGGCAATTCCTATGTGCGAGGCGCTGTCGATGCGGTTTGGTGTCAAATCAACTTCGAGCACAAAATCCGATTCGATATTAAAATATTTGCTGGCCGGAGTTCCTGGAACCGCTGCCGGATCGAGTACCATAATTCCATCGTGACTTGTTCCCAAGCCAATTTCATCCTCGGCGCATATCATTCCTTCAGATGCCTCACCACGTATTTTTGATTTCTTTATTTTAAATTCATTATCGCCATCGTAGAAAGTCGTTCCAACGGTTGCCACCACCACTTTTTGTCCGGCAGCTACATTCGAAGCACCGCAAACAATCGGCAATATTTCACCATTGCCAACATTCACAGTTGTTTTGCTCAAATGATCTGAATCCGGATGTTGTTCACAAGTAAGTACTTCACCAATCACCAAACCTTTCAGTCCACCTTTAATGGTTTCCATTTCTTCCATGCTTCCTACTTCAAGCCCAATCTGTGTAAGGAAAGCAGCAACTTCATCAGGAGTATAATCGAGGTTGATGTAATCTTTTAACCAGCGGTAAGATATGTTCATAATAAATTGTCTTTTTCGTCTGAATTTCAATGACCGGCAAAAGTAATTAAAAATTCAGGGGATGGGAAGAAAAAGGAGTTGTAAAATAACGATAAATTGATCCATTGAATGACAAAAAAACTGAAAAACAACCCTGAAAGGGTTTAACTTCTTATGTAACTTATATTCAGCCACTTCATGGCTGTTGGTTCGTTACTTGTTCTTCCGTGGGTTTCACCCACGGTTATTCAGATTCAGTCCTTTCAGGACTATTTTTAAGCTTTTCGACTTTTCGGAGTGGACTCAATTATCCATTCAAAAAGCACACACTAAAATTATAGTAAAAGAGGCAGCCCTTTCGAACTGCCTCTTTTGATATTCTATTCTAATTTAAATCGGGCCAACCTTAATGGGACCCCATCGCTCTTTTTTAATTTCTGAAGTCCATAAATCATTCCATTTCTGAAAGCCATTTTCGACGGATTGATCTGTAGTTCGTAGTCATCGCAAACAAAGCTGCTTTGGCAAACAAATTTGCCCCCGTTTTGCATAATCCATACATTAAATTTATTGGCATTCTCTTCTTTGGGATATTCAAAGAACAGCAAGTTTCCATCGGAATCTTTGATGATTGTAGAAATTGCCGGAATTGGAATGGGTTCCGTAATCTTTTGTAAATCCTGCTCCATATTTTTAATGATTGTTTTTAAGGCAACTTCATTTTCTTCAGGTGAAGCCCAACCTGCAAACATCGGATTATTAATGTTTTTGTACTTTTCAATAGCTTTTCGTTGAATCTCTTTCTGTTCTTCAACCGAGATATAATTGTTTGCCCAGCTAACCTTTTCTTTTCCTGTTTTATTCCCATTCAGGTCGAAAAGAATAATTTCTCCTGAATCAGGAATAACTACAACCAACTGGTTGCCGGTAGTGGCAATAATTGGAGGGGAGCTCATTCCTGTAGATTTGGAATAAGGCATGGTATTAAATGATATCATTCCTTGTTTTTCAAAAGCATAACTATAATTGAATAGTTTACAATCTTTGTTGGGTTCGCAGCGATCAGTGTAATGTTCCCAGACAACCTTTTCTTCGTTGGTATCGAAATTGACAATAGAAACAAATTCACGGAATTTTTCTTTCCAGATTACCCATCCCACAACTGCTATCTTGTTGTTGGGCAGCGTAATCATCTGCTTGGTCATGTAATTAAGCTTCAACGTTTTTACATAATTACCATTAAAATCGAAACAGACCATGTTGCCCATGTTATCGAGGCCGGTATAAAAGGTGTTATTGTTCACAATTCCTTCAATTTGGTTGATTTTCTTGAAGGTTGTTCCCTTACTGTTCTTCACTCCAAATTCCTTTACGAATTTTCCGGTTGGCGAAAACATCGAATAGAAGTTTTGGTAGGGATGATCGACCACTATCGATCCGTCGGGCATCATTGTCAGCGACTTTCTATTGCCCATTGGTTTCCCGTAAAGGGTATCGTTATAAGTTTCAAAGACTTTGTTCCACTGGTTTCCCTGAGCATATTCCATGTCGGGAACGAGCGTTACAGTTCCCTTCTTATAAATGTCGATCAACTTTTGTGCAGACCCCGTTAATGTAAGCAGAGCCAATGCGAAAATTACAATTAGCTTTTTCATGTGTGTGTGTTTTAATGGGTTGAATTTATTCGATAAGATATTCTGTGTAGTTTCCTTTGCCATCATAAACTTCTATGACAAATTCCTGCTCGCTGGCCGGGCGATTGGCATCAACTTCCCTGGGAATACATTGAACAATGGTTATTTCCTTTTGATTGAATTCTATTTTTTTGTCGACAAAAAATAAAATAAACAAGAGAATGCAGGCAGCCGATAGGCTGTATATAGTAAGTTTTAAATTTTTCCCTGTTGAAGTAGTATTCGTTTTCTTAAATGCGGGAATTTCAATATTTTCAATTGCTAATGAGTTAATTGCCCTTTTAATTTCAACGGAAAGCTCTTCCTTTTCAGCTAGCGCATATGCGCATACAGTGCAACCTGCAAGGTGCTGTTTCACCACTGTCTTTTCATTTTCAGTGCATTCGCCATCGAGGTATTTTTGTAGAAGTTGTTCGTCAATACAATTCATACTTAAGTTTTTTAAGTTCATTTCCCAATTTTGTCAATGTCCGCGAAAGTGTTTTACCTACCGATGGAAACCGGATACCGGTTATTTCAGAAATCTCTTTGTATGATAATCCTTCGCTGTAAAGAATGGCCAATACGCTTTCATCTTTCTTTAATTTACTCAATGCCAGCCTGATAATGGCTTGTTTTTCGTTGATCTCAAGTGAATTATCTTCATCTTTTAAATAGATGACCGATTCAATCCGTTCATGTTTCTGCTGCTTCTTCGAAAAATCGATGCACTTGTTCACGGTTACTTTATACAACCAACTACGGGGATATTCAATAGGCGCTGCTTTTTCAAGATTTTGGTACAGATTGATGAATACCTCCTGAACCAGATCAGAAGCATCATCTCTATTGGGAACCATCTTTTGAACCACATTGAAAATGAGCCTATAGTTGTCGTTGTATATTTTGTCAAACTGCTCCAAACGGTTTTTTTTATCTATGAGACTTAAACTTATCTTTTTTTGTGACACATGAAAGTAGAAAAGATTGAAAATAAATTGGGCGATCAATAATTTTTTTTAAATTTCGCATTAACAGGGAGGTGAGATTAAATGAACATTCAAAACAAAAACAATACATTCATGAAAAAAATCGGCTTATCATTCGTTGCCTTTGCATTGATACTAATTGCCTGCAACACAACAAAAGAACCCAAGAGAGACATGAGCAATCCGTTCTTCAGCGAGTACAACACACCTTTTCAGGTGCCGCCATTTGATGAAATAAAACTGGGGCATTTTATGCCGGCCATTGATGCCGGAATTGAAGAACAGTTGGCTGAAATAAAAGCCATTACCGACAATAAGGAAGAACCTTCGTTTGAAAATACCATTCTCACGTTCGACCAATCGGGCGAACTGCTTCGGAAAGCCGGCATTTTCTCGACATTGAGATCAGCCAACACCAACGATGAAATGCAGGCACTTGCCCGCGAAATAACTCCAAAAATGTCGGCCCACCGCGACAACATCAATCTGAACAAGGAATTGTTTACCCGTGTAAAAGCAGTTTACGAAAAGCGTAACGAACTAAACCTGGATGCCGATCAATTGCGTGTGGTCGAAAAATATTATCAGGATTTTGAAAGGAACGGCGCTAACCTGCCGGACGAGAAACAAGCCGAACTTCGCAAAATGAACGAAGAACTTTCGATGTTGAGCCTCCAATTCGGTGAAAATATGCTGGCCGAAACGAATAAGAATTTTAAAATGGTGGTCGATAACGAAGCCGACCTGAAGGGACTTACGGCTGATGTAATTTCTGCGGCAGCCGAACTTGCAAAAAATGACAGCCTGGATGGAAAATGGATTTTCACACTGCAGAAACCAAGCATGATCCCTTTCCTTCAGTATGCCGAAAACCGCGAACTGCGCGAAACATTATACAAAGGATATACCAGCCGGTGTAATAACAACAATACCCACGACAATAAAGAAATCATCGGCAAAATGGTCTCTCTTCGCGACCAGCGTGCCAAATTACTGGGATTCAGTAATTATGCCGCCTACGTTGTGGATATTAACATGGCCAAAACACCTGAAAACATCAACGATTTCCTGATGAAACTTTGGGTTCCGGCACTCGAGCGGGCTAAAACAGAACGCGCCGACATGCAGGCCATGATTGCCAAAGAAGGTGGAAATTTCGAGCTCAAATCCTGGGACTGGTGGTATTATGCCGAAAAAGTGCGCAAAGCCAAATACGATTTGGACGAAGCTCAGTTGAAACCCTATTTCAAGTTGGAAAATGTAGTTGATGGAATGATTTACGTTGCCAATAAATTATATGGTGTCCAGTTCATCAAACGCACCGATATCCCGGTTTATCATGAAGAAGCCATTGCTTATGAAGTTCAGGAAGCTGATGGCAAGCACATTGGCGTTTTCTATATGGACTACCACCCCCGCCCCGGAAAAAACAATGGTGCATGGTGTACCAGTTACCGCGGTCAATCATACAAAGACGGACAACGGATTACTCCGGTTGTTTCAATCGTTTGTAATTTTACCCGCCCAGCCGGAGATGTTCCCGCCCTGTTGAGTTTCGAAGAAGTAACGACCTTGTTCCACGAAGCCGGCCATGCTTTTCACACTTTATTTGCTGACGGACCATATCGTAGAACTTTCAGGGATGTAGCCCGCGATTTCGTTGAACTTCCTTCGCAAATCATGGAACACTGGGCTTCAGAGCCTGAAGTTCTCCGCGTTTATGCCAAACATTACCAAACCGGTGAGGTAATTCCTGAAGCATTGATTACCAAACTAACCAAGAGCGCACAGTTCAACCAGGGATTCGAAACCGTTGAATACCTGGCAGCATCGTTGCTCGATATGGACTGGCACTCCCAGCCTTTTAACGGAGATTTGGAAGCTTTCGAAAAAGCATCGATGGATAAAATCGGCCTGATCGACGAAATTGTACCACGCTACCGCAGCACTTACTTTTCGCACATTTTCTCCGGAGGTTATTCTGCCGGATACTACGTTTACATCTGGGCTGCCGTTTTGGATGCCGATGCTTTTGACGCGTTCAAACAAAGCGGCGATCTTTTCAATCCTGAACGTGCCGCCAAATTCCGTACTTTGCTGACCAAATGCGGCACGGATGATGGAATGGTTATTTACAAAAATTTCCGTGGCCAGGAACCATCAATTGAACCCTTGCTTAAAGGAAGGGGATTGAAATAAGACGATCGTATTTGACGGTCAGGTCAATGGACACTGACAGGTCCAATTTTCAGTACATCCTGTCAGCGTTTGAAAAACCTGACAGCGTTAAATAAAAATTCTCGAACAAAAACAATTTTAAAACCTTATAAAATGCAAAAAATTGGATTTAAACTGTTTGTAATTGCACTTATTTTAAGTTCGTGCAATCAACAAAAAACACCACAGAAAGACATGAGCAATCCATTCTTCAGCGAGTACAAAACGCCATTTCAGGTTCCACCTTTCAATGAAATAAAGATGGAACATTACCTGCCTGCAACCGGGGAAGGAATTTCGGAACAAGTGGCTGAAATAAAAGCGATCACCGATAGCAAGGAAGAAGCTACTTTTGACAATACGATCCTGGCTTTTGACCTGTCAGGCGATTTGCTAAAAAGAGCATCTTACGTATTTTTCAACCAGAATTCGGCCAATACCAACGACGAAATGCAGGCTTTGGCACGCGAAATCACCCCCAAACTGACCACTCACAGCAACAACATCTCACTTAATAAAGAGTTGTTTGCCCGGATGAAAGCAGTTTACGAAAAGCGTAACGAACTAAATATGGATGCGGAACAATTGCGCGTGGTCGAAAAATACTATCAGGATTTTGAACGCAACGGCGCCAACCTGCCAGATGAAAAACAAGCAGAACTGCGCAAACTGAACGAAGAACTTTCGATGCTGGAACTCAAATTCGGTGAAAATACGCTGGCCGAAACCAATAAGAACTTCAAAATGGTGATCGATAACGAAGCCGACCTGAAAGGACTTACGGCTGATGTAATTTCTGCGGCAGCCGAACTTGCAAAAAATGACAGCCTGGATGGAAAATGGATTTTCACACTGCAGAAACCAAGCATGATCCCTTTCCTGCAATATGCTGAAAAACGCGAATTGCGCGAAAAACTTTATCGGGGATATACGGACCGGGGCAATAACAACAACGAATTCGACAACAAGCAAGTGATAGAAAAAATCGTAAAATTTCGCGACCAACGTGCCAAATTACTGGGTTTTGAAAATCATGCAGCTTACACGGTTGATGTCAACATGGCAAAAACGCCTGAAAACATCGATGAATTCCTGATGAAACTTTGGGTTCCGGCCCTCGAAAGGGCCAAAACAGAACGCGCCGACATGCAGGCCATGATTGCCAAAGAAGGCGGAAATTTCGAGCTGAAAATGTGGGACTGGTGGTATTATGCCGAAAAAGTACGCAAGGCAAAATACGACCTGGACGAAGCCCAACTGAAACCCTATTTCAAACTCGACAATGTGGTTGATGGAATGTTTTATGTGGCCACCAAACTTTATAACATCCAATTCATTAAACGTACCGACATTCCGGTTTACAACGAAGAAGCCATTGCTTATGAAGTGCAGGAAGCCGATGGCAAACATATTGGAGTTTTCTACATGGACTTCCACCCTCGTCCGGGAAAAAGCAACGGAGCATGGCAAACCGGATACCGCGACCAATCATACATAAATGGACAAATGATTACACCGGTAGTTTCCATTGTTTGCAATTTTACCCGCCCTGCAGGCGATGTTCCTGCCTTGTTAAGTTTCGACGAGGTAACCACTTTGTTCCACGAAGCCGGACACGCTTTCCACGCATTGTTCACCCATGGCACCTACCGCCGCACTGCCGGAGTTGTTGCACGCGACTTTGTTGAACTTCCTTCGCAAATCATGGAGAACTGGGCCAAAGAACCAGAAGTTCTCCGTGTTTATGCCAAACATTACCAAACCGGTGAAGTTATTCCTGAAGCGTTGATTGCCAAACTGGTTAAAAGCGCGCAGTTCAACCAGGGTTTTGAAACTGTTGAATACCTTGCTGCATCGCTGCTCGACATGGATTGGCATACCAAAGCTTTTGAGAACGATGTGGAAGCATTCGAAAAAGCTTCGATGGACAAAATTGGCCTGATTGATGAAATCGTGCCTCGCTACCGCAACACTTACTTTTCACACATTTTCTCCGGAGGTTATTCTGCCGGTTATTATGTTTATATTTGGGCCGCTGTGTTAGATGCCGATGCGTTTGACGCGTTCAAACAAAGCGGTGATCTTTTTAATCCTGAACATGCCGCTAAATTCCGCACATTACTTAGCAAATGCGGATCGGACGAAGGAATGGTGATTTATAAAAACTTCCGTGGTCAGGAACCATCAATTGAACCATTGCTTAAACGAAGGGGATTGAAATAGATAAGATATCAGACGATAGATAATAGATTTTAGACATTAGATAAGAAGGCTCGTTTCGCGAATGCGGAGCGGGTCTTTTTGTTTTCCGGAATATCACTCAGTTATTAACTGATATTTCGGAGGAGTTATATGCCTGATTATAAGGATGTTATAAAATTGAATAAAAATATGTCAATTATCTGATATTTAGACAGTTAAAAGTTTTTAAAAAGTTGCACATTTCAATATAAATGGTTAAATTTGAAGTAGTTAATAACAAATTCCATTTAATCAAGAAATATGCAACAGAACAAAGTTACAAAACAAATTGGGGTTTTAAAAGAGGTGGCATCAGATACAGAAAAACTGACAGATTCTCTGGCAGAGGTAATAGATCGGTTCAAGCTAAAGAAGCAGTTTGCCCGATTCGATACCCTAAAGTCAAAAGGTTTTCCGATTTCCAGTTTGCTAACATCTTTCGTTATTATGCCTTTTGTGGGTGCAGCAAGCGTATATGCACTGTTGAAGCATGGCATCACCGGCGGAGATCTTCAAGCGAAAAAGGATGCTTACTACACGGCTAAGAACAATGAGAATATTGACTGGAGGTTTCTGCTCATAATGGTTGCCAAACGATTTACCTACTTATTAAACAAAGATATAGACATAACAAAACGACAGATAACAGCCATAATTTTCGATGATACTTTATTAGAAAAGACAGGTAAGGGGATTGAAAGGATAAGCGTAACTTTTGACCATGTGAGCAAACGTTTCATACTTGGATATAAACTATTGGTTTGTGGCTACTGGGACGGTGGGAGTTTCATCCCATTGGATTTTAGCACTCACAGAGAAAAGGGCACAAAACAGGAAGATATTACAAACCAGTATTTTAAAGCAACCAAAGTAGCAAGGGCAAAAAGGGCCTTGGTCACAAAGCTGAATGAAGTCTTAGTTCAGAAACAAAACAAGCTTTCGTCCGCAGAACTGGCATATACAAACAAGGACAACAAAAGCAACCTGAAAAAGCTTGAACTTGCCCGGGCAGCATGCAAAAAAGCAGGAGACAGTTTACATGTTTATGAAAAACAGTTGATTGATGAAGAAAAAGCACAACATGAAGCAAAGCGGAATATGAAGCGGTTTTACACATCTGGTCGTTTGTTCGGGTTGACCGCAAAGGAGCGCAAGCAGCAGTTCAAAAAGGTGTTATCGGCACAAAGCAATGGGTTTAAGAGACGTAAAGAGGCCGACTTATCGAAGACTGACAGTATGTTCGCCATGCTTGGCAGAGCTGTGAAAAATGGGTTTGTACCCCGGTATGTACTCACCGACAGCTGGTTCTTCAGTGAGGCTTTGGTATCCAAAGTCAAGGCGATCAAAAATGGCATGATAGACTTGGTTTCGATGGTGAAGATCAACAACCAGGTGTTTACCATGCGTGAAGGCAAAAAGGAGATGGGGGTAAGAGTCCTGCTCAAGATCAATGAACGCAAAGCAATAAGGTGTAAAAAACTAAAGTCTCATTATATCAAAATCTCGTGTGAATATAAAGGAACTGCACTCAACTTGTTTTTCATCAAGATGGGTAGGTCAAATAATTGGCATCTGCTCGCCACAACAGACCTTAGCCTGAACTTCATAAGCCTGATGGCAGTATACCAAATCCGTTGGAGCATAGAAGTTTTTTTTAAGGAGTGTAAGCAATACTTGAACCTTGGCCAGTGCAAGTCGAGCAACTTCGATGCACAGATAGCAGACACAACTCTGTCAATGATTCAGTATACGATGTTAAGCTATTGTAAAAGAATAAATTACCAGACAAGTTTTGGCGATCTGTTCAAAGGTCTTAAC
>JANONW010000186.1:0-15051 GCA_031421065.1 Prolixibacteraceae bacterium
AATTAAGGCTGCAATCTCTTGATTGTAAGGAAAATCAACTTTAATACGAGATTCACCCCGGTGGATAATTTTTGATGCAAGCATAAGATCGAGTTGTGTATATACATCAAAAATAAGAAATAACTGCAATCGAAAACCAAAACTCCGAAAGGAAAAATTGATATCAATGCTTTTGGCTATGTTCTTCAATTTTTCATCAAATCCAAAGTAGATTTCAATCTGGTCATTTTTTTTGTGAAATATCTATTGGAGTTGCACCATGATCTATAATTTATACCAATCGGTTTTACATTTCTACAATCTGCATAACCGATTCTTTTGCACGGGGATCAAAAAAAACAAAGGCTGCCTTTATTAAAGACAGCCTCCGTTCATTTTAGCATTATTTATTCAGGAGCGCCCGTTTCAACCGCATTTGGATGATCCGCAGTCGGGGCAAGTCAGGCAACCTTCCTGATAGATCACATTGTGTGATGCGCATTCTTCACAAACGGCTCCTGCAGCAGCTGTTCCGTCAGGAATGTATTTTTTCAGTGCGCGGGCAACACCGGCTTTCCAACTGTTAATGGTTTCATTGTCAAACTGAAGGCTGGTAACTGTATCAACCACTTTGTGGATGGGCATTCCGTGACGCAGAATTCCGGAGATTAACTTGGCATAGTTCCAGAATACCGGGTTGAATTTGTACGACAGCCCTTCAATGGTGGTTTTGTAGCCTCGTTTATTGGTATATTGAAAGTCGTAACGTTTGGTTCCATCAGTATCCACATTTTTTATGATCTTACCTCCGGTAATGGTGCGTGGCAGCAAAATTCCGTCTTCATCGTCCGAAAGTCCGGTGAAAATTTCGTACGGCCTTCCGTCAATGGTACCAATGAAAGCCACCCATTTGTCCTTGGTATTCTGGAAACGAACCACATCGGCATCCAGTTCTATAGGGCGCTTGGTAGGGAAAATGCTGTCTTTTGCTTCTTCTTCCTTTTTGTGGGATATGAGTACACCCGAGCGGCAGCCATCGCGGTAAACAGTAACTCCTTTGCATCCGCTTTTCCATGCTTCGAAATAGAGTTTCCCCACCAGTTCTTCATCTGCATCGGCAGGCAAATTAATGGTAACGCTGATCGAATGATCCACCCATTTCTGGATTTTTCCCTGCATCCGAACTTTGTTCATCCAGTCAACGTCGTTCGAAGTTGCTTTGTAGTAAGGCGATTTGGCAATCAGCAAATCAAGTTCTTCATTTGAGTAGTTTTTGCTCAGGTCGTGTCCGTTTACTTGCATCCAATTTTTGAACTGGTGATGAAAAACGATGTATTCTTCCCAGGAGTCGCCCACTTCATCAACAAAATCAACTTTTACGTCTTTGTCGTTCGGATTCACTTTCCGGCGGCGTTTGTAAACCGGCATAAATACAGGTTCAATTCCTGAAGTGGTTTGAGTCATCAGGCTGGTTGTTCCGGTTGGGGCGATGGTTAGAAGTGCAATGTTTCGACGTCCGTACTTTACCATGTCCTGATACAATTGCTCATCTTCGGCACGTAACCGTTTAATCATCGGGTTGTTCTTTTCGCGATCGGTGCTGTAAATGGCGAATGCACCGCGTTCTTTGGCCATGTTCACTGATGAACGGTAAGCTTCAACAGCCACTGTTTTGTGAATTTCTTCGCTAAAATCAGTTGCATCGTCGCTTCCGTAACGCAATCCCAGCGATGCAAGCATGTCACCTTCAGCTGTGATCCCAACACCTGTGCGTCTGCCTTCTTTTGCTTTGGCCTGAATTTTTAACCACATCGACCGTTCAATGTGTTTAATATCTTCATTTTCCGGGTCATCATCAATTTTTCCAAGGATGCCGTTAATTTTTTCCAGTTCAAGATCAATGATGTCGTCCATCATCCGTTGTGCATAACCAACGTGTTCCTTGAAAAGGTCGAAATTAAATTTTGCTTTCGGGGTAAATGGGTTTTCAACATACGAATTCAGGTTCACCGCGATTAAACGGCAGCTGTCATAAGGACATAGCGGGATTTCACCGCAAGGATTTGTCGATACGGTTTTGTAGCCAAGGTCGGCATAACAATCCGGAACCGATTCCTTTATAATGGTATCCCAGAAAAGGATTCCCGGTTCAGCCGATTTCCATGCATTGTGTACAATTTTTTTCCACAGGCCGGATGCATCAATTTCTTTGGTGTATTTGGGGTTTTTCGCGTCGATCGGATATTGGGTCATGTATTTTTCACCCGCTTCGATGGCCTGCATAAAGTCGTCATGAATTTTCACTGAAACATTGGCTCCGGTTACTTTTCCCTGATCCATTTTTGCATCAATGAACGATTCTGCATCCGGATGTTTGATGGAAACAGAAAGCATCAAGGCGCCACGACGGCCATCCTGGGCGACTTCACGGGTCGAATTGGAATAACGTTCCATGAAAGGAACGATGCCTGTTGAGGTGAGCGCCGAGTTTTTTACCGGTGAGCCTTTTGGCCGGATGTGAGAAAGATCGTGGCCAACACCTCCGCGGCGTTTCATTAACTGAACCTGTTCCTGATCAACTTTTAAAATACCTCCGTACGAATCGGAATGTCCTTCGTTGCCAATTACGAAACAGTTCGAAAGCGAAGCAATCTGGAAATCGTTGCCGATTCCGGTCATCGGTCCGCCCTGTGGAACGATGTATTTAAAATCTTTCAGAAGCGCGAAAATCTGTTCTTCACTCATCGGATTTTCGTAATTCTTTTCAATTCTGGCAATTTCCGAAGACAGGCGACGGTGCATATCATCGGGAGTCAGTTCATAGAGATTTCCGAACGAATCCTTCAATGCATACTTGTTAACCCAGACCCTTGCAGCAAGGTCGTCTCCCTTAAAATATATTTGCGATGCTTTGTAAGCTTCGTCCGGGGAGTAAGTTGTTTTGCCCGTTTGGGGCTCAATTGCCACGTTTTTAAATGTCATAACCTGAAGATTTGATCTTTAATAATTGTTAATCGGTTGTATATGTGTTGCGAAATAAGTTTTTGTAATGCCTTTTTTGCCGTATGCAAGATAGGATCTGTACTTGGAAAAAGAATACAAAATTTGAAATTAAATGCAGAAGTTATCAACTTAGCAATGTTAGTATATTAAAAATGAGGCTACTAACAATTAGAATGTTGAAAAAAGTTTACGAAAATGAAAATTGTTTTTCGGTAAATGAAGAATTTGATATTCGCAACATGGCTGAAATAAAGCTTTTTGGACTGAAGAAGCCTGAATTTGTTTTTTGAATTCCTAAATGGGTAGTTTTTTGAAAACTTTGCTGACAATGGTATTTGTTGCGCCCAGGTTTTGTTGTGTGAAACTAATACAGGCCGAAGTGATTTCTTTCCTCTTTCCGGTATCTGCAAGTAATGTGTCAAGTATTGCTTTTACTCCTGAATAATCATTCACGGGGTGGGCAATGCCAAGCTTAACCATGGTGGTTGCCTCGTTAAACCTCAGGTAGTTGGGACCAAAAACGATGGGCATTCCGAAGATAGCAGCTTCCAGCGTGTTGTGGATTCCAACGCCAAACCCACCTCCAATATAAGCCAGATCGGCGTATTTATATACTGACGAAAGCAAACCGATCGTATCAACAAGCAATACTTGTTTGTTCATAACCGATTCGTCGGTTGCTTCTGTATAACAAATAACTGAGGTTTTCAACTGACTTATCAACCGGTCGATGTTTCCTTTTTTTGTTTCGTGGGGCGCGATGATGAATTTAATTTCCGGATGTGCATGGATATACTCAATCAGCAATTCCTCGTCCGGTTTCCAGGTACTTCCGGCAACTACCAATTGCTGGTTACTTTTAAATTTTTCGATCAATGGAATGTCTTTTCCGTTGCGGGCAATCTCAGCTACTCTGTCGAAGCGTGTATCGCCGGCTTTGGTCACATTTGCTAGACCAATGCCAGCAAGTAATTTAACCGATTGTTCGTCCTGAACAAAAAAGTGCCCGAACCCAAATAGCATTTTGCGGTACCAATTTCCCCAAGGTGTATTTTTAAAGAACAACTGATTTTCCCTGAAGATTGCAGAAACCAGGTAAAGCGGGATATTCCGGTTCTTCAGTTCCTGAATGTAGTGGAACCAAAAATCGTACTTCACAAAGAAAACGAATTCAGGATTTACAAGTTCGATCAGTTTCCGTGCATTGCTTTTTGTATCGGCTGGCAGGTAGCAAATATAATCGGCCAACTCGTAATTTTTCCTGATTTCGTATCCTGAAGGAGAGAAAAAAGTCAGGAAAATCTGGTATTCGGGATGTTGCTTTTTGATGGCTTCAATCAATGGCCTCCCTTGTTCGAATTCGCCCAACGAGGCGCAATGAACCCAGATGATTGGCCGGTCGTGCTTGATCTTATTCGTTAATTCATCAAAAACACGCTGACGCCCGTTCAATATCTGGCCTGCTTTTAAGTTGAAAGGCGAGGCCAGTTTTATCAGTATGGAATAAATAAATATGGAAAGATTGTAGAGGACGTTCATTCAGCATAAATTTTATTGGCAAAAGTAATGTTTTTGGCGCTATTAGGTTTGGTGTGGAGCAAATATAGCCTTTTTAAAAGGTGCAGCGCACCATAATATTTGTAGTTTGAATAACGAATGGAGACAAAAAGGTGCAGCGCACAGGAATGTCATCCTCAATTGTTTAAATTTTCCTGTGCGCTGCACCTTACAATAATCAGATCGACCTCATTTCTTATTCAAAGGGGTGTATGACAAAATTCCATTTGTTGGATTTTTCAGTTTACTCACCCCGGGTGCGCTTCGCTTACCCCGCCCCTCTCTACTTGTAGAGAGGGGAAAAGCCCTGACTTCGGCGTGAGCTCAGTCGAACGCTTGCGGGGCTTGGGGTGAGTTAGTTGATTAAAAATTTCGTCATAGGAATATTGTCGTACACCTTTATTTCAGGCTTAAAAGGTAGCCAGCGTCTTTCTTTAAGTGCGGCTGCATCGATGCTTCTACTGCCAGTTGGTCGCACCGCTCGTTTTCCGGAATATTGTCATGGCCTTTTATCCAGACAAATTTCACTTTGTGCTTTTGATAAACTTTCAGGAAGCGAAGCCACAGGTCTTCATTTTTTTTGCCTTTAAACCTTATTTTGACCCAATTCCAGATCCATCCTTTTTCAACCGCATCAACTACATATTTTGAGTCGGAGTAGATTGTTACCTGTGAGTTTTCAATTTTCAACGCTTCCAGCGCTACAATAACTGCCAACAGTTCCATCCGGTTGTTGGTAGTCATTTCAAATCCATCGGACATTTCTTTTCTGAATTGTCCCGACATCAGAACTGCCCCATATCCTCCCGGACCGGGATTTCCGCGTGCAGCGCCATCGGTATAAATTGTAATGTTCAAAGTTGAGAGTTTTAAACAATAAAGGCCCGCAAAAATACGGGCCTTTCGGTATAATAAAAATGTAATTTCAATTTACGATTGTCATTTCATCGATGAGGTTGTTCGCACCGGCCATTTTATCGATCACCCAGAGTACAAACCTGATGTCAACATTGACGCATTTTTGAAGATCGTTTTCAAAAGCCAGATCTCCGCTCATTGCTTCCCAGTTTCCGTCGAAAGCTATGCCGATCAGTTCGCCTTTGCCATTTATGACAGGGCTTCCGGAGTTGCCGCCGGTAATGTCGTTGTTGGTAATGAAACAGGTTCGCAAGTCGCCATTTTGATCGGCATAACGGCCAAAATCTTTGGCTTCGTAAAGTTCTTTCAGTTTGGCCAGTACAGCAAATTCGTCATCACCGGGGATTTCTTTTTCGATGTACCCACGTAAAGTGGTGTAATATTTATACTTAACGCCATCGCGTGGGATGTAATCGCTTACAGTTCCATAAGTCAAACGCATGGATGAATTGGCATCAGGATAGAAATTCTTATCAGCTTCCATTTCCATCAGTCCGCCAACAAATAATCGGTTTCCTTTTTCAAGTGACTCGGTTGTTTTTTCGGTTTCCTTGCCAATTAATGACATCATCCTGAAAATTTCGAGCGAGGCCTGGAACAGAGGGTCCTTTTCAAGCACTTTGGCTTTCGGCTGTGCAAAAAATGCAACTAATTTTTCTTTACTTCCGAAGACTGATTTTGCATACAATTCCTGTGTATATTTTTCGAAATCGTTGCCATAATTAGACTTGACTATATGAAAAAATGGCGGATGATACTGCGGGGCAACATTTTTTTGAAAGACACTGAAAAGGGCCGCCGAGATTTTCTGGTCGGTTTTGGGGTCGCAATCTTTAAAGAACAGGTCGAGGCCTTCTTTCACCCTTTCGGTTACCAGATTGACACGCTCCGAGTTTTTATCAGCTTTAAGCGCATCGTAAAGTGGCCGTGTGCGATATGCAAAATAGAACATTTCCGGTCCGCGTACCATTGCTTCCATCATGTATTCCATTGCTTTCTCATCTTCTACTTCCTTGTACGAATCAGCAATCATTTGAAGGGCTTCTCCGTATTTGGCTTTTCGCGCCTGATCGGCATTCGCCCATTGGGTAAACTTATCCTCCAATTGTTTTTTCTGCTCAATTACATTCAGGTTTTTAAGTCCCTTGTTTTGCCCGATGCTGTATTTGTAATAGTTAGAACTGACTGCATATTTTGACGCATACATGATTTTGGAATGCTGCGATGAGCGCATGAACTCTTTCATGATCCGCTGTTTTTCGGCACGCACATTAATTCTTGCAGGATTTGTAACCGTCATGGTGTAATTAATTCCGTGGGAAGTTTTATAACGGTTGGTGGTTCCCGGATATCCAAGAATCATGGCAAAATCGTCCAATTCATAGCCTTTCAGCGAGATGGGTAAATGGTATTTGGGTTTATATGGAACATTGTCTTTTGAGTAGGCAGCCGGTTTGCCATCTTTCCCGCAATAAATACGGAACATGCTGAAATCAGCGGTATGGCGGGGCCACATCCAATTATCGGTATCCCCGCCGAATTTTCCCATCGACTGCGGTGGTGCGCCCACCAAACGAATGTCGCGGAAAGTTTCGTAAACAAACAGATAATATTTGTTGTCGTTGTAAAGCGACTGAACTCGTGCATCATAATGGGAATCAATGGTCGCTTCTTTTTGGATTTTTGATGAAATTTCGCGGACTTTATTGCTCCGTTCATCTTCCGTCATATTATCATTTAATTCAGGAATTATTTTAGAAGTAACATCCTCGAAATTAATAAGAAAAGAGGCACTCTTTCCCGGATTTGGCAATTCCTCTTCTTTTGTTTTTGCCCAAAACCCATCTTTCAGGTAATCGTGTTCAACTGCACTGTGTTGCTGTATCTCATCAAATCCACAATGGTGGTTGGTAAGCAGCAATCCTTCTGCCGAGATCAGTTCAGCGGTGCATGAACCGTGATCAAGTGATACTACCGCATCTTTCAGGCTTGATTGATTTATACTGTATATTTCTTCAGGACTAATCTTCAATCCCAACTGGTTCATTTGGTCGATATTCAACTTTTCTATCAACGCCGGCAACCACATCCCTTCATCTGCTTTCACTGTTCCCGACAAAAAAAACTGCAGGAATGCTACTAAAACTAAAAATCGTCTCATCTGAAAATAAAAAATATAAATACTACTAAAATAATTAAACGGCAAAGATATGTATATCCTTTTATTTGCAAATCATTTTACAGCAAGCGTGTGGAAAAATCATGTTAATAATAATTAACAAATGTTACTGTTCAGCCAATAACCGTGATATTTGCCAGCTATGCGGCCAAAAGTATTTCTCAACCTTTTGGAAATGCTATCTTTGCCGAAATTTAATCAGCAGAAAAATGGAAAGAAAAGTCAGGGTACGGTTTGCCCCAAGTCCCACAGGACCGCTTCATATAGGCGGTGTCCGGACCGCTTTGTTTAATTATTTGTTTGCCAAAAAGCATGGGGGCGACTTCCTTCTTCGCATTGAAGATACCGATCAGAACCGATATGTTCCGGGAGCCGAAGAATACATCATCGAATCTTTGATATGGTGTGGTTTGGTTCCTGACGAGGGCGTAGGTTTTGGTGGAAATTTTGGCCCGTACAGGCAAAGCGAGCGCAAACCAATGTACAAAAAATATGCTGATTACCTGATTGAAAACGCTTTTGCCTATTATTCGTTTGATTCTGCTGAAGAGCTGGACGAGCTGCGCAAACAGGCTGAAGCCAATAAACAGGTTTTTTCTTACGACTTGCATACCCGTAACGGACTAAAAAATTCGCTTACCCTTTCTACTGAAGAAGTTCATACGAGATTACAAAGCGGCGAATCTTATGTGATCAGGTTTAAGATGCCCAAAAACCGCGAGATCGTTGATGAAGATTTGATCCGAGGCCGCGTGTCGTTTAATACGAATCAGCTCGACGATAAGGTTTTGTTTAAGTCTGACGGAATGCCAACTTACCATTTGGCCAATGTGGTTGACGATCACCTGATGCAGATTACCCATGTGATCCGTGGCGAAGAATGGTTGCCATCCATGCCACTGCATATATTATTATACGAATCGCTCGGGATTTCCGAAACACGGCCAAAGTTTTCACACCTTCCGCTAATCCTTAAACCTGAAGGAAAAGGAAAGTTAAGCAAACGCGATGGCGATAAATTAGGATTTCCGGTTTTCCCGCTGCTTTGGAAAGATCCTGAAACCGGCGATATTTCAAGAAGTTACCGTGAGGATGGGTATTTTCCTGAAGCTTTCATAAACATGCTGGCCTTATTGGGCTGGAATCCCGGAACCGAGCAGGAATTTTTCTCTATAAACGAACTTATCGAAAGTTTTGATCTGACCCGTGTAGTAAAATCCGGCGCCCGTTTCGATCCTGAAAAGGCCAAATGGTTCAACCGCCATTACATGCAACAAAAAACACCTGCCCAACTAGTTCAATTGTTTTTGCCAATCCTGAAAGAAAAAGGGATAACTCCTGATTTACAGCAACTTGAAAGAATTGTTGGAATAATTCAGGAGAGGTGCGAATTTGTGAAAGACATCTGGGAACAGGCACATTTCTTTTTTCAGGCTCCGGAAATTTATGACGAAAAAACAGTTAAATCGAAATGGAAGGCCGATACCAGCGAAAAATTGCAAGCTATTTCCGAACTTTTTGAATCAGTTTCAGAATGGAAAGCCGAAGCGATTAAAGAAACCTTCTCTGCATTTATGACCCAAAAAGAATGGGGATTTGGTGCTGTAATGGTTCCTATCCGCCTTGCATTGGTAGGAGGAAGCAGCGGCCCCGACCTGTTCGAAATCTGCGACCTGATTGGAAAAGAGGAAACGATTGCGCGGATTGGGAAGGCTTGTAAGAAAATTAAGTAGAAAGGGATAGAAATTCTAATTCTATTGATTAACTTTTCTGAAAAACAGCAGCAAGGTCTGGGGAAAAGATTGATAAATCAGGTTCGTGAAAAAATTCGACTCATTGAAAAATTCCCTAAATCAGCTCGTTTAAGAAATGATCGTGTGCGAACTGCTGTTTTAGAAACTTTCCCATTTATGATTCCTTAGATATCTGGCTCTTTTACACCACCTTCAAATCAACGCCCAACAATAACAGTATAATCAGCACCAGCCCAAGCACAATACGGTACCAGCCGAAAACCCGGAAACCATGTTTTTGCAGGAAAGTGATGAAGGTTTTGATAGCGACCATGGCGACAACGAAGGCCACAATGTTGCCAATAATCAAAAGGTCAATATTTTCAGCGGTAATATGTTTGTAGTCTTTCAGTAGTTTGTAGGCCGAAGCGGCCGCCATGGTTGGAACAGCCAGAAAAAATGAAAACTCTGCCGCATTTTTTCTGCTAAGTTTCTGCTGCATACCACCGATGATGGTGGCTGCCGAACGCGAAACACCCGGAATCATCGCGATACATTGCCAAAAACCAATTTTGAGTGCGGTTGGATAAGTAATTTCCTGATTTTCGTTTTCCTTTTTGAACCATTTATCAACAAACAAGAGAAGTATTCCGCCTAAAAGCAGCATAACAGCTACTACCATTACGTTTTCGAGCAAACTATCGATAAAATCGCCTGCTAGGAACCCGATTATAGCCGCCGGAATAAAAGCCACCAGTAATTTAAAATAAAACTCAAACTTTAATAAAATTCTCTGGAAGAAGCGGATAAGGTTGTATTTCGATGGATTGTCCAATTCAGTTTTCGAATTGATTACAAAAAACTTCCTCCAATAAAGAACAACCACCGAAAGGATTGCCCCAAACTGGATATTCACAGTGAAAGCTTTGGTAAAATCGTCAATTTCCATTCCCAGCAGTGCTTGCGAAATAATCATGTGCCCGGTGGAAGATATGGGCAGAAATTCGGTGATTCCTTCTACAACTGCAATTACAATGGCTTCGAATAATGTCATAATTCAATAATTTTTTCGGGTGTAAAAATAGGTTTTTCCTTCACTCCGGTTGTCAAAATTGTATATTTCTTTTCCTTTATGGATCCTGTAAAAAGCTAGCATTGCAATGTCGCCGGCGCAGAAAAGCGAATGCAGGCACATAACACTCATGAAAAAATACATAAGTTGACCATTGTAAAATTGCAAAATGCCATTCAAACAAATCAGCTTCACGACCACAAACGGAGTTAGCGCAACAATGTGGAAACCGCGCGAAGCGATCACCTGCCGGTCGGCCATGGCATAAAAGATGAATTTTTTCAGGATAACGCCAAAGGAAATTTTTCGAGCTCCGGTTGCCAGATAAGCCAATGCATGTAAAAGTTCATGGATTACGATGAGGGCCGAAAGAGAAAACAGCAGCGACCAGCCAATCGTAACAAGTAGTTCATGATTTCCTTTGATGGAGAAAATAATTCCGCGGGTGAAGATAAATGTAAAAAGCATCAACATAATCACCTGATAGCCGGAATAAATCCAGATAATGGTTTTTTCTTTTGTGATTTGTTCTACTATAAATTCACGCAGTTTGTGATGTGAAACTACTGTCAGAAGTTCAAACTCACTTTCGTTTTGCAAATCTTCAGGACTTAGTTTTTTGCCCATTGGTTTAGTTTTTGCGGATAATTTGGGTCAATGCCCTTAGGTTGATTAACCTTATCAGGAAGGCAAACGCCATACTGCCGGCAATCATTGCGGCATAACCGAAATACCAGTTGCTGATTTGTTTACTAAGGGTTCCGGCCAGAAAAACGAAACCCACAAAAAGAACCAGTTTCCCGATCACACGGTAGTTGATGGTCAATTTCAGGAATATGACTGCCAGTATAGTTTGTGCCAAGGCGGTGAAAAGTTGGGTGGCGAGACTTGCCCAGGCCGATCCGTAAGCCTGCATTTGTGGGATCAGGATTAAATTGAGGCCAACATTAATTCCCATACCGACAAGGGCCATCCAGTTCAGTTGCCGAATGCTTCCGTTGGCGGTGAGGAGCGTGCCGAAAATGTATGTGGTCGCAATGCCTAGAAAACTAACCATTAACAAGCGGAAAATGGAGGCCGATAACTCAAGGTGGCTGTACCTCAGCAATGACATGATTTCGATATCGTAAAATCCGGATGAAAGGCTAAGAACAAGTGCCGGTACAAAAAGCAGCAAAAATGAAAACTGCACCATCGAACCAATCTCTTCCTTTTGTTTGATCATGCGGGCAAAAATGGGCAACAGCAACCCTGCAAACAAAACACCGAACATCGAAGCCGCATCGAGCAAGCGAAAGGCATGGGCATAAATTCCGGCCTGCTCTTTTCCATCGGGCAACAAACGTTCGAGCATCACCGAGTCGATCCGGTTGTAAAACGACATTAGCAATATCAGCAAAGCATAAGGATAACTTTTCTTGAGGAAGACCATGAAAAACTTGCAGTCGAACTTTAATTTCAGTCTGCCGGTACGGGCAAGCACCACACTAAAAGTAATCAGGCTGGTAATCAGATAGGCGGCTGTCTGTGCATAAACAAACCATTCGATCCGGAATGCGTGCCCAGTAACGTTTGTAAATAAAAGAACCGAGCAAATGGCAATCATAAGGCTGCGATCGAGCACTGAAAGGAAACTGTCGGTCCGAAACAAATGCAATCCGCTGATATTTGAACGCAAATAAAAAGTGAACGATATCAGGAACTGATTCAATATCAGGAATAATAGCAGGTGAAGCTGAACTTCTTTGTACCCAATTATCAGGGCAATAGCAATGCAAACGACTGTATAAATACCGGCCAGCAGAAATTTTAAACCAACAATATTGCTGACATGCTTTTTCAGCAATTGGCGGTGTTGTGCAATGTTTAAATTGTTGAAACTGGTAATTCCGAGGTCGAGAAAAATGTTCAGGATCATGGAGAAATTGAGCAGCGAAAAGTATAATCCGTAGCTTTCGTCGCCCACCATGTTTTGCACGGTGAGGTCGATCCCGAATATCCAGAAAGGTTTGATTAAAACATTCAGAAAAAGGAGCAGCAAAAGATTTGTAATGAACTTCCGTTTCAATCGGGTAGCTATTTCTGGTTTGATTAAAGTGAGCCAAAAGTAGCAATTTTTTGAACAGACTTTATACATTTGAGTACAATTCGCACACGCAACTAAGATTTATGATAATTGCTGTAAATACCCGTTTATTGATTCAGGGAAAACTCGAAGGAATAGGATGGTTTACCTACGAAACTTTATCGCGCATCACACGCGATCACCCTGAACACCAGTTCCTTTTTATTTTCGACCGCCCATTTTATCCGGAATTTATTTTCTCCGGAAATGTTACTCCGGTCGTTTTGTCGCCTCCAACAAGACACCCGTTCCTTTGGTACATCTGGTTTGAACTTCAGATCCCACAGATTTTAAAAAAGTACAGGGCCGATCTGTTCTTTTCGCCCGACGGTTACTTGTCGCTAAATACCAATGTCAGGCAGTTGGCAGCCATTCATGATATTAATTTTGCCCATCGGCCAAAGGGTTTGCCCTGGCTGAAAGCGAAGTATTACAACCATTTTTTCCCGCTTTTCGCACGTAAAGCCAGACGGATAGTGACGGTTTCATCTTTTTCGAAAGAAGATATCCATCGAACCTACAATATTGAAAATAGTAAAATAGATGTCGTTTACAATGGTATAAATACGCTTTACACGCCAACTTCAGAAGATGAAAGGCAGATTACAAAAGCAAAATATTCTGATGGTAAAAATTATTTTCTGTTCATTGGTTCATTGCATCCACGAAAAAATATTGCAGGATTGTTTTTGGCCTACGATGCTTTTCGCCTTGCTGTTGAATCGGATGTGAAATTGCTGATTGTTGGAGAAAGCATGTTTAAAACCCGTGATATTGAAATGGCTTACGAAGCAATGCGTTTCAAAAACGATGTTGTTTTTACCGGACGACTTGGAAATGAAGCCTGGCATCAGGTTTTGGGCGCCTCACTTGCGCTCACTTTTGTGCCTTTTTTCGAAGGTTTTGGTATTCCGGTTATTGAAGCGATGAATGCTGGTGTACCAGTAATTTGTTCGAATACTACTTCTTTGCCTGAAGTTGGCGGCGATGCGGTTTTATATGCCGATCCGTTCACAGTGAGCCAGATAACTGATGCCATGATCAAACTTTATCAGGACAAAGTCCTTCGCGAGGAATTGATCGAAAAAGGTTTCAGGCAAAAGGAAAAATTTAGCTGGGACAAAACCGCCGGATTACTTTGGGATAGTATTGAGAAATGCGTGAAATGAAAAAAGATAAACTCCTGTTATTTCTGCAAGAAGGTAGAATTGAGGCTGGTTGCGATGAGGCCGGACGCGGTTGCCTTGCCGGTCCTGTATTTGCAGCAGCAGTGATCCTTCCGGAGAATTTCGAAAATGAATTGCTGAACGATTCGAAGAAACTGACTGAAATACAACGGTATGCACTTCGTCCGGTTATTGAAAGTCAGGCTTTGGCTTATGCTGTGGGGATTGTTGATAACAATGAGATTGACCGGATCAATATTTTAAATGCATCCTATCTGGCCATGCACCGTGCCATCGATCAACTGAAACTGAAACTGAAACCGCAACATTTACTGATCGATGGTAACCGGTTTAAAGAATATGCCCAAATTCCGCATACCTGCATTGTGAAAGGTGATGGTAAATTTTTATCCATTGCTGCGGCATCCATCCTGGCAAAAACTTACCGCGACGATTGCATGAATGCGCTCCATCAGGAATTTCCCCGGTACGGTTGGCTGAAAAATAAAGGCTATCCAACCCTGTATCACCGAAAGGTTATCCGGGAAACCGGAATAACCCGTTATCACCGAAAAACCTTTGGCCAGAATGCTGACCAGTTCAGGCTTGATTTTTAATAAAAAAGGAACTTTTTAGAGCGTAAAAATGAATTTCAGTGAATCCGTGTTTCAACAGACCGGAATCTAATCTACATCTGCCTCATCTGCCTCATCTTCATCGTCTTCATCAAAATCATCATCATCGTCATCATCAGCAACATCGGCTACTTCTTCAGCCTCTGTTTCAGTTGAAAGGAATTCATCATCAGAGTATTTGCTTTCGTATTCCTCTTTCGCACTATCTTTGAGTGAACCGGTGCTGTCGTAATCATCATCGTCTTCGATAATTTTTTCAGCTTCGTAAACGGTCATTCGGACCAGGTAATATTTGCCTTCTGTTTCGAATGGCAGCGCACTTACCCGCTTGCCGTCCTTATTGTTGAAATAGATTAAATTCTCACTGTATCCGCTGGGGTATTCAAGTTTAATTTTTTCCTGAATTTCTGGATCGAGTTTTTCGTAATCTTTAATTACCCTTGGTTTACTTATATTCATTGATAGATATTTTTAATGCAATGATATGAAAAAGATTGATAAAACTTCAGTGGCGAAAATAAATGAAAAACAATTTTACATGCAACAATTTTAATGATTCATCTGAATTTTTGTCAAAGAATTGTTGTTAGTTCTACTTAACCAAATTGAAAAAAGAGACAGTATGTTTAGTTATGTGAGTAATAATTAATATCTAACAGTAATAATTAACGCACTCTGATTGTT
>JANONW010000187.1:0-28015 GCA_031421065.1 Prolixibacteraceae bacterium
TGGTGCCACGTGATGGAGCACGAATCGTTTGAAGATCCGGAAGTTGCCGGGGTGATGAACGAACATTTCGTATGTATTAAAATTGACAGGGAGGAGCGCCCAGACATTGATCACATTTACATGACTGCCGTGCAACTTTTAACCGGACAAGGAGGTTGGCCGCTAAATTGTATCGCCTTGCCTGACGGACGGCCAATCTGGGGCGGAACATATTTCCCGAAAGAAAGTTGGGTAGAGGCTTTGGAAGCTGTCTCAGGTTTTTATGCTGAAAATCCTGAAAAAACAGAAGAATATGCCTTTCATATCTGCTTGATCGGGTTGAATACCTGAAAACTGCACGGGAAATGCTTGATCTGGTCAGTGGCAATATGGCAGATTATCCGTTGGGATACAGCAACTGGTCGCAACTTTTGCTCGATTTGACCGGACCTCATTTTGAAGTTGCAATTGTAGGCCCGAATGCAATAAGTTTGCTGAATGAACTTCAGAAAAACTATTTGCCAAATGTGATATTTTGTTGCGGAACTTCAGAGAACGATTTGCCCTTATTAAAAAACAGGTTCATTAAAGGAAAAACCCTGATTTATATTTGCCAGGATAGCAGCTGCCAGCTTCCGGTCAGCACGGTGGGGGAAGCGATTGCAATCATCTGGAAGAAAAAGTAGTCCGTTAGTGATAATTAAGATAGAACAGATAATTTTTAGTCATTGATGGTTTTATCTCCAAACCCGATGGCGTTATCAGCTTTTTGTCGCAGGTTGAACAGGAAGGCGAAGATTACGGTTATTCGAAGTTTATAGAATCGGTTGATACTGTAATTCTTGCCAGTCCCCTTACGTAATGAACTATTTTCCATCGGTTTTCTACAGGAATTTGGCCACCATGCGGACCCATTAACCCTGCGGCTGATCCCCGCGTGATGACATGAAAAATTTCTCCGTCAGGTTTTGCTTTCAAATAATCATCGATCAGATTTCTTGGTTTTGCCGGAAACATTTTACTCGTAAAAAGACGCCCGTTCCCATCGCCAAATTCTCCATGGCAGCTGATACAAAATATTTGATACTGACGTTTCCCTTCTGCCAAAACCTCGGGAGTTGCATCAAACGGGTTTTTCAGTTCTATTCCGGCTCTTGCCTGTTCTTCCAGAGATTTTGATCCATAAGGATAAGGCGTGTACCCCCGAGGAATAGTTCCGTCCGCAGGCAAACGCATGGTGCTTCCGTCTTCAAAAACAGGATTTTCGGAATAGGTTTTATAAGCCGGTGAATTGGCCATATCGGGGAAATATACATACCCCCGATTATTTTTGTCTTTGTCGCATGCAGCAAACAAAACCAGTAAAAAGAGAAACGGAAAAATTCGTACGGATTGTCTCATAATCAATATTGGGTATGATATTCAAAACTTTCTTTAAAAAACGGATGGTTCTTCGGCACCAATGGAGCCTTGGCCAATGAACGGAAAACTACGAGCAGGAAGAGTCCTGCAAAACCTATCGTAATTCCAATTTCCGGTAATCCGATCCCGGCCTTTTCGCCGCCAACTGCGCCGGGCATAATCAGTTGGTACAAGTCGAGCCAATGCCCTATAAAAACGATCAGGGCAACGGGCAACAATATCAATGAACCACGTTTTGAATTTCTGGTCATCAACCCTAAAAAAGGGACAATAAAATTCAGGATTAAATTGACATAAAAGATTGTACTGAAATGCTTGTGCCGCTCATAAAAATAAATCGTTTCCTCCGGAATGTTGGCGTACCAGATCAGCATGTATTGCGAGAACCACAGATAAGCCCAAAATATACTGAACCCGAAAAGGTATTTCCCAAGATCATGAATGTGTTCACGGTTGACATGCTCCATGTAACCCATTTGTTTGAGCATAAACAGGATAATGATCAAAACTGCGGTACCGCTCGCCAGCATACTTGAAAAAACATACCAGCCATACAAGGTGCTGAACCAGTGGGCATCAATTGACATCAACCAGTCCCAGGCAGAAGTCACGCTCGTTACAGCCAGTGTAACCACAAAAATCGCGGAGAAAATCCTTAGCTTCCGGAAGTATTTCAAATCGTTAAATTCATCTAACTGTTTTGAATTTTTGCGGATAAAGTAGGCAAGTGATATCCAGATGGCAAAATAGATGAAAAATCGGATGTAAAAGAACGGTTCATTCAAATAAGCTACTTTCTTTAGCAAAATTGCATCCAGATGGCCTTCATGTGTCCATTCATAAATGAGATGCAACCCTCCGGATACAAAAAGTACTAACAGAAGCAATCCAGCAACAGGAATAAAAGAACTCATGGCCTCTCCGATCCGCTGAATACTGGTGTGCCAGCCCGATTCGGCAATGGTATGGACTGCCACGATAAATAAACCAATTAGCCCGATGGCAAGAAAATGGTAGGTGTTCAGCAACAAGTTGGCAGCAATCCGCTCAATGCCCACTCCTGCAAAAAAGCTGACACCAAGAGTGAGGATACCTACGGCAATCATCACAAACGTGATGGTAGAAATTTTTTTAGTCAGTATGAATGTTTGATTCTCCATGTCAATTCTAATCTTTTAATAAAATTCCTTCGGCACCGGCTTCAGCAAGCGCTATTTTAATTTGACTGATACTTTCATCCGAACTATCGTCATCCACTTTCACAACAACCAGAAAACGATCATCGGTACATCTTTCGTCATGAATAACCGGTTTGGCCCCTGGGCTCAGTTTATTTGTGATTAAAAAAGCAATAACCATGGCGAAAGCTGCAAAAAGTACGGTTAACTCAAAGGTTACCGGTATAAAAGAGGGCACGGAAAAAAAAGGTTTTCCTCCAAAGTTAATCGGGTATGCTATGGTGAAAACCCACGCCTGAAAACCAAATGCCACAGCCGCACCCACTGCACCGGCAATAAAACCCACTCGGGTCAATCGAGAACGTGGAATTTCCAAAACCTTATCTATTCCATGAACGGGAAAGGGTGTCAGCACATCGATGATTTTCAACCCTTTGGTTTTCATTTGCCTGAGGCCTTTCATCAAATCTTCCTCATCCATGTAATAAGCTGTTATATATTTATTCATGTCCGGTAGTTTTTGTTTTTTCTCCTGAAGATTTAAGTACCCCTTTTACCTCTGCAATTGCAATTACCGGAAATACCCGGATGAACAGCAGGAATAAAGTAAAAAACAATCCAAATGTTCCTACATAAAGTCCGACCTCAACAATGGTTGGACTGTACATGGTCCAACTTGAAGGAAGATAATCGCGGTGCAATGAAGTTACCACAATAACGAAACGTTCGAACCACATTCCAATATTGACAAAAATGGAAATGATGAAGGTAAAAAGCACACTTCTCCTGATTTTTTTAAACCAAAAAAGCTGAGGAGTGATCACATTACAGGTCATCATAATCCAGTATGCCCATGCATAAGGACCAAAAGCCCGGTTGAAAAAGGCATAGGTTTCAAACTCATTACCGGAATACCAGGCCATAAAAAACTCGGTGAGGTATGCAATACCTACAATGGACCCAGTTAAAATGATAATTTTATTCATTGATTCGATGTGGTTCACCGTAATGTAATCTTCCAGGTTTAGCGCCTTTCTGGATATGATCATTAGTGTGAGTACCATGGCAAAACCAGAAAAAACAGCTCCCGAAACAAAATATGGCGGAAAGATTGTGGTGTGCCAGCCCGGTATGACTGAAGTGGCAAAGTCGAAACTCACAATTGTGTGAACCGACAGTACCAGTGGAGCCGCAAGGCCTGCAAGTATTAAACTGACGGTTTCATGGCGCGACCAATGTCTGGCTGATCCTGTCCAGCCAAAACTCAAAAAACCATAAATAGCTTTCCTGATTTTGGTGGTAGCACGGTCGCGTACAGTTCCCAAATCAGGAATAAGCCCGACATACCAAAAAATCAGCGAAACCAGAAAATAGGTCGAGATGGCAAAAACGTCCCACAACAAAGGAGAGTTAAAGTTAACCCAAAGTGCCCTGGTATTTGGATACGGAAAAATGAAAAACCCCAACAGCAGCCTCCCCATGTGAATAAGCGGGAAGAAACCGGCACACATCACTGCGATTAAAGTCATTGCTTCTGCTGAACGGTTGATACTGGTCCTCCACTTTTGGCGAAAAAGCAACAGGATGGCCGAAATAAAAGTTCCTGCATGGCCAATCCCTACCCACCAAACGAAGTTGGTGATATCCCACGCCCAGCCTACGGTTTTGTTCAGCCCCCATTCACCGATCCCATAAAAGACGGTAATGAAAGTGGACCAGGCACCAAACAGTAGCCCAAGTCCCGCTATGCTTATGCCTATATACCAATACTTCGAGGGTGAGCCAGCCATTGGTGCCAAAATGTCATCGGTCACCTGTTTGTAGTTTTTATTGCCCCGGATTAACGGTTCTCTGAGTGGAGATGTGTACATTCCTTATTCGTTTAAGTTATACGCTTTTATTTTTCACCCTAGTCAGGTAACCAACCGATGGCAAGGTATGTAATTCTTCCAGCAAATGATAATTACGTTCATCTGCAAAGAATTTCGATATTCGGCTTTCCTTGTTATTCAAATCGCCAAAAACGATTGCATCGGCCGGACAAGCTTGTGCACAAGCCGGAACCAATTCGCCATCTCTCAATTGCCTGTTTTCATTTTTAGCAGTCAATTTTTTCTCCTGAATACGTTGCATGCAGAAAGAGCATTTTTCAATTACCCCTTTGGCACGAACGGTCACATCCGGATTCAACACCAAACGGCGCAGATCGGTAGTCATTTCAGTTGGATCCTTTTTATTTCCCTGAAGCGCGTCGGCTCCTGTATAATCGTAAAAATTGAACCGCCTTACCTTATACGGACAGTTATTATTGCAATAACGTGTACCGATACAGCGGTTGTAGGCCATTTGGTTGACACCTTCGTTGCTGTGGGTGGTTGCCGCTACCGGGCAGACATTTTCACAGGGAGCATTGTCGCAATGCTGACACATCACCGGCTGACGCACAACCTCCGGATTGTTTGGGCCGCCTTTATAATAGCGGTCGATCCTGATCCAATGCATTTCGCGCGCTTTAATTACCTGTCCCCTTCCTACAACCGGAACATTATTCTCAGCGGAACAAGCTACCACACAAGCATTACAGCCTGTGCAGGAGTTTAAATCAATGGCCATTCCCCAATGAAACCCGTCAAACTTTCTTTCCGCGTATAATGATTTTAAGTGCTTTTTAAGTTCTTCGCGCATCTCGTTGCCCGATGCCGGATTTGCCAGATATTCATCCAGTGTGGTCTCACGTATCAGGCTTCGGCCCTCCATTGAGTGATGGGTTTGCGTGCGTGCCAACTGGTAATCACCGGCAACCTTCTCGATTTTTACATCGCCCAGCCAATAATGTTTTGTGCCATTTATAGTTTGAACAAGCGGAAATACATTTTTACCCACTGTTTCTGAAGGTGCTCCCATGTTTGGTCTTCCGTAGCCCAATGCAACTGAAATCGTCTTATGCTCCTGTCCCGGCTGGATTACCACCGGAATCGGGCCAAAGTTGTTAACCATAATCAATTGCTCATCTAGCAGGCCCATTTCTTCGGCCAGCTTTGGCGACACCGCTGCATAATTGTCCCAGCAAATTTTTGTCACCGGATCGGGAAGCTCCTGAAGCCAGGGGTTGTTGGCATGTTTGCCAGTTCCCACACTAACGTTTGAATACAAAGAGAGATCAATGGTATCATTTCCGACCGGACTTTTAATTTGTGCCAGCACAGCTTCTGCGCTTTCACCATTATAGGTCGGTGTTTTGAGCTCTTTTTTATCGGTTACAAAAACTCCGTCATGGAGTTTGCTGTTCCAGAAACTTTCAAAAGAACTATCACCTTCGGAAAGCGGGAACATATTTTTCTCCCAGAATTTCTGGATATATGTATGGAAATCAGCTGGGTTGCCCGCCCATTTCAAAAGGCTTTCCTGGGCCGCACGTGTTTTGAAAATCGGACGGATGGCAGGTTGTGCAAGCGAATAACTGCCTGATTTTATTTCAGCATCGTTCCAGGCTTCCAGGTAATGGTGGTCAGGACACACATAATGTACATGCTCCGAAGTTTCTTCAGCCAATATCGGGATGGAAATTTTTAATTGAAGGTTTTTCAGTGCATTTACAAATTTTTTAGCTTGTGGATGGTCGTAAGCCGGGTTCACATCATAAAGGATCAACCCTTCCACTTTTCCACGTTCCATTTCATTCACCAACCTTTCCATGTCCTCATCATTGCCTTGCCGCAGCTTTAGGTGAACATCGGTATAAATGGTGCTTCCGTAATTACCCAATAACTCATTGATCGCGTTGACCAGCAATTGCGTTTCCATATCGTTGCTGCCACTAACAATCAACGATTTTCCCTTTTTATCCGACAACCCAGCTGCTATTAACTTCACATCAAACGGAGAAGCTGGGGTATCAACTGTTGGTTGTCCATTCAATCTTTTTAATTCATTGTACAAATTGGCAATAATTATTTTTTCCTGCGAAGGCCTGATCTGATAACGTTCATCAGCATTGGACCCTGTGAGTGACATTCCACCTTCCAAGTGGATAAGGCGCGACATTGATTTTTGCCCGTCAGTCAGCCTTCTGTTTTTCATGTACTGTTTGGTGTATTCCACCGGAGAAAGCCAGGTGCCAAGAAAATCGGCATCGAAACTTACGATCAGTTCCGCATTGCCGAAATTATAGGAAGGGATAAATGCCTGTCCGAAGGTTTTTTCATTGGCCTTTAAAATTCCACCGGCAGAAAGCACATCATACTGAATATGTTCGGCTCCTGGATGGGCAACAATAAATTCCTGAATAGCAGATTTGGTCGAAGGGCTTATAATGGTGGAACTAAGAATAACCACTTTGCCGCCCCTGCCTTTAATGGAATCAAGAAGTGGCAGTATTTTTCCGTCTGCTTCATCCCAGGTAATTTCCTTTCCTTCGAAGCTTGGGTTTTTGTGTCTTTTATTGTCGTAAAGTCCTAACACGGATGCCTGGGTACGTGCATTTGTTCCTCCAAACGTTACCGGTGAAAGTGTGTTCCCTTCAATCTTTATTGGCCTTCCATCCCTCACTTTCACCAAAATGCTGGAGTAGTCAATCCCATCGAAGAATGTTGAAGCAAAATAGCTGGCTTCTCCAGGAATAATATTTTCAGGCTGGACCAGAAATGGGATTGCTTTTTTTACAGGCATCTTACAACTGGTGGCAATGGCTACCGATGCTACGGTAAATCCGAATAGTTTCAGGAAATCCCTGCGCGAACTGTTGTCAGATTTTGACTCCTGTTTCATCTGAAGAATGGATTTTCTGTCGCCTGCTTCCGGCTCACTTGCAGCCTTACGCGCGTCATAAATAAGATCATCCAGGCTTTTATAATATTGTTCAGTCATTCCGAATTGGTTTTGTAATTATTAATAATGACACTTCATACAATCGGTTCCGCCAATCATATCCACTGTAACTTTGTCGATCTGTCCGCTTTTGATTTGTTCATGAAGCTTTTCGTATGATTCATAGAAATTATTGTTGGCAAACTGCACTTCTTTCGTACGGTGGCAATCAATACACCAGCCCATACTCAGATCCTGAACCTGCCTGATCACATCCATTTCTATCACATTGCCATGACATTCAATACAATCCATCTTTCCGGCGTTCACATGCTGGGCATGACTGAAGAATACGTGGTCGGGCAAATTATGCACCCTGATCCACTCAACTGGCATTTGTTTCTCGTTTGCCTCTATTACTTTGGCAATTTCAAACTTGCCGGATCTGGTTCCTTCACGTACAAGTGAATGGCAATTCAGGCAAAGGTCCATTGGTGGGATTCCAGCCGATTTGCTCTGTTCTACCGTGAAGTGACAATATTTACAATCAATTTTATTTTGTCCGGCATGTATTTTATGTGAAAATTTAATGGGCTGATCGGGTTCATAATTTTGTGAACGGCCTAAATCAATGGCCGCAGTTGCAACCATTTTAACCTGAAATCCAAGTGCGATAACAAGAACCAGTACAGAAACAAACCGGTATCTGATTTTATGAAAGAATATCAGATCGAGTAAAGCGAACGTAATAAGTAAACCCAGCAAAATGAACAACATGATTTGAGTGATGGTTGGTCCGGTTGGCGGTGGTCCGGTAAGGGCCAAATCATCAAGATAGAGTTTTACTTTCTTAAGATCAACCTCTTCAATTTTAAAATCTTTGTGAGAGGCTTCCATTTTTATTCCGTCAGGCTCCATTACTGCAATTTGAAACTCTGAAAAATCTTTACCGGCAAACTTTACCGCAATGTCCATCGCCGATGGGTTCCAGTTTAAGGTGTCCGACTTATAAATGTTGTGACACGACACGCATGATTCGAAATTGCGGTTTATCGGCAAAAAACCTTTAAAGAAACGTTCGCCCCGTTGGATATCAGCATGAGAATGACCTTCAATAAATTCTTCTGATTCGTCTTGTGAAGAATTGGCTGTTAACGAAATTCCGGAGCATAAAAGAAATGACAATAAAACCAGAGAGATAAATGTTTTCAAACGCATAGGAAAATAATGAAGAAGAATAGATTTACTCATTCCAATAGGTTTAGTATTTTGTATAAATTGATACCGTTTTTAAAACTTCCAAGGTAGAACAAACAATTCCAGCAATGGGTTCTTGCTATAAATATAAAAAAATAACTTACAGTGAAATTGGCATCAGGGTAACAATCGTTAAAAATACACGAATTAGATTAATTCATTGACAGGTAGGCGGATTTTCTAATTCTGTAACTTGCTTGTTTTAGGGAAAACCAATTACGAAAATTTAATTGTTCGATAAAATCAATGGAATGTTTTTTTATTGATTTTCAGATGTCAAGGATTTAAAGGTATTTGATTTAATTATGATCGTAAATTTTCAATTATAAATAGGTACTGACCGATGGGGAAGGCAAATCATAATTTCTTATGGTATTTTATATCAACCAAAGCATATATCGCTATCTTTATTCCTTCAATAACAAATTTCGGCTCTTTTATGGGAAAAGATCAAATTGGTGCATTAATTATTGAAAGTGATGTGGCTGCACAAGAGCATATTGTTAGGTTACTTGGGCTTTGTTCCATAGTTTCGTTAATAGAAACTGCACCTGATACTGATGTCGCATTGTTAAAAGTGATTGAAATGAACCCAGATATAGTTTTTCTGGAATATCCGGTAAAAGGGGAAACAGGTAAAAAAATCATTAAAATCATTAAATCGAACCTTCCGAAAACAACAGTTGTATTTGTCACAAAATCAAAGAAATATGCCGTGGATGCAATCCGTCATGAAGTATATGATTATTTGCTGAAACCGATCGTAAAAGCCGAACTGGGAAAAATACTGGAAAAAGTACAGCCAGGCAAGCAGGCAAATATGTTGGCGCTGATAGATGAGATAATTGAGAAAAAACAGGAAGATTCCAGGTTGACATTTAATACACCCAAAGGTTTTACTATCATCAACCCAAACGAAATAATGTTTTGCAAAGCTGACGGGCCATATACGGAACTTCACTTTATTAATAAAAGCAAAGAATTGACCAACATGTTCCTGTCCAAAATTGAAAAAATTCTTAACCCATACAATTTTGTGCGAATCAGCCGATCGATGATTGTAAACAAGAATTATATTCGCAAAGTTTTTCCAAAGACAGATACATTGATCTTATCGGTAAATGGGTTAGAATACGAAATTAAAGGGTCAAGATTACCGATGAAAGCACTGAACAGAACTGATTCCGAATAAGATATGATGGATACGAATGATATATCAGCTATTATTATTGACGATGATCCCGAAGCAATAAATTTGCTTGAGATTTTTTTGCGGTATTTCAAAAATATCAGAATTATAGGAAAAAGTACCGATGCCAAAGCCGGACTGGAGCTCATTATTGAATTATCTCCAAATCTCATATTTCTTGATATCGATATGCCTGATATGAATGGATTGCAGGTCGCTGAATCGGTCAGGACTGAAAATATCCATTCGGAAATTGTTTTTACAACAGCCTATCAAAATTATGCTTACAATGCTTTGTCCATCGAACCCCTTGACTTTTTAACAAAACCATTCTGTCTTGAAGACCTTGAAAATGTGATTAATAAATACATCACCAGAAGAGAAAAAAAAAGACATGAACAGAAGCTGGATAAATTTATGCAGTCGCAGGGAACTGGTATAAAAGTTAAACTTCCGACCTGCCACAGTTATATTATTGTTGATATCAATAACATTGTTTACATCAAATCGAATACAAACGGCACGTATGTTTATCTTCAGGACGGAAGCGTTGAAACGGTAACAAGAAATCTCAGCAGTCTTATCCTTTTGCTCAATTCATCACTCATGTTTCAAATCAACCGTTCAACTTATGTGAATCTGAACTATTTGCAGCGCATCGACAAAAAAAAAGAGATTTGCGTTCTTCGTTTCAATCATATTACTTACGCAGATTCCATTACCAAAAGCAATATTGTCAATTTCGAGAAACTCAGTATTTTTCCATCGTTCTGATCCGGGAAAAGTTATGTAAAAATACAACGGCGGTCCATAATTGGGCGCCGTTGTGTTTTTACATTTTCAATATTTATTCAATTTTCACCGGATGATCAACCTTATCTTTCAGCAATGCAATGTCCAATACTTCCTGAATTGTGTTTACATGATGGAAAATTAATCCTTCGATATATACTTCCTTTATTTCTTCCAGGTCTTTTCTGTTAGCCTCCGAAAGGATAATTTCCCTGATCCCAGCCCTTTTGGCGGCAAGTATCTTTTCCTTTATTCCTCCAACAGGCAATACTTTTCCGCGAAGTGTAATTTCCCCGGTCATTGCTAGGTTTTCCCTGATTTTGCGCTGGGTAAATGCCGAAGTAATTGAAGTTACCATTGTAATTCCGGCCGATGGGCCGTCTTTTGGAATTGCTCCTTCAGGAACATGCACATGTACGTTGTATCTGTCAAACAATTCGGGATTCAGTCCCAGTTGTTCAGCATGACTTCGAATATACTCATGGGCGAGCATTGCTGATTCTTTCATCACATCGCCCAGGTTTCCGGTCAGTGTCAACGAACCTTTTCCCTTGCTCAGGCTGGTCTCAACATACAGAATCTCGCCGCCAACGGCAGTCCAGGCCAATCCTGTAACCACACCGGCAAAATCATTGCCCTGATAGATTTCTTTTGTATATTGGGTTACACCGAGGTATTCCCTGATATCGGTTTTTGTGAGTGTTTTGTTATATTCCTCTTCAAAAGCGATTTTTTTGGCCATGCGCCGACAGGTTTTAGCTATTTTTTTATCGAGTTCCCTCACTCCTGATTCGCGGGTGTAATTTTCAATAATGTGACGGATAACTACATCAGGAAAAATCACATTGTTTAATTCAATGCCATGGTTTTCAAGTTGTTTTGGGATCAAATGACATTTGGCAATTTCAATTTTTTCTTCCACCAGATATCCGCTCACCTCAATCAGTTCGAGCCGGTCGCGTAAAGCCGGGGCAATTGTATTCAGTGTGTTGGCAGTTGCGATGAACATTACCTTTGATAAATCATATTCATGTTCCACGTAATTGTCGTGAAACTCGAAATTTTGCTCCGGATCCAGCACTTCAAGCAAAGCCGAAGCCGGATCGCCATGAAAGTTCTGGGATACTTTGTCAATTTCGTCCAAAATAAATACAGGATTCGAAGATTTCGCTTTTTTGATGTTCTGCAATATGCGCCCGGGCATTGCACCAATATATGTTTTGCGGTGACCGCGAATTTCAGCTTCATCGTGCAGTCCACCGAGGCTCATCCGCACATAATTACGGTCAAGCGCTTTCGCGATAGAACGTCCGAGCGAAGTCTTGCCAACGCCGGGAGGACCGTACAAGCACAAAATGGGCGCTTTCATGTCGTTTTTCAATTTCAGGACTGCCAGATGTTCGAGTATTCTTTCTTTCACTTTTTCCAGTCCGTAATGATCTTCGTCGAGCACTTTTGCAGCACGCTGCAAATCGAAATTATCTACAGAAAATTCGTTCCAGGGAAGATCGAGCAGGGTATGGCAATAAGAAAATTGAACGGAATATTCTCCGGCGGCTGGATTTAAACGCGACAACTTATGAACTTCTTTATCAAATAGTTTTGCGACATCTTCGTTCCATTTTTTATCTTTAGCACGTTCTTTCAACTCCAGGATTTCCTGTTCGGCAGGGCTGCCCCCCAATTCATCCTGAATTGTTTTCATTTGCTGGTTCAGCAGGTATTCTCGCTGTTGCTGATCAAGTTCGGCTTTTACTTTGGTCTGAATGTCGCGTTTCAGTTCGGCCATTTGAACTTCGCGTACCAGGTAGCTAATGGCTTGTATTCCACGCTCTTTAAGTTCGCTAATTCCCAGCATAACCTGTTTTTCTTCAACTTTCAGATCGGCATTTGAACAGATATAATTTATAAGGAAAGTTGAGTTCTCGATGTTTTTTACTGCGAACGAAGCTTCGGGTGAGATTTGTGAGGAATATTGCGCAATTTTAATCGACAGATCTTTTAATGAGCCAACTACTGCTGAAAATTCAACCGAATCGCCCTGCGGCTGCAGATCGGTTAACGGATTCACTTTTGCTTTCAGATAGGGGAATTCCTGCGTGTATTCCTGAATTTCGAACCTGTGTTTTCCCTGAATAATTACCGATGTTGTACCATCGGGCATTTCCAGAATTTTCAATATCTGGGCAATTGTACCAATTTGATATAGATCTGCTTGTCCCGGATCGTCAATACTTCCGTCTTTTTGGGCAACAGTTCCGATCATCCTGTTTCCACGGTAAACTTCCTGAATTAATTGCAATGATTTCTGCCTTCCAACAGTGATAGGCAATACCACTCCGGGAAACATAACAGTATTCCGCAATGGCAAAATTGGCAAAATGTCAGGAAACTCAATGTTGGTTAGTTCCGTGTCATCGCCATCCGCCATAATCGGAATAAAATCAGCATCATCGTCTATCAGGTTGGTAAATAATATATTCTGCATAATTCGATTTTTTCTCGTTCTCTAAAAATTAGTACAATGTCACATGACATACTGACCGTTTATAGTCAGTTTAAAATAGCAGTGCTGTTTTTTGCAATAGCCATGCCAAAGCGTTGTCTCTTGCTAAGGTCTTAAAAATTGACAAAAAAAAAGCTTCGCGTTGGCGAAGCTTTTTAAATATTTTCAGCAACAGAATTATTTTTTTCTGTTTTCCATGTGTTTCGAATATCTGGTATTGAATTTATCAACACGCCCTGCAGTATCAACAAGTTTCATTTTTCCGGTATAGAACGGATGTGATGAGCTTGAAATTTCAAGTTTTACAACCGGGTATTCAACTCCGTCAACAACTTCTGTTTCTTTGGTTTTAACAGTTGATTTGGTAATAAAAACATGACCGTCTGACATATCTTTGAATGCAACAGTACGATAATTTTCTGGATGTATCCCTTTTCTCATTTTGATTCTCTTTACATTATTTTTATCGGCTGGCAAAGTTATATACAAGAATGTAATTTCCAAATATTTCTGTTCATTAATTCCTTATTTTTTAATTTATTCATCTAAGCCAATAATAGGAACCCTTTTAAATGGTTTGCTGCGGTCGAAAAGGTATCGCATTGTGTAGTGCGTTTTTACATGAACACCGCCAACTGACTTATATAGAGCTATAATTTTCGGATTAAAGTCGCCCGCCCACGACATTTCTACTTCCTTGTATTCTGGTTTGTGTTTCATAAATTTATCCTGATGCCAGAAAATCGCCGATTCGATGCCTGATTTTTGATATTTGGGTGTTACTCCCATGATCAAAATCCGGGTGCGTGTCATTACTTTTGTGCGTTTGAAATAAAGGAACTTCAGGATATTAATGAAATTCAACTTGCCGTTCAGCTTTTTCAGGATTTGATTGATGTCGGGAATCATCACGAACAATGCGATCGGAGTGCCATCATGATAGGCATACCAGACCATTTCAGGGTCGATAATGTATTTTGCTGTTTTTATGAAATCGCGGATCTCATCTTTGTCGAGTGGCTGAAAATGTTCGTGAAAACGCCATGCTTCGTCGTAGATGTAGCAAAAATCGCCGATAAATTTTTCGATTTTATCAAACGATAAGTGTTCGAACGAATATCCGGGTTTTTTTGCTACCCATTCTGCAATTTTCCAGAAACGCTCCGGAAAAGGTTTGCTGTAATCTAAATGGCAACTGTATTGCTCAAAATATACTTCAAAGCCATATTGCTTGAATAGTTCAATGTAATAAGGTGGATTGTAAGGCATTCCAAATCCCTGGTGCATAAACCCATCGGCTAACAACCCCCAGTTCATATAGTTTTCGCCGAAATTAACCGGGCCGTCCATTGCTTCAATTCCATGTTTTTTATGCCATTCTCGCGCTGCATCGAACAACATTTTTGCGGCTTCGAAATCATTTACACATTCAAAAAATCCGCATCCACCGGTAGGCTGTTCGAAAGTGTGAACGTTCTTTAGGTTAAAGAAAGCACCGATTCGCCCCAGCAATTGACCTTTTTCATCCTTCAAAATAAAGCGGATTGCTTCTCCGGTTTTGAACGATGGATTTTTTTCTGGGGTAAACACGTCCTCAACCATTCCATGCAGCGGACAGGGCCAATTTGGATCATTTTTATAGATGAGGCGGGGAACCTCATGGAATTGTTTTCGTGTTTGTTTATCAGTGACTTCTATGATTTGCATAGTTTTTATTTTTGTGTTCAATTTGCGTTGTTTTGGGCATTAATTAATAGGCAAAAAGGCTGATTTGTTTTTGGTTTATTCGATGATTGGCAACCGTTCGAAAGGTTTTTTGCGATCGAACAAATAACGTAATGTTTCATGGGTTTTTGCGTATTTACTTCCAACGGAATCAAAAAGCTTTATCATTTTCGGATTAAAATCGCCTACCCAGCTCAGCTCTACTTCTTTATACCAGGTTTTTTTCAGCATCACCTGACGGAGTTGCCAGAAAATACCTGATTCGATCCCTGTGCCCTGGAATTTGGGTATTACGCCCATTACCAATACCCGGCAGCGGGTCATTGTTTTGGTCTTTCTCAGGTATAAAAGTTTCAATATGTTGATCAGATTCAATTTTCCGTTTTTCAGATATTTTAGAATCTGGTTCATGTCAGGGATCATCATAAAAAAGGCAATTGGTTCCTCTTTATAATAAACGTACCAGATGAATTCTTCTTCGAGCAACATTTTGGCATCTTTGATAAGCGTTTGCAGATCTTTACGGTCAATTGGTTTATAATTGGTGTGTTTTCCCCATGCATTTTGATGTATGGTTAAAAAATCGTCGATGCATCGGTCCTGCTCGTTGAATGAAAAGGTTTTGTAATGAAAATCTTTCTTTTTTGCCACCCATTCTGCGATTTTCCAGAAACGCTCCGGAAGGTCGGGACTGGTGATGTCCAAATGGAAACTGAATTGCTGGTAATAAGTTTGAAATCCGTATTTCTCGAATAGCTGTTTGTAATAGGGCGGATTGTACTGCATTCCGAAACCCTGTTGCTGAAATCCATCGACCAGCAAACCCCAGTTAAAAAAGTTTTCGCCGAAATTTACAGGGCCGTCCATTGCTGTGAAACCTTCATTTTTCAGCCAATCACGGGCGGTATCAAAAAGAAGACACGCTGCTTCATCATTGTCGAAACATTCAAAAAAACCAATATATCCAACCTGTTCGCTTCCTTCCTCAATTTTACTGCGATCGTAAAATGCTGCGATCCGGCCAAGCGTTTTGCCTTTATCTACAACCAACCAACGGCGTGCATCGCCCTTCAGAAAACCAGTATTCTTCTGAGGATCAAAAATGTTCTCGATCATTATCCTCAAAGGTGAAACCCAACTTTTATCGTTCTTATAAATAAGTATTGGCAGCTCATGGAATGCGGCAATTGTTTTTTTATCCCCAACCTGAATTATCTCCATATATCGCTCCTGCTTTTCGTTTGTCAGGCCGAAAGTAGTATTAATAGGTCGAAAACAAAAACAGGGGCCGAAGTCCCTGTAAATATGCTATTCAAATTATTTCTGAAAATTAATTACGGCTTGATAATTTGGAAAGCAAACGAAGCATTTCGAGGTATAACCAGATTAAAGTGACCATCAGGCCAAAAGCACCATACCATTCCATATACTTTGGAGCCCGGGCATTGGCTCCTTTTGAAATCATGTCGAAATCGAGGATTAGGTTGAGTGCGGCAACTACTACAACCACCAGACTGAAGCCAATTGAAATCAAACTGTTTCCGTGCATGAACCCGAAATTTGCGCCAAACATTCCGGCGACAAAACTAACCAGATAAACCAGGGCTATACCACCTGTTGCGGCAAAAATTACAGTCCTGAATTTTTCAGTGGCACGGATAGTCCCGGAGCGGTACAGCAAAAGCATAATAAAGAATACTCCAAATGTTAAAGAAACTGCACGCATCACCAGTCCCGGATACATGGCTTCGAACATTGCCGAAATAGCTCCAAGGAACAATCCCTGGAAAACGGCATAAATTGGCGAAGTCATGGCAGCACGACGTGGGCTGAATACCGTGATCAACGCAGTTATAAAACCGCCGATCGCGCCACCAAGCATCCAACCGATTAGTCCCGGAGGCATTGCTCCAGGCATTGCCGGATCAACGGCACCCATAAATTTGCGCCAGGTGAAAGTAGCCGCAAAAACTACGATCAGCAGCATCAGGCCAGTTTTGTTTATCGTTCCGTTTACGGTCATCACTCCATCGCTGGTGCTGGTCGCCGACTGATTAAATATATTTTTACCAAATACCGGATTTGATGATTTTGTAATATCCATTGTTTTAAATTTAAATTTCCACTCTTTTTATAAAAACTGTACCAAAATATATATTCTTCAGAGAATGCCTTACCGTATTAAGTATTCTTAACAAAAAGATTCTGTACATATTCACTTCGCAGTTCATTCAGAATCATCTCGTTTAAAGTCTTGCTTGTCATTGAATCAAGCTCTTTCAGCCCTTCAGCAAATAAAATCGCTTTTTTATTCATGGCCTTGCTTTTCATGCCAAGCAGAATAAACGAGCGGTAAAAAACCTGTTTTAAATTCTGGTCTTTTGACAAAGGTGACAAAACGTCGAAAAATGGCTCAAAAAGTTCGTCCATGGCAGATTTTTCATTTATTGCCAGTCGTCCCATCAGGTTCAGTCCGGCAAAACGAACCAAATGTTTCTTTCCACGGCACCATTCGAGCGATTTTATAAATGCGAATTTAGTTTTTGACCAGAGAAAAGTATTCAAAATCTCAGCTATCTCTGGCGATTCCAGACTTTTTGTCCAGTAATCCATTTGCTCCTCGTTCACTTCGTCCGGAACATCGAGCATGGTGGACAGAATCATAGTTTCTCTCCATTGTTTGTTCCATAACTTCAAGGCCAGCAAATGATTGGGTTCATGCTTTAAAGCAATTTCCCGCAACGAAATAATGGATGCGCCCCAATTGACTTTGTAAATTAAACCCCGCTCTTTCATCTGTGCCACTGTTTCCCCGTTTTTTGCCATGGGAATTTGTGTCAGTATCTGACGAAATTGCTGCTCACTCTTTGCATCATCAAGTAATATGTCCATTTTATCGGATTAGGTATTCGATTATTATAAATTCAACTGCCAAAAATAAGGAATAAACCAGGTGCCGCGAACTATTCAGATAAGAAGAAACACTTATCCTGCATGTTCTCGACACAAAGATCATAAGTAGCACCTTTTCAAAGATATATGCAACTAAAGTTCCGTAGACTACTCCTGCCAATCCCCAAATCTGAACGAAACAAAGGCTGAAGGTCACATTCACAATGATTTCCAGAAACGATGCCCACATAATCAGCTTTGTTTTTTGAAGTCCGATCAGGATAGTTTGAGGGAACAAAAGCCTGCTAATAATCAGTAGTAAATAAATATTAAAAATTGTGGCACTCTGCGCAAAACCCACATTGAAAACTACCGGAAAAGCCCAATGTGAAACCAACATCAACAATCCGGACAACGGAAACATCCAGTTTCCAAGTTTTTGGGCATTTTGTTTGATTTTTTCGAGATTGAATTCCAGTTTTGAACGATCTGAAAATCCGGGCAACATGGAAATGCTGAAAGCGTTAGCGAGCAGCAAGACAAGCGGAAATTCGCGGGCCCCATATCTGAAAACTGCAAAAGTAGCTTCGTCAAAATATGCGGTTACGATAAAACTGTCGATGTATTGCGCCGAACCACTCAGGAACATTGATAAAATAAGCGGCGCAGAACTGCGCAGATGCTTCCTGATAAACGCATGGTCGAAAGTTGGCGCTGCATTTTTGAACAACAAAACCAACAGCCAGCCAAAACGGAAAATGGCACTGGCAATAAGTCCGGCCAAACTATGTTCAATTCCAAAACCTAAAACAGGAGGGATAATTACCAGAAAGAACATTAGGAAAAATGAAAATCCACCGTAAATTATCATCTGTTTTCCGTGATTTTTAATCAGATAAATATATTCGACCAAACTGGCCGGTGTTGAAATTAACAGGTAAATAAGCAGGTAATTTAAATAGGGAACAGAAGCCTTTTTCAGCAAAAAAACTGAAATTGAGTGTTCGAAAACGAGCAAAAACAGGCTGGACAAAACAGAAAGGCCTGCAATCAGATAAAATACATTGAATAAAAGCGGTGATTTACGCGCAATAGTTTCTTTGTTTACAAGTGGCAGGAAGCCCTGAATCAATCCATTCAACCAAAAAAAACTGATGGCTCCGGCAATCAGTAAAAATGTTTCATATTGCCCGATTTCCGAAATTGAAAGCCCCGATTTTGCAAATACGATGCCAATAAGCATCAAAGTTGAAAACCGCAAAAGCTGAAATATCTGCAAGGCTGAAATATGGCTGGTCCGAGGTTTCAAAAGAAATTTAATTAATCAACATTACTTTTTGTGCGCTACAATTATAACCACATTTCCAATTTTTTGTCCTGTTTCCACATATTTGGTGGCTTCTATAATTTGCTCCAATGGATACCGCCTGTCAATTAACGGTTTAAATTTGCCGGCCTCGACCAATCGCCAAGCTGAAACGACTTTACATCTTTGCCAATGGCTTCAATTTCTCCGGAAAATTCGTTTCCGAGTATCTGGGTTTTAGGCCGTGGATCATCAATGTTTCCACTCATAATAAAACTCCTTCCCGTTTTACATTTTTATAGAATGGTGTGACACTGTGCCGGGTTTCCCAATCATTTTTTGAGAATATAAGCGGACTGATCACATTCCCAGTATCATATTCTAAATCATACAATGGATATTTAATCCGCAATTCGTCGGAACAGGTAATTTTTTCCTGATCAAGAAGGATTAAAATATCGATGTCTGAGAATTCTTTATTGTCGCCACGGGCAAACGATCCGTAAAGGATCACAGTTGCTTGTGGCTCAGAACTCTGAACCGATTGTTTGATCCGGGCCAATATTTCTTTTTTCTTAATCATGGTCAAATATACAAAATACTTCAGGAAGATGCGTCACAGACGCGAAACCAACAACCCCTCGTTACCGCTATCGCTCAAACAAGGGGCAGGCCAGGCAGTCCAGTGTAAAAAGCATTGTACTTGTTTCTTGAAGTTTTGGATTGGTCTCCTTTACTCCAAACTTCTCTGTCAAATCCAGGTTTTTGAATGTGGTAATATATTTCTTTATGAATTGTCATTGCATGAAGCCTAATTACTTATTGGGTATTGTAATCGTCAGACTAAATTTTTGATAAACATAAAACTGCTTAACTGAAAATCACCACTTTCAGACAAGAGTTTTCAACAATATTTCTCAATACCGATCTGTCATCGCGTCAGGTTGAAGTCCCATTTCTTGAAAAAAGATCCCATTTCTCTATTGTGATGTTTCATTTTTCAATACAGAACTGCCATCACGCCAGACAGAAGTATCATTTCATGAGTTAGAAGAATGATTTCAAACGAGGTTACTGCATGATAACTTGCTCAGACTATTCCGCCTCAAACCCTTCAATCACCTGCCAAACGCGTTCTTTAATTTCTTCCGGAGTAGTTAAAGTTCCATTTTCGCTAACTACGAGATTATTTCGCCAGCCCAAAGTTTTTGCATGAATATTTTCCAGGGCATAACCTGTACTGAATCAATCAGCCGTGGAAATGGATCGTTAGTGATCAAAATAAGCTTATTAACAACATACTCTTCTGCAAAACTTCTTAACCCCTTGGCGTGTCTTTGATTGGCATTATCTGTTGCTTTCACTTCGATGGCAACTTCATGATCGCCCAACACAAAATCGATTTCAATCTGAGAAGCTGTACGCCAATACCAAATGGGGTAATTGAGGTCAGAGTATCGGCTGTGGGCATATATTTCCTGGTATATAAAATGTTCGAATGCCTTTCCAAAAGCTTCGCTTCCCGGTAAAATTTGGCTTCTTTTCAAAAAATAATTTGCAATGCCAACATCGAAAAAATAGAATTTAGGGGCAAGAATTACCCGTCGTTTGGGCTTTTTTTGAAAGGATGGTAAAAATCTCCCTGTTAATGTATCGTCCAATATCTGAAAATACTCTCGGATTGTTGGCGCGCTAACTCCACATTCCGAGGCGATATTGGCATAATTAACAATCTCACCGTTCGAAAATGCTGCTGTTTCCAAAAAACGGGAGAACGATGAAATATTACGAATTTTTGCTTCGGCCATAATTTCATCTTTCAGATAACTGCCAATATAAGCTGAAATTAATTTTTGCGGGTTTGCAGATAAATAGTGCCTTGGTAACAAACCGCTGTTAATTGCTTTATTTAGGTTGAAATCGGGAATTTCCTCACTTATCAGCGGATATAATTCATATCGAAGCGCCCGTCCTCCGAGAAGATTGGATCCCGATCTTAATATCTTTCGAGGACTTGACCCGCTTAAAACGAACCTGACATTCTTATTTACAATCAGCCAGTGGATTTCGTTGAGAAGTTCCGGTATTCTTTGAATTTCATCAATAACCACTGGGCCAATGGATTGGTTAGCTAATACGATTTCCCTTAATTGAGAAGGATTTCTCTGCAGCCGTTCAAAAACATCGGAAAGAAGAAGATCGAACCAAAGCGAATTTGGGAAACAACTTTTTAGTAATGTGCTTTTCCCTGTCTGCCTGGCACCCCACAAAAACAAGCTTTCATTACCACTTCCCTGAAATATTTGTTTTCTTAAATACATGATAATCGAAAGTATAAGTTTTGTTTATCCTGAAAATTAGAATAAATGTAGAAACTTATTTATTCAATTACAACAGATTAACTCAATTAACTGAAATTATCCCAACAAAATCATTTTGTGTTCTAGCTATACCACTTCAAACCCAACAATCACCTGCCAAACGCGTTCTTTGATTTCTTCCGGAGTGGGGTTTAATTCTGCGGTGGCACAGATCCGAAGCACATTATCCATTGGAACAATGCATCAGACGACTGGCACACACCCAACGCGGAAAACGATTTACGTGTCGGCGGAAAATTTTTGTCACGGATGGAAGCCAAAGATGGAAGTATGAGCTTCGATTTTATTGGAGTGTACAGCAAAGTAGAGCCACACAGGCAAATTGAATACATGTTGGAAGATGGCAGAACTGTGCAGATTTATTTTGCTGCTGAAGGTGATAAAATAACGGTTACGGAAAATTTTCAAGCTGAACAGATGCATCCCATAGCAATGCAACAAACTGGTTGGCAGGCTATTTTGGATAACTTCAAAAAATATGTTGAAGCATCGGGCCCAAGGCACTCGACAAATACGAATGGAGAGAAAAGTATGATTAGTTGCAGGACTGGTTTAGCGTAAACTGGTAATTGTCAGCAGGAAAATTGGAAGATGTCGGTCAGAAATTTACACCAACCCTCATGTTCACCAAAGAACATGCAGGGAAAGCAGAACGAAGCCATTTCGTTTGTGGTTGACTGCGAAACACGGGAAGAAATTGACTATTACTGGGAAAAACTAACCGATGGTGGAGAGAAAAGCCAATGCGGCTGGTTGAAAGACCAATTTGGAGTTTCTTGGCAGATCGTTCCGGCCATTCTGGAAAAACTGATGAGCGATCCATCCAGATCGGAAATGGTAATCAATGCGTTTCTGCAAATGAAAAATTGAAGAAGCAAAGAAACATAGAAAACGACTTAATCAGATATTTGAGAATACCGCGAATTGTATTTCATCGATGATCATTGTGCAGTGTTGATCTTATTTTCTGGCATTCGGGTTGAATCGGGATGGGAAAAGAAGATTACTATTAATACTTCCAAACCAGCACATCAGCCGTTTTCATCGCTTTGGTCCCGATCAGGATTTCAGCATTGGCAGGCAAATTCATTTTGTAAACCTTGTCCGAATAATTTACAGCAATTCCAAATCCATCACGGTATTCAACCATAATTCCTTCAGGATAATTTTCAACCGGAATGCCTTGCTGTTTATACAGTTTGGTCAATACTTGCTTTTCCAGATCGCCGGATTTTGAATCGACACCTATATAGGTAACCGTTCCTTTGCCCAGCTTGCGCGAAACAATGGCTGAAGTTCCGGCGTAAAAATCTCCTTCGAAAGTCGCCCATGTTTCAGTTCCCTGGTTTGGTTTCAGCAAATCGCCCCAACTTGTCCAGGTGTATTCCTGATTGTTGAACCGGATTTTATCAGGAGAATGCGGCATCAGCAGATCGTATGAATCAACCTCTGCCCCAATCAGTTTCCAGATGGGTTGCGAAAATTTGGCTTCCCACAAATGCCCGTTCCTATCCTGAAGTCCGGTGCGGGTGGTCATTATCAGGTTTCCTCCATTTTCGGCATAGTGGGTCAGCTTGTCAATCATTTGCTGATCAATCATCTGATAAGCAGGAACGATCAAAACCGGATAGTTGGTAAAGTTGGTGGTGTCGCGCACAAAATCGACCGGAGCGCCAAACGATTTCACCGCTTTGTAATATTTTAGGAAATGGCCTTCGGTATTCCATTCGGTGGTTTGTTTGTTCAGATTAATGCCCATCACATTGTCGGCATTAAATAGGATTCCTGTTTTACGTTGAAGGTATGGTTTCGGTAGTTGTGCATTGGCACCGTAATTTTTGCGCAGTTTATTTACATCCTGAATAAACTGACTGAATTCCAAGCCGCCCACAGTCGGAGTTACCCCATCGGTGCCCACAATTCCGTAGTGATATGCTTCGAAACCATAAAGTGGCGCACGGTAACGATAGGTACAGGTTAATTTGCTTCCACCGGCAAACACTTGCCACAACCACAGGCGCATGGCTCCCGGAAGTGGTTGCGGGTTGATGCTTCCCCAGTTTACCTGTCCGGGCTGAAGTTCCATTATGCCGTAAGTGCCTTTCATCGGGCGAAAAAAATCGTTGGCCATTGCAATACGCGAATATTCGCCAATGCGGTAACCTTTTGTGCCGATACCCCGATCGCCGCCATAAACCATGTAACGGGTATAAGTTTCAAAATCGAGTTCTTTGCTCATGCCAATGTAACCCACATCGTACATCGGAATGTAGTTGGAAGTGATATATTGGTCGGGCGAAGTATGTTTCCGGAGTACAATGGCTTGTTCGTCCAGGAAAGAAGCAGTTTCCTCATCGGCAAAACGCAAATGGTCGAGCCGTTGGTGCAAATTCATCCCCCACTGACTGTGCAGCGGAATGTTTATTTCCTGAAAATCGCTGTAAGTTCCGCTCCAGAAATTGGTTCCCCAGGCTTTGTTTACAGCATCGATGGTTTTGTATTTTTGTTTTACCCAGTCACGAAAACGTTGCGGGGCATCTTTGCCATAATCCAAAAATTTGCGTGGCTCATTATCGAGCTGCCAGCCAATTACACGCTTGTCTTTTCCGTATCTTTTTGCCAGTTCTTCAATCATCTTCATCGAATAGGCACGGTAATAATTGCTCGAAAAAGTGGCGTGCTGCCTTCCGCCGTGGTCCATTTGTTTACCATCTTCATCGGTTGCCAGCACTTCCGGATGCTTGCGGACCAGCCAAACAGGTGGGGTGGCTGTTGAGGTACACAAAATCACTTTTAAGTTGTATTTTGCGGCCAGTTGCAGAGAGCGGTCAAGCCACTTAAAATCATAAACACCTTCAGATGGCTCGAGCTGTGCCCAGGCAAATTCGGCAAAGTGGGTAAACTCGAAACCCATTTTGGCCATGTTCTGAAAGTCGCGCTCCCATTGGGTTGAGTCCCAATGTTCAGGATAATAATATACTCCAACGGTGGTCAGTTCTTTCATCGGAAAAAATTTTTCGGAATTCTGTGCAAAAGAATTAAAGCATAAAATCATTCCGGATAAACCCAGAACAAGCTGCTTTTTAATAGAATGTGATTTTAAAACCATAATAGAAATATTTAGATTTTTTGATAATAAATTGGCGTTACAAGTATAGTTTTTTTCGATGATTATTGGGCTACATTTGTATAGTGTATTACCGACAATTATAATTAAGGAAAATTTCATCCCCCATCAACTTGTACGTACAAGTATTATTTAAAAATAGCAATCACGATAGCAACCAGTATCCTGATTCCTTTGTCGATAGGACCCATGTTTTTTTTCATGTTTATTTACTTTTTGGTTTATAAAATTGTATTTCGTTAACTATTTATTTTCATGTTTAACCGATGCCATGAACCACCGTTGTACACGTTTGAAAAACCATTTGAAGTCAAAATTCCCTTTGCAGAGGAACTTCTCATTCCTGATTCACAGCAAGTAATAATAGGGCGTTTTTTGTCTTTAAACTTTTGAAGATTCTTGTGCAGTTGCTCAACCGGAATATTGACTGATCCCCTGATATGTCCGGATCCATATTCACCTTTGGTCCGAACATCTAAAATAATTGCCCCTTCTTTCATCAACTGGGCATAGTTGATTGTTTTTATCCCTAAAAGTTTCTTAATTGCTTCAAGCATAGTTGTTTATTTAAATTGTAATTATTGCTGTCTCATCATCTGCATGATGCCGCCACCGTTTTTTACGTTGGTAAAACCCATTTGCAGCAGGCCTCTTTGTGCATAAGCAGAGCGGGCGCCTGAAGCGCAGTAAAGTGTTATTTCTCTTGACTTACTTCCTAATTCGGCAATTCGCCTTTGCAATTCATCCAACGGAATATTGATCGCCCCGGGATAAGCTCCTGACTGAAATTCCTCAGGGGTACGAACATCCACTACCAAAGGTTCGTTTGAAGGAGTTGTTGCAGAAGGTTTTGTGTTTCTGCGCGACATCATCGCGGCAATTCCACCGCCATTGGTTGCATTGGCAAAGCCCATTTGCACGAGGAACCGCTGTGCATAAGCCGAGCGGGCTCCCGAAGCACAATAGAGCGTTATCTCTCTCGTTTTGCTTCCCAGTTCATCAATTCTTGCTTGTAATTCATCCAATGGAATATTGACTGCTTCCGGATAGGCTCCATCTTCAAATTCTTCGGGAGTGCGAACATCCACAACAATCGGTGAATTTTTATCCCGTGCTTTTACAGTTGATTTTTCTTCAATCTTCTCAGTTTCTTCTTCGAGTGATTTCAATTCAACAGGTAAAAGATCAATTTGAATGCGCTTAAAACCAACGGTTCTGGCTTGTCTCTGAAGCGAGGTATGTCCTCCTGAAATATTTGTAACATTGTCAAAACCTGCGCCCAGCAAAGTGCGAAGTGCCTGATGTCCTTTTTTCCCCGTTTCGTCGTAAACGATCACTGCACAATTGGCAGGAATGGTTTTAATTTGTTCTGCCAGTATTTCCAATGGCAAATGGATGGCTCCTTTTACGTGGCTTTTTTCGAAAGCAAAAACATCACGAACATCCACAAATACCGGATTTTTTCCTTCGGCAAAAGCATCCAATTCGGTAACTGTAACGGACGGGCTGAATCCTGAAATCCGGTTTTCGGCTGTATAGGCAGCCATGTTGATGGCATCGTTGGCAGTTCCGATGGGTGGTGAATAGGCGAAGTCAATATCAGCGATATCGCCGATTGTTAATTTTGCAGCGGTTGCAGTTGCAATCACATCCAAACGTTTATCAGCTCCTTTGTAACCAGCCGTTTGTCCGCCGAGAATAATTCCGGTGTTGCGGTCGTAAACCAACATGGTGGTCACCGTTTCTGCACCGGGATAATACGATGTGTGATGTTCTTTGTGAACAACAACCGCATCGGCATCCAATCCTGCAGCGCGGGCCTGTTTCAGCGAGAAACCGGTTATTCCGGTCACCGCCTCAAAAACACGCACCACCGAAGTTCCGATTGAACCTTTGTATGCATGATTTCCACCCAAAGCATTTTCGGCAGCAATTCGTCCCTGGCGGTTTGCAGGGCCAGCCAGCGGAATGCGTACTTTTTTACCGTTTACGCGATGTTCAATTTCAACCATATCGCCAGCCGCAAAAATATCAGGATCGGAAGTTTGCAGTTGCTCATTGACGAGTAATCCACCTGCTTCTCCAATTTCGAGACCAGAATCTATCGCCAGTTGAAGCGTTGGGCGAACGCCAATCGAAAGCAAAACCATATCGGCATCAAGAATTTTTCCATTATCGAGTTTTACCGATCGAGGCATAATTTCTGTAACCCCTGCACCTGTGTGAATTTCCACTCCATACGAAAGCATTTCATTTTCAACAAATCCTGCCGTTTCGGCTTCCATGATGGCCATCACATGCGGCATCATTTCCACCACATTCACTTTCAAGCCACGTTTTACCAGGGCTTCCACCATTTCAAGACCAATGAATCCACCACCCACAACAACAGCGTTTTTGGGTTTCTTTTCTTCCAGATGATGCGAAATCTTATCCATGTCTTCCAATGTCCACAGCGTGAAGACATGATCGAGATCAGCACCGGGTAATGTTGGTTTTATGGGACGACCGCCTTGTGCCAGAATCAGTTTGGTGTATTCAAACGATTTCACTTCACCACTTCGGGTGTCCATGGTTTTCACTTTGTGTGCAACTCTGTCGATTGACGAAACGATGGTATGTGTATGTACTTCAACTCCGTATTGTTCGTTGAAACTTTCAGGACTTTGCAGAATCAGTTTCGATCTGCTTTTGATGTCGCCACCAATGTAATACGGCAATCCGCAGTTGGCAAACGAAATGTCTGGTCCGGCTTCAAGCATTGTAATTTGTGCAGTCGGCGAAATGCGGCGAACTTTTGCCGCCGCAGTTGCTCCGGCCGCAACTCCCCCTATAATTAATATCTTTTCCATGTTCTTAATTATTTTATTTTTTTGATTTTACTTTACTTTGACTTAGAAAATAGAAATTACCTCTCAATCGGATTTGAATGAATGGTATTCTCATCTTCCCGATTTGTTTTAGCACTTTCCTCTGCTACATGGGCTGTTCACCACAAAGTAGCCCATCATTCCACCCCAGAATGTACTCATATATGGGCTGCTTGTTATGGCACAAGTTCCTGAAGTGCAGCCTACAAAGTAATAATACGAAAAGCCGGCAAGGGCACCGACTGTAGTTGCTAAAAATGGTTTCCAGAAATACCAGGATTTAAACAGCTCTTTGATTGTTCTTGGTCTTGGTTTAACTTCACAATTATTTTCCATAGCATTTTCTATAAATTATTTGTCTGCAAAAATAATAAAAAAAAATAATAAATCGCATTAGTGACACTTAAATCTTTTTAGTGACACTAATTTATTTACATTTGCACCAAGAAGAATGAATTATGAGCGCAATATTCAGCAACAGTCTTGGTCCTGAACAACTTGAGGAGATGTTCCAAAGTGATGATAAATGCCTTGAATTTTTGGCTGGGATAAAATGGGCAAATGGTTTTGTATGTAAGAAATGTG
>JANONW010000188.1:0-33118 GCA_031421065.1 Prolixibacteraceae bacterium
AATAGACGATTCTTATTTAACCCAGTTTCTGAAAAAAAAGAAGTCCTGAGTAGTTACCAACCCAGGATTGAAATTGCAAAGGAGTATTTAGATAAAATAAACGTTTAGTAAAACAAAAACCCCCTGAAATACGGATAGAAAAATTTTTACACAAGGTCTAAATTTTCAGCACGCCATGACATAACGCAAACTATCCGATTCGGGGGGTTATATGAATTTCGTAGAACCAATTGTTTGTTGATTGTATTACAACAACCAAAAATGCAAAGTTGTTTGCGGTTAGGTTAAATTAGTTGCATAAATGTCACCGATATTAATCAAGAGTCTACTACGAAAAGTCATCCGATGAATATTTCTGATAAGAACTTAAATATTTACAATCAGGTAATCAGCTAATTACGACTTCATCGGATGACTTAATTTATACGTCACCCAGAACCATGAGTTTGCTGCATGAACTGGAAGAACTTCATTTGCTGAAAGTATTGAAAAAAGATAGCCCAGATGTGAAAAAACTATCCGATAAATATGCTGGAAAACTTCCTGCAAGTATTGCCAATGATTTGCAAAAACACATTGAAAATAGCCGAAACGAATGGAACAACAATATCTGATTGACACATTGATTCCACGTAATGAAAAAGATTTCAAAAACATTCCTGATCTTTCTGTTCTTAACCCTCACGATTTCTAATTCGCTGGCTTCTCCGACTTGCCAACCACTTCTTTATTCCCTGCAACCACCGTATAAAAATCTTCCGGGTTAAGGTATTGCTGTGCCAATTTCAATAATTCTCCGGAGGTAATATTGCGTAAAACATGCAGGTAATTGTCGTAAAACGAATAATCCAGATCGAAATCATTGATGGCCTTGAAACTACCGGCAAGGGCAAAAGGTCCGTCAAAATCGCGCAGAAATTCGCCGAGCAGATAACTTTTCACGGTTTCAAGTTCATTTTCCGACACCGGTTCGGTTTGCAGCCTTTTCATTTCGATGGCAATTTCTTTCAGCGTTGGTTCAATGTATTCATTCCCAACTTCAGTGGTGATGATCAGGTAACTGATATGTTTCAGGGAAAGTACAAAACTGCCGATTCCATAAGTGTATCCTTTTTCTTCGCGGATGTTGGCCATGAGACGAGACCCGAAATAACCTCCCAAAATAGTAACAAGTATTGACAGCGCATGATAATCAGGATGGTTTTTGGGCACCCAGAACTTTCCCATCCGAAGAGCCGACTGAATGCCATTGGCCTTTTCGACATGGTGAATTTTTTGCGGATCAGGACTAATTTCGTAATTGGGCGCATCTATTGCATTTCCCTGCCAGTCGGAACCGCCAAAATGAGCTTCCAAAAGCGCCAGGACTGATTCATCAACCTGACCGGCCGCAATAATCCGGCAATTTCCGGAGTGATAATACGACTGATAAAACTGCAACAATACTTCACGATCAATCAGATCAAAATCGTCCAGTTTGTTGGTAATGGCATACGGATGCTCATTGCCAAACATTACCTGTGTAAATTTTTTCTGGCAAAGGGTCTTCACCTTTTGGTTTTCGAGCAGGAATTTTTGTTTGTTTTTGTCAATCAGCACCTCAAGTTCATACTGCGGAAAAACCGAATGTTTGATCATATTTTCAGTGATCTCCAGAATGGTTGGCAAATGTTTTCCAAGGCTGATAATATTGAAATTGCCATAATTCTGATCGGCAGTCAATTGAATGTAAGCTCCGAAAAAATCGAATTTCTCTCCAATTTCGGCTGCCGAAAAGTTGGCACATCCCTCTTCCAGCATCGAATTGCACAGGCTGGCAACCAGATTAACAGGCTGAAACCATGTTCCGGCCTCAAAAATAAAATCAATTTTTACCACATCCTGCGAACCGGCATTCACAAAATAAACCGGGATGCCATTGGTAAGCAGCCGCTTTTCTGCCTTTACCATATCGATGTGCTCGATTGGATTAACGGCGGGTTGTATGTTACGATTCAACATGTTCTGACTTTTTAGCAAAGTAATTTAAAACGGAGCAATTTTCGTGTCGAAAGAGGTGTTGTGCAACTTCCTGAATTTGTGCAGTGGTCACCGACCGGTAGAAATTGACCTGTGAGTTGATCAAACCTGCATCCAGTAAAATTTCGTTGGTCGCCAAATTCATCGCTTTGTTCAGATAATTCATCTCGCTGTATTCAATGTTGGCTTCAACCTTATTCTTCACCTTTTCGAGCTCGTATTCCGAAACCCGTTCCTGTTTCATCCGGTCGAGTTCTCGCTCAATGGCTTTCTGGGCAGTTTCGAGCGAAATCCCGTTGCTTGGTTTTCCTGAAACTACAAATAAACCGGGATCATTATCCCCTGAAAGGTAAGCGTCAAGTTCGGTAAACAATTTCTCCTTCTGAACCAGGTTCTGGTACATGCGCGACGAATTTCCGTTCGACAGCACATCAGAAATCAGATCGGTGGCATAATACATCGGATCGAGGCGATCGGCCATGTGGTAAGCCATGTATATCGTATCATTCGGAACATCGCGTACCACCGACTGTTCTCGTATTTCTGTTTGTTCTGGTTCCTGCGGAATTGAACGCGGTTTTACTGCCCTGTTTGGAACATGCCCAAACCAACGGTCAGCGAGGGATACAATCTTTTCAAAATCCACATCGCCGGTAACAACCAGAACTGCATTGTCAGGAGCATAATGGGCATAGAAAAAATCCTTTACCTGTTGCATGGTCGCCTTTTCAATATGGCTGATTTCGCGCCCGATGGTTGGCCACTGATATGGATGGACTTTGTACGCCAACTGGCGGAGCAAAGCCCAAACATCGCCGTAAGGCTGGTTCAGGTTGCGTTGTTTGAACTCTTCAATCACCACGTTTCGCTGCACATCAAGGCTCGACTTCGAGAAAGCAAGTTCGAGCATTCGGTCTGATTCGAGCCAGAATCCGGTTTCGATATTGTTTTTGGGAAGCGTCAGGTAATAATTCGTCAGGTCGTTCGAGGTGAACGCGTTGTTGTCGCCACCCGCTTTTTGCAGCGGTTCATCGTACAACGGAATGTGCTTTGAACCGCCAAACATCAGATGTTCAAATAAATGGGCAAATCCGGTTCGGTCGGGACGTTCATCGCGCGAGCCCACGTTGTAGCAAATATCTATCGCAACCATCGGGGTAGTTTTATCCTGATGGACAATCACGGTCAGCCCGTTTGCTAATTTGGTCCGTTCAAAATGTATCATAAAAAAGTTCCAAGTTTCAAACTCAAAGTTTCAAATTCAAAGTAATGTATGTAATGAACATTAATTTTTATCGTATTTTTCACCATCTATATTAAAAGGTAAAATGTTTTTTGATCATGCCTGAATATTAAAACAATTGTTTCGGTGCGCTGCACCTTTATGTTTGCGAGATTTAACAATTTATTTCTCAATCCATTCAGTCCTTTCAAAAATCAAACTGTTCTGTATTCAAACGATTTTTTGCCTGCTGGTATTCCTGAACCAGGTTTTCCATGATGGTTTTTACCGGAAGTATTTCATTGATGATCGATGAAACCTGCCCGATTTCCAGTTCGCCTTCCACCAGATCGCCCTCGAACATGCCTTTTTTTGCACGTCCGCGACCAAGTAAAATCCTCAGCTTATCGGCAGTTGCACCCTCTTGTTCCAGTTTATTTACTGTCTGAAAGAACTCATTCTTAATCAGACGTACCGGTGCAAGTTTTTTCATCGCGAGTTTGGTTTCGCCTTCCGTCAATCCGGTTACCAGCTTTTTAAAATCAGGATGGGCCGATGATTCTTCAGAGATGGCAAACCGCGACCCGATTTGAACACCATCGGCGCCCAATGCCATGGCTGCAAGAATCGCTTCTCCGGTTCCGATACCACCTGCTGCCAACAGCGGTAATGAGGTTACTTTCCGAACTGCCGGGATCAACGTTAAAGTGGTAGTTTCTTCACGTCCGTTGTGACCGCCCGCTTCAAAACCTTCGGCCACGATGGCATCCACGCCTGCTTCTTCGCATTTCAGCGCAAAAGCCGAACTGGCAATTACATGCGCAACGATTATCCCGCGTTCTTTCAACCAAGCGGTATATTTCTTCGGACTTCCGGCTGAGGTAAAAACAACCGGCACTTTTTCTTCTGCAATGATGCTCATAATCTTATCCAGTTCAGGGTAAAACAGCGGAACGTTCACACCGAAAGGTTTAATGGTCGCCAGTTTTGTCTTCTGAATGTGCTCACGAAGCGTTTCCGGGTGCATGGAGCCTGCGCCAATCAATCCCAGTCCGCCATTGTTGCTGACTGCCGAAGCCAGCCGCCAGCCACTGCACCAAACCATTCCGGCCTGAATAATCGGATATTTGATCCCGAAAAGTTTACAAATCCGGTTTTCCATGTCAAATTTTTGTTCTGAAATTTTTCGCAAAGGTAGAAGAAAGAAAATAATTAAAGGTGGTATGAGAAAATTAGGGTGTAAGACAATTTCCCCTTTTAAACCTGCTTGATATTTGAGTACCGGAATAGGTTGTCCATTAAAATTATTTACGTTTTCCCCACTCGCCCCAAGCCCTGCAAGCAGGGCTTTTCCCCTCTCTACGAGTAGAGAGGGGCAGGGTAAGCGAAGCGCGCCCGGGGTGGGTATGTTGAAAAATCTAATAGAATGAATGAGTTATTTCCGTATTTTGTCAGACCTATTTTCAACTATACTAAATCCGATGATTCGCAGATACTTCATTTTTGTTTTTATACTATTTTTTACCGGATCCAGTGCAATTTCCCAAATCAATTTCGGTACGTCCGCTTCATACAAATACATGAAAGGCAAAGATGCATCAAGCCTGCCAGCAAACTGGATGACAAGTGGTTATACTCCAACAGGATGGCTGGCCGGAAATTCGCCTTTCAGATACGGCGATGGTACAGGTGGTACTTTACTGAGCGACATGCAGAACAATTATTCTACTGTTTATTTGCTATCGACCTTCAATGTTCAAAATATTTCTTCTCTGAAAGATGTATCTTTTTCTGTCAATTTTGATGATGGGTTTGTGGTTTGGATCAACGGGGAAGAAGTTTTCAGTATTAATGATCCTGATGAAAGAACTTACAGCAGTTTTGCCGCTGATCAGCATGAATCGGGTGCTTTTGAAACTTACATTCTTCCGGCTCACGACATTGAAATGAAAGAAGGTGTAAATCTAATCGCTATTCAGAGTTTTAACATAAACCTGGAAAGCTCTGATTTTTACATCGACTTTCGGATCAACGCAGAAGTTGCCCTTCCACAGACATCCGATACCCTTAAAGTAATTTTTAGCCAGCCCAATGGTTTTTACACCAATCGGTTCGATCTTCGTCTTGATGTCCCTGATCAGGAATATACTATTTTTTACACCATTGACGGCAGCAATCCACAAACATCGGCCACTGCAATAAATGGTGGAAAATCGAAAATACTGAAATGGATCCGGATATTACCAAAAGCTCCAAATACGCTGGCTTAATGAATGGTGCTATGACCGACATCCCATCAATTTCGGTAGTTACCGAATTAAAAGACCTGTTCGACCCTGCAACGGGAATTTATGTCAACGCAATGGGGCACGGAGATGGTTGGGAAAGGTTTTGCTCGGTCGAATTAATTGATCCATCAGGAAAACCCGGGTTCAATATCAATGCAGGTATGCGTATCAGGGGTGGCTGGAGCAGGCATCCTGAATTTCCCAAACATGCATTTCGACTCTTTTTCAGGGGAGAGTATGGTGCAACAAAACTGAATTTTCCATTGTTCGGGGAGGAGGGAGTCAGTGAATTTGATAAAATAGATCTCCGCTGCGAGCAAAATTATGCATGGAGCAAGGGAGATAACATATACAGGCACACCGCTGTTCGCGAAGTTTTCTCGCGCGATACCCAACGAGATATGGGACAACCTTATACCCGAAGCCGTTATTATCATTTGTACCTGAACGGCATGTACTGGGGAATGTTCCAAACACAGGAGCGTTCGGAAGCCAGATATGCCGCTGACTATCTGGGAGGTTCCAAAGAAGATTACGATGTTATAAAAGTAAACGGGGATACATATAACTACACGATTGAAGCAACCGATGGAAATCTTACTTCCTGGCAAAATATTTACAATTTATGCAGTAAAGGATTTGTAAACAATTCGGATTATTACGCACTTGAAGGAAAGGATCAAAACGGATATCCGAAAAAAGGTGGTGAAATATTGGTCGATATTGACAACCTGATCGATTACATGCAGCTTATTTTTTATACGGGCAATTATGATGCTCCAGTTTCAAAATTCCGGGGCAATGCCGATCCAAATAATTTTTATGCCATCGACAGACGTGATGATAAGTCAAGCGGATTTATCTTTTTTGCGCATGATGCAGAACATAGTATGATGATATCAGGAGAAAACGTTGGAATAGGGATTCAGGAAAACAGGGTCACAATACCCAATATGTGGGTAAATGGATCCAGCAAGTTTCATCCCCAATGGCTGCATTTCAAACTCTCTTCCAACAAAGAATACAGGCAGCGATTTGCCGACAGGGCATACAAACATTTTTTCAATAAAGGGGTTTTTACTCCTGCTTCTGCCCGCGAAAGGTTTCAAAAAAGAGCTGCTGAGATAGACATGGCAATTACGAGATTGCTGTAACCAGTACAACCGGTCAAATATTTTATACGCTCAACGGAACAGACCCCCGAATGATTGGAGATCAGATCGGCAGTTCTGCAAAAGAAATCGGTAATGGTGGGATTATTGGGTTGAAGGGTACTGCGATTCTAAATGCGAGGGTAAAAAGCGGGGAACGCTGGAGCGCGTTGGCTTCGGTTAAATTTACCGAAATAAACGAAGATTACACAAACCTCAAAGTAACCGAATTGCACTATCACCCAACCGACTCGCTGGTAGGAACAGACATTATTTCAGGACAATCCTTTGAGTTTATTGAGTTGAAAAATACAGGAGACAAACCAATCAACCTTTCAGGACTTAAATTTACTTCCGGAATTGAATACGAATTCAAAGAAACCGATGTATTGGCCCCAAAACAGTTTTATGTAATTGCGTCAAAGCCCAAATGGTTTTACGAACGGCATTTTATGGTTCCTGCCGGAAATTTCGCCAAAAATTTCGCCAATTCAGGCGAACAGGTTACCATTTCCAATTCAGCCGGAAGCCCGATTATTGATACTACAGATGATTTGCCGGAATCCGAAAATTCAGTTTCAGTTTATCCAAATCCAACAAAAGGGTTGTTATACCTGAAGGCTGACGATGAAAATTCAGGAGTACAGGTTAAAATTTATTCACTTTCGGGTTCAATGATTTTTCAGTCTGCAATAGTTGGGAACAGCGTTATCGATCTTGGCAGCTTGAATATCCGGTCTGGAATTTACCTTGTGAATACGAAATGCAACGATAGAAATACTGTTCACAAAGTGGTTTATCAGCCGTAAAATAAACTGCGACCGACCACTTCTTCTTACTGAGCTTCCTCGCCGATCACTTTTTCGAGTTCGGTGGAGAGTTGGATCAGTGAAATTTTATGCATCAGTTCACCATTAAAGGCAAGCGAAATAGTTCCCTTTTCTTCGGAAACAACAATAGCCACCGCATCAGTAACTTCAGAAATGCCAAGTGCTGCGCGGTGCCTGAGACCCAGATTAGGATCAAGGTCGGTCTTTTCAGTTATTGGAAGGATACAGCGGGCAGCGGCAATCCGGTTGCCGATCAGCACCACAGCGCCATCGTGTAAAGGGGTATTTTTAAAGAAGATTGTTTCGAGCAAGGCAGACGAAATACGCGCATTTATTTTTTCGCCCGACCGGATAATTTCTTTCAGTTCAAATTTATGCGGAATAACGATAAGCGCCCCGGTTTTCGAACGTGACATATTATCGCAAGCCCTCACTATTTCTTTGATCTGCTGATTGGTAACCAGTTTTGTTTTTTCGATGCTGAAAAATTTTTCGAGCCCAAAAGTGCGGCTAAGCTGGTAATTTGTGCCGATTAAAAGTAAAAAGTGCCTGATCTCCTGCTGAAAAACCACCACCAATGCCAAAACCCCCACTCCAATAAATTGCCCCATTAATGTTCCAAGCAATTCCATGTTCATGGCTTTTACAAGCAACCAGAAAACATAAACCAGAAATAATCCGATGAAAATATTAAAAGCAACCGTGCCTTTTATTAGCCTGTATATTTGATATAAAAGTATGGCGACCAGCAGGATGTCAACCACATCCAAAATACGTATAGTTATAAACAATGTCATAATCAGCGAATAATTTTTCAGCTCAAAAGGATCTGAAAATAATCAGTTTAAAAGGTGATTTTATTCCGAGGTTGAACGGACCATGTTCATGATACGAACAGCCTCAACAGCTTCGCGGACATCGTGTACCCGCAAAAGATCGGCTCCACCCATCAAAGCCAGTGTATTTATTACGGAAGTTCCATTGAGTGCTTCTTCGGGTTTTGTTCCGAGTAATTTATTAATCATTGATTTACGCGAAACACCAACCATTACCGGCAGCTGAAAAACTTTAAACGAATCGAGCCGGTTCAGCAGTTCATAATTTTGTGTGAGCGTTTTCCCAAAACCAAACCCGGGATCGATGATCACATCATTCACACCTGCCTTGTTAAGCTGTTTGACCCGGTCGGTAAAAAATAGGGAAATATCGCGGATAATGTCTTCGTAAACCGGATTATCCTGCATTTTAAGCGGTGTGCCCAACATGTGCATCAATATGTAGGGAACGCCCAGTTTACCAATTGTATCGAACATGTTGGCATCAAAATTACCACCCGAAACATCGTTTACTATGCAGGGCCCGCAGTCTTCTATTATTTTCAGTGCAACCCATGAGCGATAAGTATCGATGGAAATAAAAGCCTGAGGAAATTCCTTTTTAACCGCTTTCACTGCCGGCAAAATACGTTCTATCTCATCTTTCGTCGAAATCCCTTCCGATCCGGGTTTTGTCGATACTGCCCCGATATCGATTATCGTTGCACCCTGTTCCAAAATTTCTTCGGCCCGTTTAACTACTTTCTTCACCGTTTTGTATTTTCCCCCGTCAAAAAATGAATCAGGAGTTACATTCAAAATGCCCATTACAACAGGTTTCGACAGATCTATTAAACGTCCGTTCAGGTTAATAGTGTTCTTGCGTTTCAGAAATTTGTTGGCAGTTGCTGTGATTAACATAGGGTATGGATTTGGACTCTAAACAAATGTAAGACACAAAAGTAAAATAAAATACACTCAAAATACACATTAATTTAATACTTTTATGCCTCGAAAATTAAGATAATTATGGATAAAACAAGCCAGCAATACGACCGTGCAATAGCAGTTTGTCAGGATATTTTCACTAAAAAAATGAAAGATTACGGCATTTCATGGCGCATTCTCCGTCCTAGTTCAATGACCGACCAAATCTATATCAAGGCTCAGCGTATCAAGAGTATTGAACAAAAAGGAACAAGCAAAATTGACGAAGGTGTCAGATCGGAATACATCGGAATCGTGAACTATTGCATCATGGCCATCATTCAGCTGGAGAAGGGGACGTCGGAAACCGATGATCTGACCGAAGATGAAACACTGTCGCTTTACATTAGCCATTTCAACCAGGCCAAAGAACTGATGTTGGCCAAAAACCACGATTACGACGAAGCGTGGCGAAATATGCGAATGAGCTCCTACACAGACTTAATTCTGATGAAGCTTAAACGAACAAAACAAATTGAAGATAATCTGGGCAAGACAATTATTTCAGAAGGAATAGAAGCAAATTACCTCGACATGATCAATTATGCCGTTTTTGCGTTAATAAAGATAGAATTTTAAAACTTTACCCATGTTTAAGCATATTGCACGCGTACTGCTCGGATTAACTTTTGTCTTTTCAGGATTTGTAAAAGGGATAGACCCCTGGGGATCAGCCTATAAATTCACCGATTATTTCAATGCTTTTCAGATGCCATGGCTGACCGATCTGGCATTTGCAATGGGCATTTTTCTTGCTGCCGCCGAATTTTTTCTGGGAGTAGCTTTTATATTTAATTTTTTCATCCGTTTCACAAGCTGGTTAATGCTGGCGTTTATGCTATTTTTCACCGGCTTGACTTTTGTGTTGGCACTGACCAACCCTGTAACCGATTGCGGTTGTTTTGGCGATGCACTGATTATTACCAACTGGCAAACTTTTTACAAGAACATTGTATTGCTGCTACTGTCCATTTTTGTTTTCGTGCAACGTAAAAAATTCAAAAGCAAAAACGGGCAGGTTCTTTCTATTGCATTCACAGCCATGGCCATGGTTGTCTATTCCTATTTGGTCAGTTATTCATACAACCATTTGCCAATCATCGATTTCAGCCCATACAAGGTTGGGGTGAATATTCCGGAGGCCATGAAAATTCCGGAGGGAGCATTAAAAGATGTTTATGAAAACAATTTCATTTATAAAAATACAAAAACAGGTGAGGAAAAGAAATTTACCGAAGCCGACTACCCATGGCAGGATACAATAAACTGGGCATTTGTAAAAATGGAAGATCCGGTGCTGATACAGAAAGGATACGCCCCTCCTATTCACGATTTCAGGATTGAAACTACTGAAGGGGAAGATATCAAAGACTTTTTTCTTTACGATGAAAATTACACTTTCATTGTGATTGCCTCGAACCTTCAAAAAACCAACAGGGAAGGAATGAAAAGAATCGCAAATCTGGCAATTGAAGCTAAAAGAAAGGGATATAATTTTATAGGATTGACGGCCACATCGCCGGATAGTTTTGAATCATTTAAAAACGAAACCAACGCACAATTTGACTTTTTCAATACCGATGAAATCACCTTAAAAACCATTGTACGTTCAAACCCGGGATTGCTTATACTAAAGAACGGAACCATCCTGAAAAAATACCATTTTAATGATGTTCCAAAGCCGGAAGAGCTGGAAAAACAACTTGAGTAAATTTGAAAATGCAAAAATCAGTCAATAAAATCATTCAGTTATTCAATTGATACTAAAACAACGTTTTTTACGTTCGGTAAAATACTCGAATCCTGAAAAAAATATGCGCAAACTTATCTTCCTGATTGTTCTTTTGGCATCCATTTATCCAAAAGCATTTGGCCAGATCGGTGGGGAATATACCTACCAGTTCCTGAACCTGACCAACTCGGCAAGAATGGCCGCATTGGGAGGCAATCAGATTGCCCTGAACGACTCAACTGATTTGAATATTACGTACAATAATCCATCCCTGCTCAGGCCCGACATGCAGAACATGCTGGCCTTTAATTATGTCGATTATTTTGCGGGCATTAATTACGGTTACGTCCATAGTTGCCCGGAACATCGGGACTCAAATTACTGCCTACTACGATGGGGCTGAAAGGGAATCGATTCCTTTTGACCTTCAGTTTGGTATATCGCAAAAACTTCAACATGCGCCCATCCGGTTTGCAGCCACCATGCAGCACCTTCAAAAATGGGATTTGGCCAAACCTCAAGAAGATAAAACAGGCACCACTGTTGTTTATGTAGAAGACAAATTCACAAAAAAATTCATGCGCCACCTAGTTTTAGGCGTTGAATTACTGCCATCGCCCAATTTTACCCTCCGCACAGGCTACAATTATCAAATCAGGCAGGAGTTGCGGCTCGAAGAAAAAATGTCGACAGTTGGTTTTTCCTGGGGATTTGGGTTTCGCATTTCGCGCTTTCACATCAATTACGGATCAGCCCGGTACCATCTGGCCGGAGCTAGCAATATCATCTCAATTGCGCTTAATTTGGGAGAAGATTTTAAAAAGAACACTGTACCGGCAGATGACGTTCAGACCGTTCCATAAAACAACTATGTCCCAAAAAGTGATTTGTTGGATTTGTTGAGGATAACGCTTTCAATTTACTATTGAATCTAAGGTCGTTATCTGATAAAAATCAAAGGTTATCCCGAATATCCGATGTTTCTTTGTCTTCCATTTAAAAATCCGCAACATGACTTTTCTTCCAAACGATAAAATTTTCAGCCTGAAGTGGTTTAAAGATTATAGCCTGATTGTAATTGGAGCATTTATTCTGGCGGTCGGGTTTGTTTACTTTATTTCGCCGCACCGCATTGTTCCGGGCGGAGTTTACGGGATTGCTATTGTGGTGCATTATATGACAGTTGGTATGTTTTCATTCTGGCCCGATGGAATCCCGATTGGTTTGTTCGGTTTAGTGCTGAATATTCCGCTTACTATTGCCGGTATTAAGATACTCGGGCCCCGTTTTGGTGTAAAAACAGTGGTTGGGTTTGTGCTTTCATCCGTTTTTATGGACCTAATTACTTACCTGCGGGTTGATGGTTATGCCCCTTTGATACCGGATATTTTGCTGTCGTGTGTATTTGGCGGTGTACTGGTCGGTTTCGGACTGGGATTGATTTTCAAATCGCGCGCTACTTCCGGAGGATCGGACATTATTGCCATGATTATTGCAAAAAAGACCAGGATGCAACTCGGTCAGCTCATGATTTATGTTGATTCGACCATCGTTTTGCTCAGCTTGGTCGCATTCAAAGACTGGCAAATTCCGCTTTATTCGTGGGTAGTGATCTACATTACAGGCCGCGCCATCGACCTTGTACTGGAAGGAAGCAACTACAACAAGGCTTTGATGATCATTTCGGAAAAGCATGAAGAGATCAGGCATAAATTATTGGTTGACCTTGAACGGGGAGGCACTTACCTGAAAGGGACCGGCATGTACACAGGAGAAGACAAACACATTATTTACACCATCGTAAGCCGCCGCGAAGTAGCCATACTGGAAGAATATATCAGTACCATTGATCCTGATGCGTTCATCACCGTAATGGATACCCACGAAATACTGGGTGAAGGATTTCAATCGCTCAAGTATAAGGTGAACGGCTGAAAAAGGTTCCAGACATCATCCTTCAATGAAATTATTCCTTGTCAGTTTCGCGGGTCATTTATGGTCATTCAATTGTAAATGGTAGTAGAATTCAGGAATAATACCGGTATTATTTTTTGAAGCTGGAAGAAGATCCTTCGTGGCTTGAACTTAATTTGCTTAAAAAGGAAGATAAATTAAAGCTACCGATGTTTACAACAACAGGGAAGTAGTTTTAAGGCAAGGCGATCTGGGAGAGGCCATCCGGGGATCGATGACTTTCCCTCTGTATTTCAAGCCCATTGAAATCGATGGCTCACTGGTATTCGATGGTGGAATAGTCAATAATTTTCCGAAATATACAGGTTGAAGGCATTGATGAAGCTACACAACGAAAATATATCATTCAGAGCCTGAAACACCAATCACATGTTATCAGTCTGGATGAATTAAAAAAGCAATATTTCAAACTTGTGGCCGATCAGCATATCAAATCTCTACGGCCTGTTTCGCGTTACAATTCCGAAAGCGGCTATTTCGATCTCCACCTGCTGGTTAAAACCAATAACCCGATGCAGGTAAAATTCGGCGGAAATATTTCATCTCGTCCAATAAACCAGGGTTTTCTGAGTGGCGATTACCGTTCATTCAAAGAACGATCATACACGCTGAGCGAATATGTATTTTGGCCGTTTTTACAGTTCGTTCAAAGCTGGTGTTTATCTTTGCCAACTCAATTTAAAACTCTACAAAAAGAAAAATCATGTTAAAAGTAAACGAATATTTTGGCGGAACAGTAAAATCGATCGCACTCGAAAACATGGAAGGTGTTGCAACAGTAGGTGTTATGGAAGCAGGCGAATATGAATTCGGCACCGGAACCATCGAACCTATTACTGTTTGTATGTATAAAAATGAGATGCTGTGATACTGTTATAGTATTTAACCCAGTTTATTGTCGCATTTTATATTTCACTCACCCCGAAGCCCGATAAATCGGCCTTCCCCCACTCTTCGAGAAGAGTGGGGCAGAGCACCGAAGGTGTGATGGGGGTGAGTCAAGATATTAGACCAATATTATATACGACATTATTTCATTCTCGTTACTTAGTATCACTGCATCCCATTTTCTCACTTTGCCCCATGCACCCCGCTATAAATATGGCTTCAGGATTTCTTCCAGGGCGCTGATCCAACGCGGCGAATCATTCAAGCTTTCAACCATTTGGAGTTTTTCACCACCGTTTTTGGCGAACATTTCTTTGTATTCCCATCCAATTTCGACGATCGTTTCCAAACAATCGGTCACAAACGAAGGAGCCACCATCAAAATATTTTTATTGCCTTGTTTGGCGAGGACGATCAGGTTCTTATCGGTAAAAGGGGTCATCCAGTTGTTCGACAGGCGAGACTGAAACGAAACAGAATATCGTCCTTCTTGTAGGTTCAGGCGTTTAACCAGCTCACGGGTTGTTTGATAACAGGTAGCTTTGTAGCAGAATTGACCAAATCCAGGCAGTCTATTTTCGCAATTACAGGTTTTAAACGATTCGCCGGGATGATTTTTGTCCAGATGGCGGTTAGGCAATCCGTGGTACGAAAAAACAATGTGGTCATACGTTTCGGGCTGATACGACTTTATTCGGTCAGCAAAAGCGTCCAAAAAAGCGGGATGATCGTAAAACTGGCTAATGGCGTGTATCTCTGGAATCGTATTCCACTTTCGAACCTGATCGATCACTGCCTGAATAGCTGTTCCGCAGCTTGATGAAGCATATTGTGGAAACATGGGCAAAATCACCAATTTGTCGTAGTTCCCTGTGTGAATGGCCGACATCGCTTTCCCGATGGAAGGATTTCCATAACGCATCGCCATAAAAACATCGGCTTTAGAACCTAATTTTTGCTGAAGGCCGTCCTGAACACTTTCCGAAAAATATAACAGCGGCGAACCTTTTTCGGTCCATAAGCGTTGGTATAGTTTGGTCGATTTTGGCGCACGAAAAGGAACGATGATCAGGTTCACCAATATTTTCTGCAAAACCAGCGGTATATCAATCACCCGCCGATCGTTCAGAAATTCAGATAAATAACATCGGACAGCTTTCAGTGTTGGCTCATCGGGCGTTCCAACATTGATCATCAATACCGCTGTTTTTTTAGTCTTCATGCTTTTGTTATTTGGGCTAAATGTAAGTTTGTTGATTCGATATAACAAATCATTCAACAAATTGATCAATCTTAGGGCATATTCAAACTCACTTTAATCCCCGCAGACCTGAATTTTCCATTTTCAAAACCGGCAACAGCCTCTACATTCAGCAATAAAAACAAGTTGCTGATTCCATAACCTGCTTCTACATAATTTTTGATTTCAGGAGTGGCAAGATAATTAACAAACAGTTTTTCTGAAATAGAAGAATTCTTGATCAAAGGTAACTGTTTCATAATCAGTCGGCGTGATTGCCATTCGGCATGGCCTTCAGCAAATTGTTTGCCGGTTGAATACTGGTAAAAAGGAAGCAACCTGAAACTATTGTTGTAAGGCGAAAATAAAAACCCGGTTGATTGCGTATTGAAATGCTGGAAATCTTCGAAATACAGACGATTTGTATTCAGGAATTTACCGATATTAACCTGATAGGAAAATTGATCGGAAATGCCAAAATTGATCTTTTGCCTGATTCCAATTTTCACCAAATCGAAACGCGAATCGCTTCCAAAAACATCGGAGAAAGCTCCTTTATATTCCAGCGAATAGGTTGGAAATTTACTTTCAGCATACATTTTCGTATTGTTACGGATGCGATACCGGTGATGTGGGGTATATTCCAATGCAAACCGGCCGATAAACGATTGGTGGTTTTCGAGTTGCCGGGGTTCAATTGAATTATTTTCAGGAACATTGGGCTGAATTTCCTTGTCCGCATATTTGATGATCGAATAACTTGAATTATTCATCAACTGGCTGTAATCGCTGTATTCCAGGGTTGCATTCAGGTTCAGTCCGTTGGCAAGGTCGCGGCTGGCCATTAGTTGCAGAAAGTCGCGCCGGTTAAACCGTTTATAGTTTTCTTCGCGCCAGAGCGTATAAAAATCGTTGGTCATGGCCGGCAAGCCAGAAAACCGGTTAAAATCTTCGGTGGTTGTTCCCACGCTTGCCGAAATCCAGGTATTTGTCAATCCGTTCAACCGCTGGCTATACGAAAACGAAGCATCCAGTTTTTTACGGGCAAAGGTATATGCAAAATGCGGGTTCAAGCGCAAAACGTGTCCTGTGCTATCTGATACGGAATAACTGAAAGGCAGTTCAAACCTCAAACCGTCAACCGAGTTGAATGAAAGCGAAGTTGGATCGGTCAGTTTCGGAATGGATAAAAATTCGGATTTCCTGATCGAATCAACCGAATAATTGTAAGTTTTCCCAAAAAGTAAATGTTTTATTTTGAATTTACGATGCGAACCGCGCACCGAATCCTTGTATCCGGGAGTTGATGAAACCACCAGAAAAGAGTCTTTTTTTGCAAAACTTATTTTTTCCTTTTCGGTTAATGGAATTGGCCGAAGCGTTGCCCAATAAGCAGTGTCGTTATTTACCTGTTTCTGGCTGACCTGAACGCTCGACTTGATTTCAATCGGCTCGGGCGGACTGTTGCGTTTGGCTTCCGTTTCGATCATGCGGCTCAATTTTACGGTTTCGCGGTTGTTTAGTTCCGGCTTTTCCATCAGTGCCGAGATCCTTTTTTGCGCCTTCGATTTTTCTTCCCGTTGTTGTTGAACTTGTTTGGTCTCTTCAGCAATCTGGTCAAAAATCTGTTGTTCCTCAATCTGTATATTTTTTTGTTTTTCAATAAAGGAATGATCCAGTGCCGGATTTAGCGTGGTTTTGTATTCGCTTATTGAAACAACATATTTGTACTTTATCTTCAACCCAAGTCCCGAAAAATCCATATCGAAATCGAGGCTTACCGGCATCCAGGTATTTTTGTTCACCTCGGCATACAGTTGATGGACTTTCACATCTGTCATCGTGATGTGCATCGTCAAATCGGCCGAATGGATGTTCCAGAATCCGTCAGCAATATAAATGAATCCAGAAAAAACATCGTTCGCCTTGATTTTAGGCGTCACTTTTATCTTGTTGATTGTTCTTCCCTGATCTTCAAAAACACCTTCAAGTTTGAAATTATAAACTTTGAGGGCGCTTTTACCAACCGGCGAAACGACCCCGTATTTATCGGCATCGTACAAATTATTGGTAATCATTCCCATCGGCGAGGTATTGTTTTGTTTGCCCGACGAACGCATTGCCAACACCTTTTGGTTCACTTTATCCGGAAGCTCGAAATCAATTTTACTGAGGGTTTCCATCACAAAAGGCTCATTTTCTTTCACTCCGCCTTTTTTCATTTGCTTTTCCATCAAAAAAGGGATCTTTTCGAACACGCCCGAACCTTTCAGATACACTTTGCACGAATATTTCGAAACCTGTTTCTGATAATACGGAGCCAATGCAATCGCCCGGCGCATGATAAAATAGGCCGGATCTTCGCCCGACGCCATCACTTTAATTTCCGGAATCCGGTAATCCTGTGTAATCAGCCGGACGTTTATTTCCTGAAATGTTTCGCCTGTATTCAGCGCCATTGTTTGGGTTTGATAACCCAGGTATTGAAACAGTATTTCCCATTTTCCCTCCGGAAGTTTCAGCTCATAATTACCGTCAATGTTTGATGTGGTACCGGTTGACAACTGCGGAATGTAAATATTCGCAAAAGGTACAGCCTCGCCTTGCTCATTGATAATTCGTCCACGAATTCCTTGGGAAAATATTGGAACTACTGATGAAAAGAATAGAAAATACAGAAGTAAAAATCTTAAATGCATGGGCAATTGGTTTTTGGGATCTGATGAACAAAAATAACGGAATTTTACTCCGTTAAATATATTCAGGAGTTAAATATGGTTAAGTTAAACTAAAATAGTTGATTTGGTGCGAACTTATCGGATGACTTGGAGTTCATCCGATAAGTTTACAATTCAGAATGAGCTGTTTTTATCTTCTTCATTGCCGGTTAATTAATAAAAAGGCCTATTTTTGAAAAAACAATTTTCCACATGACTTTAGCCGAAATACTCAAAGATTCTTATTACAAACTCACCCAATTCAACCTCGTTGAAATTGATAATCTTGAAAAACGAATTATAAAACGAACCGACAGCAAGGGCAATTTTGTACCTTAATGTCAACTGTTTGGTGCGCCATAAGGAAGTAAAACTTACCCCCGAAGAAACCATCAGGCAATTGTATTTGCAGATTCTGATTGATGATTACGGTTACCATCCTTTGCGCATCGAGTTGGAATATGCCGTTTCGTTTGGAATTGAAAAGAAACGGGCGGATATTGTGATTTTCGACAGAGACAATAAACGCGCACCATATATTCTTATTGAACTGAAGAAGCCCAAACTGAAGGACGGCAAAGAGCAGTTAAGAGGCTATTGCAATGCTACGGGTGCACCGATTGGCGTTTGGTCGAATGGCGATTCTATCTCTTACTATCACCGCAAAGACCCCAATTATTTTGAAGACTTACCAGCCATTCCACGAGCAATCGAAAAACTTTCGGATATACTCTCGGAACGATGGACGATTGACGATTTGATCAGAAAAGACAAGTTGTTTACCGAACGCAAATCGCTCAAAGACCTGATCCTCGAAATGGAGAACGAGGTATTGGCAGGCGCTGGTGTTGATGCCTTTGAAGAATTGTTTAAACTGATATTCACCAAACTGTTTGACGAAATGGAATCGGGGCGCGATAAAAAACGCTACCTCGAATTCCGTAATTACGGCGATACCGAAACCGAACTCAAAGAGAAAACACAAAACTTATTCAACCGTGCCAAAAAGAAGTGGTCGGGTGTATTCACCGATGATGCCAAGATTGAATTGACTACTTCACATCTTTCGGTTTGTATTTCATCGCTGCAAGATGTAAAGCTCTTTAACAGCAACCTTGATGTGGTGGACGATGCTTTCGAATACCTGATCGGCAAAAGCAGCAAGGGAGAAAAGGGCCAATACTTTACGCCCCGTTATGTGATCGACATGTGCGTGAAAATGCTCAATCCCAAAGAGCACGAAACGATGATCGATACGGCGGCCGGTAGTTGCGGGTTCCCGGTGCATACCATTTTTCATGTGTGGGAACAAATCATGAAAGAAGAAGGTTTGAACAAGAGCCACCTGTTTACGCTCGAACAAAAACCGCCCCGTTGCACCGACTATGTGAACGACAAAGTATTTGCCATCGACTTCGACGAAAAGACCGTGCGTGTTGCCAGAACCCTGAACCTGATTGCGGGTGACGGACAAACCAATGTAATGCACCTGAACACACTTGACTGGGAACGTTGGGACGAAAAACTGGACGACGACGATTGGAAAGATACCTATTACGCAGGCTGGAAGAAACTAAAAAAGCTTAGACAGGATAAAACGAGCAACCGCGATTTCGATTTCGACCTGTTGATGGCCAATCCTCCTTTTGCAGGTGATATTAAAGAAAGCCGGATTATCTCGAAATACGAACTGGGCAAAAACGCGTCAGGTAAATACCAGTCGGCTGTGGGGCGCGATATTTTATTTATTGAGCGAAACCTCGATTTCCTGAAACCTGGAGGACGCATGGCGATTGTGTTGCCACAAGGCCGCTTTAACAACAGCAGCGACAAACAGATACGCGAATTTATAGCAGAACGCTGCCGCATTTTGGGCGTAGTGGGTTTGCACGGCAACGTGTTTAAACCACATACCGGAACCAAAACCAGCGTGTTGTTAGTCCAAAAATGGAACGATGTAGAGACGGAGCATGCTCCGTCTTTGTGCCCGCGCGTGGACGATTACCCCATCTTTTTTGCCACCATGCAAGAACCAAGTAAGGACAATAGCGGCGAAAAAATATACATCCGGAAACGTGATTTGCCCAATTTATTCCAGGTAAAACCCACCATACCACAACCGGTGCAGGGAGTTTTGGAACTGAAAGAGCCGGAAATACAGTATGTGGCCACCGCACAAAACCTCGACGAGTATGTGCTCGACACCCACGGGCACCTGATTGTAAAACACGACCTCTTTAACCACGATGGTTTAAGCAAAGACGGCATTGCCGAAGCCTTTGCCGAATTCGCTAAAAAGGAGAAACTCAGTTTTTTTTAACTAGCCCTTTCAACGAAGCGAAATACAACGCAATGTTGGAAGGGCTGGAAGCGGTCGAAATAAATTTTAGTGTTTGTTCCTCAATCATTGATTTTAGAATAGATGCAAACACGTACAAAAAGGACTATATAAAATCTGAAGTACTTATTAACTCTAAATCCAATTCTACAATTGAAGAAATTTCAACTTCAGTGCAGAATTTTGGCGCATATTCCTTATGTAATTCGATTAATTTCATTGATTCTGGGATACCATTTTTGATGACTCAGAATGTTCGACACAATTATATTGATTGGAATATAGAAAGGTTTGTTGATAAGGATAGTCATGAATTATTGTCGAAATCGCATTGTAAAAAAGGTCAAGTTCTTGTTACAATGGCTGGAGAATATTTAGGACGTGTTGCAGTATATGATAGAGATGAAATTTGCAGTTCAAATCAAGCAATTGCAAAAGTAACTCTAAAAAAGAATCTAAATCCTTATATAGTTTCCGCTTTTTTGAATTCTAAACATGGTCAGAACCAAATTAATCGCTTTAAAACAATTACTGGCCAGCCAAATATCAATATGTCGCTTATTAAAAGTTTGAAAGTTCCGGCGTTCTCGGAATCTTTTCAAATTCATATTGAAAAATTGATTAAGGAATCAGAAACCAACAGAAACAATACTTCACAAAAATATCAACAAGCCGAAACCCTTTTATTAGAAACCCTCGGTTTAAAAGACTTTGAACCCAGCACCGACGGGATAAACGTGAAAAGTTATAAAGAGTCGTTTTTGGCAACAGGCAGATTGGATGCGGAGTATTATCAAAAGAAATATGAAGAAGTAGTCATTCATATAAAAGCTCAAAAACATGCTATACTAGCCAATTTGGTGACCATTAAAAAGTCAATCGAACCAGGTTCCGATGTATATTCCGATGAAGGCTTGCCATTTATGCGTGTTTCCGATTTCAATAAATTAGGTTTAAGCGAACCCGACAAGAAACTTTCTTCTGCTTTCTGCTCAGACAATGCAGCATTAATTAAAAAGTTAAAGCCAAAGAAGGAAACCATATTGTTTTCAAAAGATGGAAGTGTTGGAACTGCCTACATGCTTCGTAAAGATGAAGATTTGATCATATCGGGTGCAATTCTTCATTTAACTGTAAAAGACAAAAACGAAATAATCCCCGAATATTTAACCCTTGCATTAAACTCTAAATTGGTACAAATGCAAGCAGAGCGAGATGCAGGAGGTTCTATTATTTTACATTGGCGTATTGGAGAAATTGAAAATGTGGTTGTTCCTATTATTGATTACACCGAACAAGAAAAAATTGCAGCCCTTGTCGAAGAAAGTTTCCGGTTAAAAAAGCAATCGGAACAACTGTTAGAAACCGCCAAACGTGCGGTAGAAATAGCCATTGAGCAAGACGAAGAAGCGGCGATGCGGTATTTAGAACAAGCCCAACGGGCTTCAATGTGAATAGCCATGTGGTGAAACCCATGGAATAAAATAAACAATGCGTACCCAACCCCGAATGGGGTTGAACAACAAAATAACAAATGGTTCAACCCCTCGCGGGGTTGCATAACCGATATTCATCATACCCCATGCATTTCATACATGGCTATTCACATTCAATCGCTTCGCGATTTCGAGAACGTTCAATATATTTGTCAATGAGATACACCGGAATATCCAATATGTAAAAAATCAGGAAGAACACCATAAAACGACAACATTCAGAGATGAATTGATCGAATTATTAAAAGAACACAGAATTGAATTTGATGAGAAATATCTGTTATAAACTTATTGAAACTGCATAACTCTGATTGAAATAAATGATATTGAAACTCTGGGGATGCCATGTTTTCTATTAAGTTTTGTCAGTAATTTTGAGTCCAGTCTGACAACCCTATTTTTCTCAAGCGATGGAGAATCGGGTATTTTCGGAACTTGACAGGTTGTTTGGCAATATTGCCGTTAAAAATGATTTGATCGCAAAATAGGGCACAGAAAGTAATTTTAAACATTTGATGCTCTTTAAATTATGCAAGGATACGTAAAACAATTGAAATATGAGAATGAAAGAAGAAATATAAATATTGATGGTATTTTATTTACAAGTGTTCAAGGTGGAGGTGGGCTAAATTTAGCTTTAAATCCACGAACAATTGACCTTAAAAAATTCAGATTAAATTCTGTAGTTAAACACCTATTGAGGAAAACTACAGGGACTGATAATAAACCAGTTATCGATAACTTTAATACTCCGATTGCCGCACTTGAGCTTGATTATGCAAACGAAAAAATTATTTGGAAAAAATAGCAATTTCGGGTACTTTTTCTTCCTGAACGTTTTTCATCTTCCGATTCCAACTGTTTACTGCTACTGACCACTTTTCGCTTCCTACCAAAACGTAGGTTAAGCCAATATTAACTCCCCTGTAACCCTTTCTATCATTGGTTTTGTGCCGTGCTGGAAATACTGGCCAATGTTCGCACCATTCCCGGAATCATTACCCAGCGTGTATGTACTTATGCGGGATGTAAAGGGGTGGTTCTGGGGCCAACCCGCGACATCATCAACCTGGTACATGGCCCGTGGCTGTAGCTTTTACGCCTGGCTCACCCGCCGTAACCAAACCAGGCCTGCTGAAGGTGAAGATAATTATATGACCTACTGTTTCTCGACCGACATGCAGGATCAAAACATCGTATTCGGTGGTGAAGCCAAGCTGAAGGAAGCCATTCGCGAAGCTTATGAAATATTCAAGCCCAAAGCCATCGGTATATTCTCCACTTGTCCGGTGGGATTGATTGGCGACGATGTCCATTCAGTAGCCCGCGACATGAAGGCCGAACTGGGTATCAATATTTTTGGGTTCAGTTGCGAAGGTTACCGCGGAGTTTCACAGTCGGCCGGACACCACATTGCCAACAACGGCGTATTTAAAAATGTGGTTGGTCTTAACGATCGGGAACGTACCGGCAAAAACCTGTCAGCCAGTTGGCGCCATGTACGCCGCGTTGGGTGTTCACGGATGCCTTCCGCACAGCCACGGTTCACAAGGCTGTTGTTCCTATCACAGGAGTGCACTCACCCGTCATTATAAAGAGCCGGTAATGGCTGCTACCAGCTCATTCACCGAAGGATCATCGGTTTTTGGCGGACAAGCCAACCTGATGCAGGCAATCGAAACCATTTTTACGGTTTACGAACCCGAAATCATAGCGGTACATTCAACCTGTCTGTCCGAAACCATTGGCGACGACCTGAACCAGATTGTCATCAAGGCCCGCGAAGAAGGTAAAGTTCCTTTCGGCAAATACGTTGTTCAGGCGGCAACTCCAAGTTATGTGGGTTCGCATGTCACGGGATATGCCAATATGCTCGAAGCTTTTGTGAAATATTTCGCTGAAAAAACCGACGAGAAAAGGCGGCAGATAAACCTTCTCTCCGGATGGGTTGAACCAGCTGATATGCGCGAATTGAAAAGGATCATGAAAGTGATGAAAGTTAAATCAGTGTTGTTGCCCGACACATCCGATGTACTCGACACTCCAATGACCGGAAAATTCGAAATGTACCCCAAAGGCGGAACTACTATTCCTGAGATGGTAAGCATGGGCGACAGTATGCAAACTCTTGGTTTAGGTGAATGGGCCACTCAAAAGGCTGCCATCACCTTAGACAATACATGCAAAGTTCCTTTCGAAATCACCGACATTCCGGTCGGAATCAAAGCAACCGACCGTTTTATCCAGGAACTTGCCAAAGCTGGTCGGGTTTCAATTCCTGAACAAATTTCTGAAGAGCGTGGAAGACTAATCGATGTAATAACCGATATGCACCAATATCTCTACGGAAAACGTGTCGCAGTTTATGGTGATCCTGACAATATTATTCCACTCATCGAATTTTTAGTCGATATGGATATGAAACCGGTTTACATCGTTTCAGGAACTCCAGGTAAACATTTTGAAAAACGGATGGCTGGAATTCTTTCAGAACGCGTTCCGGAAGCCAAATACAAAAATGGGCCTCAGGCCGATATGTTCCTGATGCACCAATGGATCAAGGAAAATCCGGTTGACCTGTTAATTGGTAATACCTACGGAAAATACATTGCACGCGATGAAAATATTCCATTTGTACGGATGGGATTCCCGATCATCGACCGTATAGGCCACAGTTATTTCTCAACGCTCGGCTACATGGGAGGCCTTCGGATAGTCGAAAAAATCCTGAGTGTCCTGATGGACAAACAGGATGCAACCTGCCTCGAAGAAAAGTTCGAACTGGTGATGTAGTAGCCCCATCCCCAGCCCTTCCCCCAAGGGGAAGGGAGTTTGGGTATCGGGATTTTATCGCATTTGCACCTTCAAAAAGTCCCCTTGTGGGGGATTTAGGGGGCTGTATTAAGAAATATCCTCCTTTGGGTGAGGAGGATAGAGGTGGCTATTTTCTTTTTAATGTTGAAACGGGGGAGTTGCTTCCCGCATGCTCCCCCTTTCATTTTTAAATTGCTGAACCCGTCACTTCTGATGAATTGTGCAATATCCATTGCCGTTTGCCTTTAGGCAACGGACTTAAGGATAGAATTGAAAAGGGGCTTTAGCCCTGATGGATGGAATTTTTAAAACAAAACATCATGAACGAGATACTGAAAGAACGGAAAGGTCAGATTGTTACAAAAGGACAAGACGACGTTGCAATTGCATGTGGAAAGGCTAGTTTGGCAGGGTCAGTCTCTCAGCGGGCATGTGTTTTTTGCGGATCGCGCGTGGTTCTTTATCCTATTGCTGATGCGCTACACCTTATTCATGGGCCAGTTGGTTGTTCCGCCTACACCTGGGACATCCGCGGTTCTTTATCATCAGGCCCGCAACTTCACCGGCTTAGTTTTACCACCGACCTGAAAGAACGTGAAGTTGTTTTTGGCGGCGAACCCAAGCTATACAATGCGCTGATCAGCTTAATTGATCAGTACAAACCCAAAGCAGCATTTGTTTATGGAACCTGCATCGTTGGCGTAATTGGCGACGACATGGAAGCGGTTTGCCGGAAAGTAAGTCGCGAAAAAGGAATTGATGTCATTCCAATTATGTCGGAAGGGTTCAACGGAACCAAAAAAGACGGGTACAAATTGGCTTGTGATGCACTTTCAAAACTGATTGGAACAGATACAGTTACAGAAGTTCCTGAACACAGTATCAATATTCTCGGCGATTTTAACCTTGCGGGAGAGCTTTGGATGCTTGCAGAATATTATCGCAGAATGGGTGTCAACATGGTTGCCTGCATGACTGGCGATGGCCGGATCGACGATGTACGCAAAGCCCACAAAGCCCAACTTAATGTGGTTCAATGTTCCGGATCAATGATTTACCTGGCCAAAGACATGAAGGAAAAATACGGTATCCCGTTTATGAAAGTTTCCTATTTCGGGATTGAAGACATGTCGGATGCCTTGTACGAAGTGGCCCGCTTCTTTAAATCGGACGAAATGATGCAAAAAGCACGCGAACTGGTAAAAGAAGAGATTAGCCTTTTATTACCTGCACTTCAGGAATACCGCAAAAAACTCGAAGGCAAAAAAGCTGCCATTTATGTTGGCGGCGCTTTTAAAGCCATCTCGCTGGTAAAAGCATTGCGCTTGTTGGGTATGAAAACCGTAGTTGTTGGTTCGCAAACCGGAAATCAGGACGATTATAATCTACTGAAAGACCTGTGCGATGAAGGAACCATCATCGTTGACGATTCAAATCCAAACGAACTTTCTGAATTTGTGAAACAAACCGGGGCCAACCTTTTCATCGGGGGAGTGAAAGAACGACCCATTGCCTACAAACTCGGGTTGGGATTTTGCGACCACAACCACGAACGAAAAGAACCACTTGCCGGATACGAAGGCATGCTCAATTTCGCCAAAGAAGTTCACGCCTCAGTTTGCAGCCCGGTCTGGAAGTTTATGAAAAAGTCAAGCCCCTCCTAACCTCCCCAAAGGGGAGGGATAAAAAAGCCTCATCCCCAGGCCTTCTCCCGAGGAGAAGGGAGTTTGGCCAGTGAAGATTTTGAACATTTAAACACTTAATCATAGAAACGCCAATATCAAAAGATAAATCTACGCATACCGGTTCTTTCTCCCCCCCCTGCGGGGGGCTGGGGGGGGCTGTATCAACCCGCAACGCTTGCAAACTTTGCGCACCTCTTGGCGCAAGTGTTGCCTTTAAAGGTATTCGCGGTTGTGTTCCAATTATTCACGGAGGTCAGGGCTGCGCTACTTACATCCGGCGATACCTTATTAGCCATTATAAAGAACCTGTCGATATTGCTTCTTCCAATTTCAGCGAAGAATCGACCATTTTTGGCGGAGGGGCCAATTGTCACGCCGCCATTGATAATGTGATCAGTCAGTACCAGCCCGAAGTAATTGCATTGGCAACTACCTGTCTGAGCGAAACCATTGGCGACGATGTGAAATTCTACATTCAAAGCTACAAAGGGTTAGCTGGCGATAAAAAATTACCGCATTTTATTGCAGCATCTACTCCAAGTTACCAGGGATCACATATTGATGGTTTTCATGAAGCAGTAACTTCAACTGTAAAATCAATGGCCGAAGCTGGTGAAACAGGTGAACACCTCAATATTTTCCCGGGATTTGTTTCTCCGGAAGACCTGAGACAAATCAAAACCATTCTCGAAGATTTCGGAATTGACTATATATTATTACCTGATTATTCTGAAACGCTCGACAACCCAATCTGGGATGCTTACAAACGTATTCCCGATGGAGGCACTCCCATTGAATCGGTTAAGAAATGTGGCTCTGCCAGTGCTTCCATCGAATTCGGAACAATCCTGGATAAAGGTAGTTTGGCCGGAAGGGTGAAGAACAATGCGCAGGCAACTTCTGCTGGCGATTATTTGGAAAGTACGTTTGGCGTAAAAAATTACCGGATGCCAATGCCGATAGGAGTCAATTCTTGTGAATTATTTTTCAAAGCTCTTTCAGAAATATCAGGAAAAGAAATTCCAGAGAAATATATAAAACAACGCGGTCGTCTGATTGACTCTTATGTGGACGGGCATAAATACATTTTCGGGAAAAAGGCAGTCGTTTATGGCGAAGAAGATTTTGTGGTTGGAATAACTGCTTTTCTGAACGAAATCGGAATCGAAGTGGCTTTGGCAGCTTCAGGAGGTGAAAGCGGTCATCTGGAAGAAGAAATAAAGAACTATTGTCAGGAAAACGCTGATGCGATTGTGGTTAAAAACGGCTGGGATTATGAACTGATTCATGAATGGTGTGCCGAAAATAAACCAGATATCCTGATTGGCAACAGCAAAGCCTACTACATCGCCCGCGAACTCAACATCCCGATTATTCGCTGTGGTTTTCCAATTCATGACCGGATTGGCGGGCAACGCATCAAACACGTTGGCTACACCGGAACCCAGGAATTGTTCGACCAAGTCGTAAATACACTGATCAGCTACAAACAGGATCATTCGGAAGTTGGCTATAAATATATGTAAAGCCCCTCCCAACCTCCCCAAAGGGGAGACTTTTGGATTGTGAAGGTTCTGAACATTAATACTTTTAATCATGAATACTATGTCAAACGACAAATCTTCAAATACCGGATCCGAAAGCCCCCTCTTGAGGAGGGGGTTTGGGGGAGGCTTTAAATCTTTTTTTATGAAAAAACCAGATTACCACATTTTGATTTGCAACTCGTACAGGGTTGCCGGCGATGCCAAAGGTTTTTGCAACAAAAACGGAGGCGCCGAATTTATCCAGTATGTCACCGAAGAGTGTGCCGATCGGGGTATCGACGCTGCCGTATCGTCAACTGCCTGTCTCAACGTTTGTTCGCAGGGACCGGTAATGGTTATCCAGCCCAACAACTTTTGGTATGGCGCAATTACTACCGACCGTATCGACGAAATCCTCGATGCCCTCGCAGAAGGCAACGCTGTTGAGGAATATTTGATCAGCGAATAGTGGGGCTGTGGATTCTTTTTCCTCAATATCCGTCAGCTGAAGCAGACGGCAAAGGATAGTGCTTTGAATGAGAGCAAATGTTGACTGAATAGAATATCCTTTGCCGTCCCATTTATGGGACGGACATGAGATTGCGAAACCAAACAAGGCGCATCCATAAATCTCAATTGAAAGCAAATATTGCATGCGCCACATCTAAAAAGCTTGTTCAAGGCGATTACTCATCATTTATCATTCACCATTCATCATTTACTTATGGCCACATCAACTCCACATATTATCGATACTACTCTCCGCGATGGCGAACAAGCTCCCGGGGTAGTATTTACTTTGGATGAAAAGCTTCGCATTGCTGCAATGCTCGAAGAAGCCGGGGTAAAAGAGGTAGAAGTCGGTACTCCGGCAATGGGTGAGGAAGAGCAACGAATGATCCATGAGATTGTCCGTTCCGGATTTCGGTTCGATTCCTTATGTTGGGCGCGTGCCAAGGAATGCGACATAGTGGCCTCGGCCCGCACAGGTGCAAATCGTATCAATATTTCCTTTCCGGTTTCCGACATTCAATTGTCGGCAATTGGGCGAAGCCGGGCTTGGGTGCTCAAACAAATGCCTCCGATGGTTGCGCTTTCAAAAAGGTTTTTAGGGTTTGTAGCTATTGGTGCCCAGGATGCAACCCGCGCCAATCGTGAATTTCTGTTCGAATTCATAGCAGCTTGTCTGGCCGAGGGAGTCGATCGCATTCGTTTGGCCGACACTGTTGGCATTTTAAACCCGTTTTCAGTAGCCGAACTCTTTTCATCTGTAACTGAACGTTTCCCGTTTGTTGATTTCGAATTTCATGGGCACAACGACCTGGGCATGGCAACTGCCAATTCGGTGAGTGCTTTTCTATCGGGAGCGCAATCGGTGAACGCTACCATCAACGGTTTGGGCGAACGCGCCGGAAATGCCTGTCTGGAAGAGTTGGCAGTGGCAATGAAAGTAAGCGCCAACGTCAGCACAGGCATTAATTTATCGATGATTCAGGAAATTTGCAGGTATGTGGCCGAAGTTTCGTTTCGGAAAATCCATGCATCAAAACCAATTACCGGTGAAATGATTTGCAGGCACGAATCTGGTATTCATTGCCGAAGCCTAATAGAGAATGAGTTGAGTTACCAGCCTTTTCATCCTGAAGAAATTGGCAGGTCAACAGAAATGATTATTGGCCGACATTCAGGAACGGCAATTATCCGACATATTCTTGAGAAACAAAACGTGTATGTTAATGAGAAAAAGGCTGTTCTCTTAACTGAGCAGGTCAAAGCAATGGCATTAGGTAAAAAACAAAGTCTTCGTATTGATGAATTAATCAACCTGGCGAACAATCTGAACAATCACGAATCTTAACAAACAGGTTTCATCCCCGAACATTCGAGTATCTCAGGCATGTTTCGCGAATTAAAGAAGTTGTATCAGGTGCCGGATGAATTTCAGGCTGAAGTTCGGTTTATGAACCGGTTTATGAATTTCTGCTCCCTTGAAGTTGCTCCTGTCCTAATTCCGACCGATTCTGAAATCACCCGAATGATCATTTTTGTTACTTTGTTGAAGGAATGGGTTGAATCGTTCCTGGTCAATGAGGCTAAATCTCCCTCCTTCAGACCTCTCCCCGTCTGATTTAACATTGAGTTTACACAAGAAGGTGTCGTTAATTGGTTGGTAATTAGAATTAAGAACCTTCAGTCATGATTTATTGTGGAAAAAGATCTGTTTGGAGCTTGCCAGAGTAAAATGTGCTTTTATCTTTGCGACCGCTTTCAAAGGAAAGTTTGTTGTTCGGAAACGGGAATAAGTGTTAAAGGGGTTTAAAATAAAGTTTCAAAAAAGTTCAAAAAATTTTTGGCAGATCAAAAAAGCTTCTTATCTTTGCACCCCGCTTAAACGGCACTGGGAAGTTCCCGGGAAAGTAAAGGCAGAAAAGTGAAAATAGTTCTAAGAAACGAGATTGGATTTAACTATTGGAAGGCGCTTCGCAAGAGGCAGCGATAAGGTAGGGAAAACATAGCCTGCAAGGGCACAAGGAAAAGTTCATTGAAAATATTGGGAAAAGGTAAAACAAGGAAAGGTTACGCAAGTAGGTTTTGAGTTGAGTCACAGGGCTGGAGAACATTTAACTTTTATAATACAACGGAGAGTTTGATCCTGGCTCAGGATGAACGCTAGCGGGAGGCCTAACACATGCAAGTCGAACGGGATTGGGAGCTTGCTCCCATGAGAGTGGCGCACGGGTGAGTAACGCGTATGCAACCTGCCTTTAACTGAGGGATAGCCCATAGAAATGTGGATTAATACCTCATAGTTCTTTTGTCCCGCATGGGACGTAAGATAAAGCTCCGGCGGTTAAAGATGGGCATGCGTGACATTAGCTAGTTGGTAAGGTAACGGCTTACCAAGGCTACGATGTCTAGGGGTCCTGAGAGGGCGATCCCCCACACTGGTACTGAGACACGGACCAGACTCCTACGGGAGGCAGCAGTGAGGAATATTGGTCAATGGGCGCAAGCCTGAACCAGCCATCCCGCGTGCAGGATGACGGCCCTATGGGTTGTAAACTGCTTTTATGCACCAAGAAAAACTCCCACGTGTGGGAGCCCGACGGTAGTGTATGAATAAGCATCGGCTAACTCCGTGCCAGCAGCCGCGGTAATACGGAGGATGCAAGCGTTATCCGGATTCATTGGGTTTAAAGGGTGCGTAGGCGGCTTTTTAAGTCAGTGGTGAAATCCTGCCGCTTAACGGTAGAATTGCCATTGATACTGAAAAGCTTGAGTACATTTGAGGTAAGCGGAATGTGTAGTGTAGCGGTGAAATGCTTAGATATTACACAGAACACCAATTGCGAAGGCAGCTTACTAAACTGATACTGACGCTGATGCACGAAAGCGTGGGGAGCGAACAGGATTAGATACCCTGGTAGTCCACGCCGTAAACGATGCTCACTCGCTGTTTGCGGTACACAGCAAGCGGCCAAGCGAAAGCATTAAGTGAGCCACCTGGGGAGTACGATCGCAAGGTTGAAACTCAAAGGAATTGACGGGGGCCCGCACAAGCGGAGGAACATGTGGTTTAATTCGATGATACGCGAGGAACCTTACCTGGGCTTAAATGTAGGGCGACAGATTGTGAAAGCAGTCCTTCTTCGGACGGCCTACAAGGTGCTGCATGGTTGTCGTCAGCTCGTGCCGTGAGGTGTCGGGTTAAGTCCCATAACGAGCGCAACCCTTATCGTTAGTTGCCAGCGGGTCAAGCCGGGGACTCTAGCGAGACTGCCACCGTAAGGTGTGAGGAAGGTGGGGATGACGTCAAATCAGCACGGCCCTTATGTCCAGGGCTACACACGTGTTACAATGGCCGATACAAAGGGCAGCTACCAGGCGACTGGATGCTAATCTCCAAAGTCGGTCTCAGTTCGGATCGAAGTCTGCAACCCGACTTCGTGAAGCTGGATTCGCTAGTAATCGCATATCAGCCATGATGCGGTGAATACGTTCCCGGGCCTTGTACACACCGCCCGTCAAACAATGGAAGCTGGGGGTACCTGAAGTCTGTAACCGCAAGGAGCGGCCTAGGGTAAAACTAGTAACTGGTGTTAAGTCGTAACAAGGTAGCCGTACCGGAAGGTGTGGCTGGAACACCTCCTTTCTGGAGCTTGACAAAATGAAAGATCTACAAACGAAAACGATCTTGTTTGCCTTTTCCTTTTTTAAAATATTGTAGAGCCTCCCCCTGCCCCTCCAAAAGAGGGGAGAAAAAGCACAAGGGGCACCAGGCCTGGGCTTTCCCCTTTGGGGGAATAAGAAGGGGGCTGTTCCAACACAGTCCCGTAGCTCAGTTGGTTAGAGCACTACACTGATAATGTAGGGGTCCCCAGTTCAAATCTGGGCGGGACTACAAAGCCCAGTAGGCAGTGCCCAGTCGCAGCAAACAGTAAAAACTGGACACTGGAAACTGACACGGGGGATTAGCTCAGTTGGCTAGAGCATCTGCCTTGCACGCAGAGGGTCAAGGGTTCGACTCCCTTATTCTCCACAGCCCCACCCAACCTCCCCACAAGGGGAGGGGCAGGAAAAGCAAGTGTGGGGACGGGAAGAAAAAAGCAAGAAAAGTTCTTTTAAATAGATTTTGGGAAATTAGCTTAAGAAAAGCAGTTAATAAAGTAAGCATTTATTAGCGATGATCAATCGTAATTGGTTATTTCCACACAGGAGTTTTCCGGTTCCCCCCTTGCGGGGGGATTAAGGGGGGCTTCAAAGTTCTTTGACATATTGGGAAAAAATAAATAGAAGTTTAAAAATAGAAGATTAACCTGTAAGTATAATAAATAGAAGAAAGTTAATAAGGGCGTACGGGGAATGCCTTGGCTCTCAGAGACGAAGAAGGACGTGATAAGCTGCGAAAAGTTACGGGGAGGTGCAAATAACCTTTGATCCGTAAATATCCGAATGGGACAACCCACTGCGAGCAATCGTGGTATCCGATTATGTCGGAGGTCAACCCGGTGAACTGAAACATCTAAGTAACCGGAGGAAAAGAAAACAAAAGTGATTCCCTTAGTAGTGGCGAGCGAAAAGGGAACAGCCTAAACCAATGTTGTTTCGGCAATATTGGGGTTGTAGGACTGCGATATACGAATTAATTTGAAGTGGAACGGTTTGGAAAATCCGGCAATATAAGGTGAAAGCCCTGTACACGTAAAGAATTGGCCAGTTAGCAGTATCCTGAGTAGGGCGGGACACGTGAAATCCTGTCTGAATCTGCCGGGACCATCCGGTAAGGCTAAATACTCCTGAGAGACCGATAGTGAACTAGTACCGTGAGGGAAAGGTGAAAAGAACCGCGAACAGCGGAGTGAAATAGTACCTGAAACCGTGCGCCTACAAGCTGT
>JANONW010000189.1:0-7644 GCA_031421065.1 Prolixibacteraceae bacterium
TTGAGCAAGCAGTTTTATATCTATCTTTAAAATAAAAAATGAGGTTAAACAATTCTATCATCCGATACTTCGACCAGACAATGATTTACCGATGTCTTTAATTTTAATAACTTTGTGAAAAGAAAAGGAGAATAAAACATGAATACAATAGAACTTAAGAAAAACTTTCATCTTCTCCCCTCTAACTCGTTCGTGTAATTCTTGTAAATTCTTGTAATTCGTTTTCCCTATGAACAGTCCTGAAATAAAGCAATTTATCCACGAACACAGCCATCTTTTCTGGTACACGCCCGAGGACAAAAAAGAGGAAATAAGCAACGAATTTTTGGTGGAAACAATTTTAAACTACGGGGATATGAATGATGTAAGGCAACTTGTTCATATCTTGGGAATAGAACGTTTATCCAAAGTATTTTACAGCTTAACGGGCCGAAAAAAATTGAATTATTATCCGGAAATCTATCATTTCTTTTCCATCCTTATTCAGAGATATGCACACTCAAATATTTAACCCAAATCAGGTTCAACTATTACCTCTTGTAAAACACTTTAAAAGAGAGTTCTATCTTGTTGGCGGAACTGCGATTGCCTTGCATATAGGCCACCGGAGATCAATTGATTTCGACTTGTTTAAATTCAGCCCGATCAAACCCAAAAGTATTGTTCAAACTATTTCAAGTTTTGACTACCCTTATATCGTCACAAGGCGGGTAACAGAGCAATTAAATATGAACATTAATGAGGTAAAATTTACATTTTATCAATACCCGTTTAATATAAATGCAACTGAAAAACTGGAAGATGTCCTGCGTTTGCCAAAACTTATCGATCTGGCTGCAATGAAAGCTTATGCGCTCGGTAGAAGATCTAAATGGAAAGATTATGTAGATATCTACTTTATTTTGAAAGATTATTTTACTGTAAAACAAATTTCTGACAGAAGCGCTGTTCTTTTTGGTCAATTATTTTCAGAAAAATTGTTCAGGGTCCAACTATGTTATTTTGATGACATCGACTATACCGAACCTGTAGAATTTATCGTACCAGCTGTATCCGATTATGAAATAAAAGAGTTCCTGATCGATAAAGCCACTGATCTGTTTTGACATTTACAATTACATGCCAACATCGAATCGTGAAAAAATCCAATTCTAACCAACATAGTAGCATTCCATTCACAGCAAGCCATCGAAGAATTTTCTGATGTTGAACCAGCAGGTATATCTTCAATTGATATGAGAACGCATGTTAAAGAGCGTTTTGACTACCTGAATAATTATTTTCCAGCTTTTATTTCAGATTATGAAGATTATCACAGATATAAAACTTCGAGGAGTATTTCTTTTATGATGAAAGTAATTAACAAAATCAGAACACTTACTGCATAACTTGAAATATATGCTTTATTAATGATAGATCCTTTAGTCTCTGTTTTGTTGATCACATATGATAACGAACCATATATCCGGAAAGTACTGGAGGGTGTGTTAATGCAAATTACCCGATTCCCATTTGAACTGGTTATTGGGGAGGATTGTTCAAATGATACAACACGCAACATATGTGAAGAATATTTCAATAAACATCCCAACATAATCCGTTTACTGCCTGCTGAAGAAAACTTGGGTCTGAACCTAAATTTTATTCGTACCTTTAAGGAATGCAAGGGAAAATACATTGCCTATCTTGAAGGTGACGATTGGTGGATAACTCCTGATAAGCTGCAAAAGCAGGTAAACATTCTTGAAAAAGAGGCTGATGTTTCACTGGTACACACAAACTGTATGGGGTTTGATGTAGAAAATAACATTTTTAAGCATAGGTTAATACGGTACGAAGGTGTGTGTATCCGCGAACAGCAATATGGCATAGAAAGTGTAATAGCCGAATTTGAAGGTTGCTTCCGACCAATGAAAACATCAACAGCCTGTTATCGAAGGAAATTGATGGAGGAAATTTTATTGCAAGATGAATTTTTGTTTGCCAATCCCGAGTTTCCCACCCAAGACTTTCAGCTTTTCCAGGAAATGAGCCTGCGTGGGCGTTTTGCTTTTATTGATGAAGAAACTACCGTGATAGGATTACATGATTCGCTTTCAGTTCCAAAAGAATTAGAAAAGCAGATTGTATTTCGCTTCGGATTCTTCAAAATTGGAATTTATCTGATTGATAAGTACAAACTGCCCCAAAAAACAGTAGATATTTGGATGAGGCGACAACTGTACTATTTTTTGAATTACGGAATAAAACATGGCAACAAATCTTTGGTAGCCAAGGTGGTGAAAGAAGCAAATAAAAGAAATTACAGACTGCCACTACTGCAGTTTCTGAAATATATTACTTTACAAGTGATCCATTAATGGCGGAACAAAATATAAAATTGCTGATTTTTTCCAGTGTCGATTTTTTCTCCACTTATGGAGGCGGTCAGGTATATGTTAAAAACCTTGTGGATGAATTAGTCCGGCAAGGCCAATCACCTATAATTGCCACTCCGGGCACCAGCACCGCGCAAACGGAATCATACAAAGGATGCGCTATTTATACTTTTGATGCATCAATTGCTCAAAAGGATTTTAACCCACATTGCAGCTATCCATCCATAACAATCTGACATTGTGGATTTTCATTTTTTAAAATTTCACCAGTGTGCCACACAGATTTTTTTCGGGACAATGGGATTTGCGGATATTTTAGCTTATTGCAAATTAGTTGGACTTCTATAGTTGGCTCACTGCATTGCCTGATTTGTATGGTCTGTTCCTTGGTGTTTTCGACGGTCGTTGTGACCATTTTCTGGGTGTTCATTATTCGGACAATCTCGCTCCATCCATGGTTGATGCCCTGAAGTTCCAACTGGTAGCGTATGGTCGGAACTAGCCAATAGGCCAGCAACCCCAGATGAAGGTGGGCCATTGAGGCCTCATCGGTTTTGTGATAGGCCGGGCGCAAGTCCAGGTCAGTTTTTAGTGCCCTGAAGGTATATTCTATTTCGCGGATTAGGTTATAGATCGTCCAAAGGGTTTGTTCTTCTTTGCCGTTCAGCGATGTGCGAAGAAAGTAGATGCCAGCTTTGTCATCGATGGCCGTTCCTGCTTTCCTCTGGAAAACCAGGCTGGTGGCCGTGCCTTTGCCATTGTCAGAAACGGTAATGTCATAGTATTGGTGGGTGGAGGAGTATTTTTCCTTCAACCGTCCGGTGCGTTCCCATAGGATGCTGCCCATACCTATGAAGATAAACCAAACAGATTGCCTGATCCTGTTGTCCGCTGCCTGAAAAATCAATTTCCGGAGGCTGAAATACATTATTTAACCAAGAAGCGCAACGCTGATCTCTTACAAGCCAATCCTTACATCGATAAAATCCTACTGCTTGGCGATCCACTGAAAGAAACCATCAGGGAGCTGAAAACTGAAAATTATGCTTACATCATTGATTTGCATAACAATTTGCGCAGCCTGAGGGTCAAGCTCGGACTAAAAACCAAATCATTCAGCTTCAATAAGCTGAATATCCGCAAGCTTTTGCTGACACAATTCAAGATAAATATCATGCCCGACAGCCATATCGTTGATCGTAACATGGCGACTTTGATCCATTTCAAGGTGACCAATGACGGGAAAGGGTTAGATTATTTTATTCATGAAGAAGATGAAATGCAGATGGCCGGTTTGCCTGAGAATTTCAGGAATGGATATGTGGCATTGGTTTTGGCCGGAACTTATACGACAAAAAAATTGCCGGTTGAAAAATACCACAAGCTGATCAGTTCGTCCAAACATCCATTTGTGTTGCTCGGAGGAAAAAATGAACATGCTATGGCGGCTCAAATTATGGATTGGGTGAAAAGGGAATTTTAGGTAAGTTTTATAATGTAGTACTGAAACCTGACTACCAAAAATTCGAAAACTTCACAAAATAAATTCTGGCATCTGCAAAATATTTTTTTTTCAAAATTATGGTTTTTTTTAATACATTGACTATATTCGTAACGCTTTTTGAGTTACATTTGTACTCATTTTGCATACCGTCAATCAAAGCAAAGCAAATTTTGTTTGCCGATGTTGTTGTTTTGTGATCTGAATTAATATTTGCCTGCTACTTTTTAGAACTTAATCTTTTTGTGACTGAGGAGGCGAAGCTGTGAGAAAAACGCATGTTTGAAATAATTAAACCCCTCAATATCAATTCGCTTTATAATAGCAACTACCTCATCAAAAACAAATCAACGTTTCCCATTATCCTTAAAAAATGCTCGAAAGTTTAATAACCTCGAAAACCCGGGTCAAACTCCTGCTTAAATTCTTTCTGAACAGTCAGACCAAGAGTTACCTCAGAAGTTTGGAAACTGAATTTGGTGAATCCACCAATTCCATCAGGATAGAACTGAACAGGCTGGAAAACGCTGGCCTACTATGTTTTGCTTCCGAAGGGAACAAAAAGATGTTTTTTGCCAATACCCAACATCCATTATTTAAAGACATTAACAACATCCTTAGAAAATTTGTCGGTATTGACCAGATTATAGACCAGGTCACCACTCAAATAGGAGAATTGCAGGCTGCTTATCTCACCGGAGATTTTGCCATAGGGAAAGATTCAAAGATTATCGACCTGGCACTCGTAGGCAATAAACTCGACCGCACCTACATCGAAACTTTGGTCGGGAAAGCGGAGAAATTTATCAGCCGAAGGATCAAATACATATTACTTACCAAGGAAGAAATGGCCCAGTACTATAAAAACAAACCGATATTGCTCATTTGGAAATCGGACAATTAACCCAAGCTAAAAACAATCTTAAAACAATACTTATATGAAATCATCATGTAAAAAATTACAATTCCTTTTTGTTTTATTTGGAATGGTATGTTTCTGTTTATTAGCCTCTTTAACTATTCAGGCACAAACGGCAACTCCCGCCATAATGGCCCAGATAAGCGCTGAATTGCAAAAAAGGGGCCTCACAGAAAGCGAAGTTCGTGTCAGGCTCCTGCAAAAAGGGATAGACCTTGAAAACGTTCCTCCGGCTGAGCTACCGCAATATCAGGCTAGGGTAACTTCAGTTCTGGATGAACTTGAAGCGGAAAAAAAAGCAGGGAAAAGCACCGCACCGCAAATAATAATAAACACCCCGCAAACGAATCCTTCAGGCGATAAGGCCGCAGGACAGCAGGCTAATCCCATTGAAACTGTTGCACCGGTAACTACCATGCAGGAAGCTGCAGCTGAAGCTTCCCAGCGTGTGATACAATCTGCTGAAGCAAAAAAGGGAGGTGGAAGCAATATCTATGGTCATTCTATCTTCACCGATAAGACGCTCGATGTCTTTCGTACCACAGATGGTGCACAGGCACCTGAGACCTATATTTTGGGAGATGGTGATGAAATTCGCATTACTATTTTCGGGGCTTCACAAACCGATATTCAACAAAAAATCGCTATTGACGGTTCCATTCAACCTACAGGGGGTGCCAAAATATTCCTGAAAGGCCTTTCACTTTTGCAGGCCCGCGAAGTGATACGTATACGTTTATCATCCGCATATACCTTCAGGTCCGACCAACTGGCTGTAACCATAGTAACCGCACGGGCCATCATGGTGAATGTATTCGGCGAAGCTAAAATCACAGGCGGGTTCACCATTTCAGCTTTAAACTCAGCCCTGAATGCCTTATCTGCCGCGGGTGGACCTACCGAAATCGGATCAGTCCGTTCCATCCAGCTCATCCGCGGAGAAAACCGTAAAAACATTGACATTTATACTTTTATGAACGACCCGTCCGCACAATTCCAATATGAGCTTCAGAATAACGACATCATTTTTGTGCCGGTAGTCAAATTGCTGGTTTCAATTGAAGGGGCAGTCAATCGGCCAATGTTTTACGAAATGTTGCCTGATGAAACTTTAACTGACCTCATCAATTACTCCGGAGGCGTAAAAATGAATGTATTCCCCGATTTCGTGCAAATTAAACGGTACACCAATGGAGAGGAACGATTGATGGAATGGAATCTCGAAGAAGTCAGGACAGGAAAAATAAGAATACCGTTAATGAATGGCGATATTGTCCGCATCAAATCTATCGGCAAACCCATGGACCGTTACGTCGATGTGGAAGGAAGTGTTTATTACCCGGGACGTTATGATTTATCATCCAATCAAACTCTTGGCAGTTTAATGATGAACGCCCAACCAACACTTCAGGCTAAAACAGACCTGATTTTTATTGAACGCATCAGAAAAGATTTAACCGTTGAGCAGTTGTCAGTCAACTGGGCAGAATTACAAAATTTAAAACAAGATTTTAAGCTGAATCCCCTTGACCGGGTGCGTGTAGCAGAACTAGCTAATTACCGCGATATAGCAACTATTTCAGTAAGTGGTCATGTACGGACACCATTCGAAAAGAATTTTGCCGTAACCGACCATCTGACAGTGAAGCAGGCTATTGAAATGGCTGGAGGAACAAAGATTGATGCTTATCCTATCGCTTATGTATTACGTTACAACCTGATTAGTCCCAAGGAAAAAACATACCTTCGTCTGGAGCTGGAAACTTCTAATGATTTTGTCCTGTTACCGGGCGACCAACTGATTATATTTGACAGGAATACATTTATTGAAGATGCTACAATTGCAGTCAATGGTCAGGTTCGTATTCCTTTTGAAAAAACTTTCGCTATAACAGACCGCCTTACTGTAAAACAAGCCATCGAACTGGCAGGGGGTTTAAAAAACACCGTTTATCCTGTTGCCTATATATTCAGGCGCAATCTGTTCAATCCGGTCGAAGTGCAATACATCCGTATTGAATTGGCCCAGGCCGGAAGCATTGAACTGCAACCCGGCGACCAACTTAATATTTACGACAATACCACCTATACCAATGTCGGAGAAGTCAGCGTGTTCGGAGCCGTAAAAAATCCCCGTGGTTTTACTTATGACCCAACGCTTACCGTTCGCGATGTGTTAACCACTGCCGGAGGATTCACTGTTGGAGCCGCTTTCAACAGAGTGGAGGTATTCCGCACCATCCTCTCTCCTACCGAAAAAACCAGGCTGGATATGATTACCATTCAGGTAGATTCAAGTTATCAGGTAGTAAATCCTCAAAACTTCACCTTACAGCCTTATGATCAGGTAGTGGTACGTTTAACTCCTGAATTTACCCTGAGACGTACTATTGAAATCAATGGGCAGGTCAATTATCCCGGAATCTATGTTTTGGAATCAAAACAAACCAAATTAAGCGAAGTAATAAAAATGGCAGGTGGATTATTACCAGCTGCCGATCCATACGGGAGCAGTCTTTTCCGCACTTACCGCAACCGCGGCAACATCAGCATGAAAGTCGGGAAAGCAGTGAGTCAATCCGGAAATCTCAAAGACGACCCCATCCTTTTTGAAGGAGATGTGATCAACATCAACCGCCTTGAAAACACGGTTAGCATTCGTGAAGATGGAACCCGCATGGCGCAATATTCAATTAATCCGGAGAATCTAAGTACATGACAAAAATTTGAATACATCTATATCAGGTTGAAAACTAGAGTTTAGCAGAACTGTTGCAATGTATGTTAATCCATATTTGAAAATACTCTTGGCCTTATTGCCATGCTTTTTGATCTGAATCGGTTTA
>JANONW010000190.1:0-77290 GCA_031421065.1 Prolixibacteraceae bacterium
TTTTTCTGATGAGCGGTTAACTTACCCCTTTCAGCAAGTTCGCAGCCATGCGCCCGTGCAATGTCGGCCATTTCGAAAAGTGGTTTGTTCACGATTTGGGGTAAATGGTATCCATTGGGCTCCTCGGGGCTGAATTGGGCCGGTTGCCAAGGTGGAAGTATTGCATGGTGGTGCGGATATCGTCGTGCCCCATCAGCTTTTGCACGGTCACCACATCGGTATGGATGGCCAGCAGGTGCGAGGCGAAAGAGTGCATGTTCTTCCAGTCGAAGTCGGCAAGCTGTATGGAGATCACCTCGCCGCGGCGCAAACCTGAAGAATAAGTCAGTTTGAGCAAAAGCCGGTGTTTGATGTTGGTTGTTTTCTCAAACAGCGCCTTGGTTTCGGCTCCGGTAAGGATGGTTCGGATTTTCTTTTCCTGTTTGGGGTAAGGAATTTTCTCTGCCAGGGCGGTCATGCCCAAAATGTGGCGGTAAAAATACTTGATGGCGCAAACGGCTATGCGCATTGACACCGATGAAAGGTTGAGACCTTCTTTAATGTGGCAAATAAAAGCGATCAGTTGGTCTTCGGAAATTTGTTCGGGCGCAAGACTGTAAAACGCATGCAACCTCTTAATGGCAGCCATGTAGCCCTTGATGGTGTTGACCGACAAATGGTTGACCACCATCCGCTGCCGGAATTTCTCTAACTGGGCATCAAATGCCGGATCTTGTTTTTTTTCATATCTTTAATTTTTATAAATGATGGGCTAAAGATAACGGCAAACATGTTGCACAGAACACGGATGTCACGAACCCACCTCCAAAGGAGGTTTAGTTCAACATCGAAATATCAATCAGAACCGCACAGTTGTGGATTAAAACAATTAAAAATCAGTAAATTTGTAAACTGGTTTTTGAAAAATGCCAAAATTTTGTAGTTTTGTCCAAATTTGATCCTGCTTTGGAAAAAGAAGAAATAACCAACGAAGAACTATTCATTGTAAAGAAAATGATTGAGGGAGATAAAGATTCCTGCAAATATTTCTTTGACAGGTATTATTCTGACCTTTGCAACTTCGTTCATGTTTATCTCCACGACCAGATCCTGGCTGAAGAAATCGTTCAGGATATATTCGTCTTTTTCTGGGAAAACCGGGGAAAGCTTAAAATCAACACCTCCGTTAAAGCCTTTTTATTTTCTGCATCCAAATTCAAAAGCCTTAATCTGTTGCGCGATACTAAAACAAAGCGAAGGATTGTTGAGAACATTGGGAAAACAGAACCATTTCACACGACCGAACAGGACAGTTCTTACATCGATACCGACGAATTTAAGAAGATTCTGGATCTGGCGATAAACCAGCTTGCTCCAAAATGCAGGGAAATATTTTTACTGAGCAAACGGAACGATCTCACTAATAATGAGATTGCTGAACAGCTTGGTATTTCGGTCAAAACAGTCGAAAACCAGATGACGATAGCCCTCAAAAAACTTCGGGAATACCTTTTACCCTTTAGAGAAAAAATATTCCTCATTTTTCTGTTCCATTTCCTTTCTAAATTATAAAGCGATAGTTAACATAGACCTTTTTCGGACTAACCTCATTTTAAAATTATTCTTAAAACGATTGACTGAAATTTTTTTCAATATTTTTGGGGGTACCTCAACAATTAAGTTACTTACTTCTGTAAAGCAAAACAAACAATGAATCAAATACCCTGGGAACATATTCAGCATAAACTTCGCAATCCTAACCTTACGGAGGACGAGACGCTCCGGAATTGGCTGGTTGAAGATGTTGAAAATGAGACTTTTTTGGGCGATCTGAAAGTGATTTTTTCAATAACTGGTAATGTTCCTGACTCTTTCGAACCTCAAAAAGAAATGGCATGGCACAGGATTGTTAACCGAATCTCCATCAAAAAACGACGATTCGATGTGATTGGGATGATGCTTCGGGTGGCTGCTTCATTTTTATTGATTGCATTGGGTATAGGAGGTGGCTACTTCCTGCAAAATAGCCAACGTGTCAATTCTTTTACCGAAGTTTATTCCCCCTACGGACATAAAACAATGGTGTTACTCCCCGATAGTTCTCAGGTTTGGCTAAACGGAGGAACCAGAATCAAATATTGTGATGATTTTACAAAATCCAGAAATGTTGAGCTGACAGGAGAAGCTTTATTCCATGTTGCAAAAAATCCATCCAGTTTATTCACCGTCAAATCTAAAGATTTAAGAATTGAAGTTTACGGAACCACGTTCAATGTACACGGCTATGAGAATGATCTTGTTTCAGAAATTTCACTTGTTGAAGGCAGCGTTAGTCTTTTTCGCGAAGAACAATTGGTGAAAAAGATGAAGCCAGGCGAAGTGATTACGTACGACGCAAAATCAAATAAATTCACCAGTCATCAGGGGAATTTAAAACAAATTACATCATGGAGATCAGACGAACTGATCATTCAGGATGAATCATTTGCAAACATGGTAAAATACCTGGAGCGCTGGTACGGTGTAGAAATTACACTCGACAAATCGATCAACCAGAATTTACGGATGAGTTTCAAAGTCAAAACAGAAAGCTTCATTGAACTACTATCAATAATCAATCATATTACCCCAATTAGTTACGAAATAAATGGAAAGCAGGTGAAAATTACGAAACGGAAAACAAGTAAAAGCTAAAAAAACAACGAGTTAAAAGCAAAAAGGTCTGCCTATAAAGACAAACCTTTTTTAAAAATCAATTTTATTAATCGCAGATTTCGCATTACTAAAGCGCCAACTCCATGTCATTGTGAAAAATGCAAAAAATGTAGACAAATTTATGAAAAAAAAATCAATTGCAGGAAGAAAGCTTTTGAGTTATTCTCCCTGTCTAAAACGACTGTTAATTATGAAAATGATTGCAATTCTTATCTTGGTCGTCGGATTAACTGCCAGTTACGCCGAATCTGATGCTCAGACCGCCAGATTAAACCTGAAATTCACTAATGGCACAGTTAAAGATGTCCTCGAAGAGATTGAGCATCAGACAAACCTCTCGTTCATGTACGACAACGATGTTTTCAAAGTCGATCGTCAAATTTCGATTGAAGCTGAGGATGAAACGTTAAAATCGGTAGTTGACAAACTGATTTCGGGTGAAAATCTGAAATACGAACTGGTAAACCGCTTCATTGTTATCACCTCAGCCAAGGAACCACCTGCAAACCAACAAGGCAAAAAGGTAACCGGTAAAGTCACCGACTCAACCGGCAGTTCGCTTCCAGGCGTTTCTGTAGTGGTAAAAGGTACCTCAACCGGGATTGTCACCGATAATGATGGTAATTACGCGCTTTCCAATATTCCAGAAAATGCCACTTTGCAATTTTCGTTTGTGGGAATGAAAATGCAGGAAATAGCTGTTGCCGGAAAAACAAGTTTCAATGTTATATTAGCGGAAGATGCCATTGGTATCGAGGAGGTTGTGGCCATTGGATATGGCACTAAAAAGAGAAAAGACGTGATTGGGTCAATAAGTTCAATCTCTTCTGAAGATATTAATAAATCATCGGCTGCATCGTTCGAAGCTGGATTGCAAGGCAGAGGTGCCGGATTGAATGTTATGAGTTCTGGAGGAACGCCAGGCGCGCCAGCCCGCGTTTTGATCCGTGGCACAAATACGCTTTCGTTGGGGACCGATCCACTTTATATTGTTGATGGTATGCCAATATCAACTCAAACGCTTGGCTTGACGAATGAAGGAAGCACCAACATGAGCCCATTGTCAACAATTAACCCTAATGATATTGAAAGCATTCAGGTCCTTAAAGATGCTTCTGCAACATCAATTTATGGGTCAAGGGCTTCCAATGGTGTTATTCTTATTACGACTAAGTCTGGGAAGTCGGGTAAAGGAAGTGTTGACTTTACTTATTCAACTGGTGTTTCAGAGCTTTCAAGAACCCCTGAAGATATTGGTTTTTGTAATTCTAAGCAGTATTTTAATATTATGGATCAAGCCAGAGCTAATTCTGGATTAACACCCATGGATCCTGCCACTTTAATTAATACATGGCAAAATAAAAATTTAATAGACACGCCTACCCGCTCTGAAGCAGAAAATCGAAATACGAACTGGTTTGATCAAATTATGAGAAATGGTTCTTATAAGGATGCAAATCTTTCAATGAGCAGAGGAGATGAAAAGAACAAAATATTTGCATCGTTAAACTACCGGAATGATGAGGGGGTAATGAAAAACAATAATCTAGAACGATTTTCAGTTAGGTTAAACTCGGATATGGAACCTGTTAAAAATTTTACTGCCGGTTTTAGACTTTCACTTTCATATACACATAACAACCGTATGAAAGACAATGGCGCTGGCTCATCGAGTGGTACCAACGGTAATGGTGGTGGTTTTAGCCAATTAAACTCCAACATTATGCCTTGGTTTCCTATGTATAGTGAAAATGATCCTACAGGATACTGGAATGCGCAATCAGGATTTAACCCCGCAACATCTATGAATTCAAAACTTGTGCGAGACGAACAGAAAACCTACAGAGGATTGGGTGGAGCATATTTGCAATACGATCTTCCTTGGGTAAAAGGCTTGTCTGTAAGGACTGAATTTTCTGCTGATATTATGCAAAACAATAGTTGGAATTATATTTCAAAATATCTTCGAAATGATTTGAGACCATATGTAAAAGAATTGAGTCAAACGGTTAATAACATGAATTATAATTTCTACACAAATTATAACCGTTCATTTGGTAAACATACGGTAAGCGTAACCGTTGGTACTGAGTCGCAGTCTTACTTCGTTAATTACAAATTAATGGAAGCCAAAGACGTATTGGGTTCATATCAGCAAATTGGTGATAATCCATTGGCAAAGCTTGCAATGAGTTCGGTAATTACCGATGAGCGTTATATTCGTTCTTATTTTGGAAGGGCAAATTACAAGTTCAACGATCGTTACCTGTTAGAATTTAGTTTAAGAAGCGATGCTTCTTCTGTATTTCCTAAAGAAAACCAATGGGCTACTTTTAAAGCACTGGGAGCAGGATGGATCGTTTCTGATGAAGCATTCTGGAATTCTGCTACAATTAATCTACTGAAAATACGCGGCAGCTTTGGTCAAACCGGAAATCAAAATATTCCTTCAGATCAGTATATGACTCGTTGGTCGAATATTGGACTATATGGTTCACCAAATACTCCGGACGGATCTGGACTAGCCGGTATCGCGGTGCCTTTGAGCTGGGAGCTTACAAATAACTACGACATGGGCGTCGATTTTGGTTTGTTTGGAAATAAAATTTCAGGTTCTATTGCTTATTTTGTACATGATATTAACGACTTGCTTTTACAAACGTCTATTCCGATTTCATCAGGTATTAGTGGTGGAAATTTGTGGCAGAACATTGGTCGTATGAAAAACCAAGGTTTGGAATTTGAAGTAAATGGTATGACGGTTTCAAAAAAAGGTTTTAAATGGAATGGCTCGTTCAACATTACCTTAAATTCAAATAAAATATTGAACCTGACTGAAATTCTGGATAGAACTAATAAAGGGTTATGGAGTGGACCTACTTTAACAAAGAAGGATGGGAAAATTGGCGCCTACTTTTTACCAGAATATGCTGGTGTTGATCCGGTTCATGGGGTTGAAATGATTTATGAAATTGATAAGGTTCTTTATGATAAAACAGGTGAAACAGTAAAAACCGGACGCCTAATTGCAGCTACTTCTGAAAATATGCGTGATAACCGAATTTTAAATGAAGATAAAACCGGGCTTCCAACATTTTGGGGTGGTTTATCAAATACATTTTCATATAAAGGATTTGATTTGAACCTGTTGATTACTTTCCAGGGCGGTAATTATTTATTCGATCCGACCGAAAAAATCGGCACAACGCCACAGCGTGGACAGTACACTATGCGTAGTGATATTGTTGGGAATACCTGGACAAAATCGGGAGACGTGGCAAGCTATCCAATGCTCGTATGGGATCAAAGTTTCCCTTGGGACAATAGTGCTGCGACCAATCATGAGTGGGTACAAAAATCAACCAACTACAATAACGAAACCTAATACCACTACAAGTACCTGAGTAAAGGTGATTTCGTGAGGGTTAAAAACCTTCAATTGGGCTATAATTTCCAGAATCGTTTTATCCAGAAATTGGGAATGCAAAACCTGCGTTTATATGTGTCAGGAACGAACTTGCTCACATTCACTAAATTCAAAGGATATGACCCAGAGATTGTTAGCTTTGGAAGTGCTCTAAGCCCGGGTATTGTCGGCTCTACTGTGCCTAATTTGAAAGTGTATAGCATTGGGGTAAATGTAAAATTTTAGTCTGGTTGTGAAGTTTAATTAAATAAATTTAAGAAGATGAATAAAATTAAATATTTCTCTATTTTTTTAATCGTATTGCAACTATTTGGTTCTTGTAATGACGATCAATTTTTGAAATTAGAAACACCGCTCGAATTTCCTTGGCAAAGTTTGCAAGAGTTTGACAAGGCACCTATTGGAGCTTATCGCAGGGCTTTTTTAAGTGACTGGCATAACGTTCAAACAACATCAATAATGATTAAATCATTCCAGTCTGATGAAGCTTTTTTACTTCCGGGAACAGTTGGCAATATCCCATATAATGAAATGTACACCCGCCAATCCGAACAGCAGATTGATAAAACGGGGTATGTTTTCCAGTTTTCTTATCAGGTAATTGCAATTTGTAATGGAGCAATCGACCTTTTAGATAAAAATGGCGGGAATCCCTTTTCCGGACTAAGTCAGGCTGATATTGACAACAACCTTCGCAGGATGGAAGGTGAGCTTTATTTTATGAGGGCTTTTGCATATTACAGGTTATCGCAGGTGTTTTTGCCACCCTACGATCCTTCAGGAACTAATGCTGATAAAATTCTTCCATGGAAAATTACTCTTGTAGAAAATACCGAGGCTCAAATAAAAACCGAATTGGCAACCACACAGATGATTTATGACCAGATGCTTTCCGATTTGCAAAAAGCAAAGAGTTTGTTGCCCGAGAAGTTCATCGCCGGAAAACATTTCGATTCGTACCAGTATGGCAGGGCAACTAAGTATGCCGCTTCTGCTTTATTGGGTAAAGTTTATTTTGCCATGGGAAACAGGACTTCTGCCATAACCGAATTTGATTATATTATCGGTAGTCACCAATTTAGTTTGAATCCGAATCCGTTAGATGCATTTCAACAGTATATTACAACTAAAGGTGGGGATGAAACCATCTGGTATGCCTATTGCGGAAATACAAATTTAGGAGGATGGCAAATGGCCGAATTAACTAGTTTCATCTTGCAAATGCCCAATAATGGAAATTTTGCTCGCTGTAGTTGGACTCAACTTGCCTTTAGTTATTCGACACTGAAAAAAATTGGTTGGATGGTCGATCCTGCCAACGGTAACTATTCTCTAACTCCAGAGGCCAAAATTGATAAAAGAATTGGATCAATTTATACCCTAACATCAGGGAAAGACCCATTTGCACAGTGGGATAAACCACTTCTCTGGTGCGATAAATATTTTCATGGCAATGTGGCAAAAGGAATACAAGGTCAGAATTTAAACATTCCGATTATACGGCTCGCTGAAATTTACCTCACAAATTCATGGCTTAAGTTCAAATCTGGTAATATTTCAGGAGCGACAGTTGATTTAAATGTTGTTCGAAATCGTGCCGGTATTGGTGATCTCGATCATGTAATTACAGCAAATGACATTGAAAACGAGCGCATTAAAGAAATGTTTTTTGAAGGGGACAGAACCGATTTTTTACGTGCTGCAAGATTGCCAATTCCTGCAGGCGACAGGGTAGGAGTTGCTGAAGAACCATATAACTCCAAAAAGCTAATATGGGCGCTTCCCAAACTTTCTGAAACCGATTTAAATCAGGCATATCAATAAATTTTGCTTGAACAAAGGATAAGGACAGTAAGCTTTCATGTTTGCTGTCCTTTTTTCTTTTCTCGTGAGTAAAATATCTTTACGATAGAATCTAAATTAATACATCAATCATCTTAATCTAAACCAACATGAATAAACCTGTACTATTAACCTATCAAATATTAAATTTGGAATTTATGCTTTTTTACATTTCATAATTATTCCAAAATGATCAGGTGAAATTCATCTTGAATAAGGAAAAATGACATAGAAGAGATAGAATAAAAGAGACAAATATAAATTTCAACTAAACTAAATAAATCACATATGAAATCAACAATTTACGGCATTCTAATCCTATGTTTATTCGTATTTTCGAATAAAGTCCATGCTCAAAATCATGATTTTTTAGGGGAGCGAATTTCCTTTGATGAAAACTGGCTTTTTCAATTGGGCGATGCTTCTTCTGATGAAAACGAGTATTTCCAATACAACAATAATTTCAACCCGTTTGCCAAATCGGGGCGCACAATAGGTGTAAACAGCCTGGATTTCACCGACAGTACATGGCAGCAAGTTAACCTGCCACACGACTGGGCCATTGAATTGGACTTTGTTAACGACAAAAGTCTGGGAGGTCACGGATTTAAACCCGTAGGTTATAAATTTCCAAAAAACTCTGTGGGCTGGTACCGGAAACGATTCGATATTCCTGAAACAGATCGGGACAAAAGGCTAACCATCAAATTTGATGGAGTTTACCGCGATTGCCAGGTCTGGCTAAACGGATTCTACCTGGGGAATAATCTTGGCGGTTACATGGAATTTATGTACGATGTAACCGATTTTATTGAATACGGTAAGCCAAATATCCTGACAGTACGTGTAGATGCCACCCAAAATGAAGGCTGGTGGTACGAAGGTGCAGGCATTTACCGGCATGCCTGGCTCATCAAAAAATCGACAAATTATATTCCTGAACATGGCACCTTTGTAACTACCGATGTTAAAGGCAATGAGGCCTGGGTAAATATTCAAACCAGCATCGAAAACAAAGATAAGGAAGCCATCAAAAGCTTGCTGGAAATACAAATTCTGGATGCGCAAGGCAAAATAATCGGCAAAACAAATGAACAACAATTGGTTGAAGGCAATTCGCAAAAAACCATCGTCAGCCGGATAAAAGTTTCCAACCCAACCCTCTGGTCAATCGAAAATCCTTATTTGTACAAAGTTGTTTCAACCTTAAAAACAGACAAAACCGTTAAAGATCAAACTGAAACTACTTTCGGAATAAGGACAGTGGTTTTTGATGCACAAAAAGGTTTTTTGCTGAATGGTAAACCAGTTAAAATCAAGGGTGTTTGTGTGCACCAGGATCATGCCGGTGTGGGTGTAGCCTTACCCGACAGATTACAATATTACCGTATCGAAAAGCTCAAGGAAATGGGTTGTAATGCCTACCGTTCTGCACACCATCCACCAACCCCGGAGTTGCTAGATGCCTGCGACAAATTGGGAATGCTGGTGATGGACGAGAACCGCTTGTTTACCAGTTCCCCTGAATTTCTGGGTCAGTTTGAACGATTGATCCTTCGCGACAGAAATCATCCTTCGGTGATTATTTGGTCGTTGGGCAACGAAGAGCACGATATGCAGAACAAAGAATCGGGCAGAAGAATTGCTGAAACATTTAAAGCCTTGCAGCAAAAACTCGATCCATCAAGGCTTTGCACCTATGGCGGCAATAACGGGAATAATTACACCGGCGCCAATGAGGTAGTGGATGTAAGAGGAGTGAACTACATGAACATTTCTGACATCGACAAATACCACAAAGATCATCCGGAACAACCGATTTGGGGCTCGGAAGAAGCAAGTACATTATGCACCCGCGGTCAATATGCTGTAGATAAGGAGCAAGGCTATATGAGCGATTACGATAAGAAAGAAAATATCCCTCACGTGTGGTGTTCCAACGCCGAGGAATGGTGGAAATTTTACGATGAACGCGAATGGATTGCTGGTGCTTTTATCTGGACAGGTTTTGATTACCGGGGAGAGCCTTCTCCATATCAATGGCCTTGCATTAACAGCCATTTTGGGGTAATGGACGTATGTGGTTTCCCAAAGAATAACTATTACTATTACAAGGCATGGTGGACAAACGAAGATGTATTGCACATTTATCCTCACTGGAACTGGGCAGGCAAAGTTGGCGAAAAAATAAATGTTTGGTGCCAGACCAACTGCGAAGAAGTAGAATTGTTCCTGAACGGAAAAAGTCAGGGAAAGAAAACAGTTGAGAAAAATTCACACCTTGAATGGGATGTGGTTTATGAACCTGGAGTTATAGAAGCCCGCGGAATCAGAAATGGGAAAACCATCGTTAAAAAGGTCGAAACTACTGGTGCTGCGGCAAGTTTCGTTTTGTCTCCTGACCGGTCAGAAATAAAAGCCGATGGAAATGATGTTAGTGTTGTAAACATTTCGGTATTAGATATGGAAGGACGCGAAGTCCCGGATGTTAATAATTTTATAACTTTTAAAATTGAGGGCAACGGCAAAATTATTGGTGTTGGAAACGGTGATCCAAGCAGTCACGAACCCGACAAAATCTTAAAAGGGAACTACCATCGGAAACTTTTCAATGGCAAATGCCAGGTCATTGTGCAGAGTACCAAAGAAGCAGGAATCATAAAAATTACAGCAGTTTCAGACCAGATGAAAACAGCGGAAGTAAAAATAAATACAAAATAATACACCAGCCATTTTTGAATATTAAACAAATCGAAACCAACATGAATAAACTTATTATAAAAACCTGTCAGATATCAATTTTAGCATTTTTGTTTTTTGCCTTTCAGAACTGTTCCAATTCATCAAAAGAGAATAAGGTTCAAGTTAAAACAGTTCTTGAATTGGTTGATGCTGTTAATGGTGGAAAGCCCGGTGATTTGATTTTCATTTCATCCGGAGTATATGAATTGGACTCAACACAGCAATTAACTCCGAAATCGGGAATGACCATACAAGGTGCCGGTATCGGTAAAACAATCCTTACGGCGGTTGACATTTGGACTCCAGGTCTAAAAGGCTTACCTGCCAATGAACAGGACGTGAACAAAGTAAATCAACAACCTTATCTTTTTAAGCTTGAAAGCATTAAGGATTTTACCATTTCGGATATGACTTTTACAGCTACAAAATTGCATGGAGCTATATTTGCCAACAAGTGTAGCAACCTGAACATTTTCAACATCAAGTTTGTCGATTTCAGGTGGAGCAGCATTTACACGTTCGACATCCGCAAGTTTTTGGTGCACGACTGTATCTTTGAAGATGCGGGTGGAAAAGTAGAGTTTTTAGGAGCTGGAATATTTAATAATCGCACAGTACATGGCGATTTTTTCAACTGTAAAATGTATTCGACCCTTGAACGCAAAAATGCCTTTGTTGGCTTTAAGGGGATGGGAAACGATAGTTCCCGTATTCATCACAATACCGTTGAAACCGGCGATTATGGTTGGGCATTTGTGTTGGAATACATGCACTCCGACAATTCTTTTATTGAGATCGATCACAACAGGTTTAACGAAAGAATATCAATCCCCCGAGGCGGTGGCGGCGGTACTTACCCCAAAAATGGCTACTCGTTTTGGATTCATCACAACTACCTGACGGGGTACTCAGAAGTGATTGAAGGCCCCCGTGGAGGGTTGATCGTTGACCACAATTTAGTTGAGCTTACCGTTGAAAAGGACGGAGGAAATTTTTATACCGATCATGATAATAACGAGGTGTTGGGTTCATTAGATTTTCATAATAACTTAATTAAAAATCCTGGAAGAGGAATCTTTTGGAGCATAGGCAAATACAACGACTTGCATTTTAGCAACAACCATGTTATTGCCAATACCACAATTACACCTCGTGAAGATGGCTTATTCGATATCAATGGAAACTCCGACTTTGAAAATATCGAAATTAAGGATAATATTATTGAAATTAACGGCCTTTCCCGTCCATTAATGCGGAATGATAAAAGCAGGAAATTGGCCAAAATAGAGAACAATCATTTTGTAAATGTGGCTGATACCATGCAATATGAGAATAAGAGGAGTACAGCCAAAGCAGGTCTTATTGAACCACTGAATTTTGAATGTGGCTATAAGAACGAATATCGGGTAAACGGATGGAGCGCAGTTCAGACACCTGAGCAAACCAAATAATTGAAAAAATCAGATTTAATGAATAATTACAAATTTAGATTGAAAATTACCGGAATACTTATCTTTTTAGTTTTTATTGCCCCTGTTACTTTTGGGCAGGTGTTTATTAACAAAGCTGTAATTACCACCTACGATCCTGAATTATACAATGAAAAAGTAAGCGCATCAACCATTGAAATGGAGACGGGAAGTAATCAGCTAACCATTGGTGACAGCAAATGGATAATTGATTATCAGACGGAGAAGAACAAGAATGGTGATTCGGAAGTGAAAGTTACTTTTGAGTGCCGGGAAGGTCATGTGAAAAATGCCTCAGTTGGTGTCGATTTTCAAATTGAGGACTGGTCGAAAGAAAATTACCTGTTGATGCCTGCAGCAGTTTATAATGGCAACAGGTATCCGGCTATCACAACCGGCTATATGCCATTTTGGTTCGAAAAAGATCAGTTGGGTATCGATAAGCCCATCCTTCTTTCGAACCAACCCCGATTAAATTATGAAGATGGATTTTCAAGAATACAGTTAAGAAGTGGTTCCATGTCCATTCCATCTGTCGGCTATCAAAATCCTAAAAATGAAATGGGTTTCTGGTTGTTTTTTGAGCAAGGAAATGAGATGGGAGATTATGGGGTAAGCTTTGTTGAGAATAAATCAAGAAACCAGGCTGTCCTTTCGCTAATCTCTCCGGTAGTAAGGCAGAAAATACAGTATTTTATTTCCAATAACTATTCTCCCTCAAAGGATATTCCTGCAAACTTCAAAAAGGGCGACCGGGTAACTTTTGCTTACACCATTGTTCAATTTCCTGCAAAGCGTGTTCAGGATCTTTACAATAAATGGTTGAGCTACCGGTCAGTTTACAGACCTGATGAAGAGGTTCAAAACAGCCTTCCCTTATCCGAAGCTTTCCGTATTGTAGAGGATAAATTTAACAGGCAAAACTGGAAAGAAAAGGGTTATTATGCTGGAGGTACAACGGATAATTTTTTTCAGGATTGGCAAACGGGCTGGACTGGCGGTATGATTACTACACTGCCATTGCTGATTAACGGCAGTGAATTGACCAAACAACGGACTACCGAAAGAATGAACTGGAAGAAATCATACGGATTCGCCATGGTGAGGCTAATCCAACATTGTCACACAGTACCTTTTTCTGGCAGACCGAACATTTTAGCATCCAACGTCCAGAATTTTTTACTTCCGTCAGGATGCACTCCACGCGTAATGACAACATGGAAGTTCCTTACAACGGCGAAGGTTTGATGAACCACCACCGCGGAGATGGCACCAATTATATTTCCAGGACAGGCGACGAATACACCAACATTGCCCCTGTTTACGACTGGCAGAAAATTCCGGGAACTACCATCCTGCAAAAACCTGAACTTCCTTCAGAAAATGAAATTCAGAAAAAAGGTTTGACCGATTTTGTGGGCGCGGTAACAGATGGAAAATATGGTGCAGTGGCTTTCGATTTCAAAAGCCCGCACGATCCGTTGGTTGCCAAAAAATCGTGGTTCTTTTTCAACGATGAATATGTTTGTCTCGGAACAGGAATCAATTCAAGGTCAAAAATGACGGTGGCAACTACTTTAAACCAATGTTTGCTGCACGGCGATGTGGTTTTGATGAAAGGGAATCAAAAATCAACGATAGAAAAGGGAGAACGTCAGTTAGATCAGGTAAAATGGATTTTACACGATGGTATAGGCTACATTTTTCCTGAAGTACAAAAGCTGAGTTTGTCGAACCAGGCCCAAACCGGTAGCTGGTTTAAAGTCAACCGGCAATCCGATTCGCCCAAAGATGAAATCAGTCTGAATGTTTTTAAACTCTGGCTCGACCACGGAGCACAGCCAGCCAATGCCGGTTACCAATACATTGTTGTTCCTTCAACCACTGAAAAGGAAATGGAAAGCAAATCCGACAGGCAAATTAAAATCCTCAGTAATACTCCTGAAATTCAGGCAGTAAAACATTCAGGATTAAATATTTGCCAGATTGTTTTTTATACTTCAGGCGAAATGCAGGTTTCTGAAAATCTAAAAATCGGCATGGATAGTCCGGGATTGGTGATTGTTAAAACTGAAGGTTCTGCAGTCAAACAAATTTCGGTTGCCGATCCTTCACGAAAACTGGGTAAAATCCATTTGTCGGTAAGTGGAAAGATCGAAAAAAATGGTAATCATTTCCGGTCGTTCTGGAACGAAGGAAAAGGAATAAGCGAAATTGCCATTGACCTGCCCCAAACTGTTTACGCAGGACAGAGTGTGACGATCGAATTTTAGCCCCATCCCCAACCCTTCCCCAAAATTGGGAAGGGAGTTTGGGATGTGAAGGTTCACAACAGATTGTCAACGAGAAACCGTTCCGAGCTTGCAATAACAAAAAGTCCCCCGTTTGGGGGATTAGGGGGCTTTAAAATTTTAACTTTAACAAATCCTAAACCACATAAACCGATGAACTACTTCAATAACGCTCTGATTATTTTGCTGTTAACCTGTTTCTCCGGTATCAGCTTTGCCCAGCAATCCATTTCGGTAAAAACCATTACCGACAAACAACATCCCCGCATCCTGCTTCTAAAAGGTGAAGAACGCCAAATAGAGCAATCGATTGCTGGCAATCCGATCTGGAAGAAAATGCACGAGGCCATCCTGAAGGAAAGCGACAGCATCATTGAACTTCCTCCGGTTGAACGCATCCAGATTGGCCGCCGCCTGCTCGACAAATCGCGCGAGGCGTTGCGCCGCATCTTCCACCTTTCGTATGCCTGGCGAATGACCGGCGAACAAAAATATTTCGACCGCTGCGAAAAAGAGATGCTGGCCATTGCCAAATTCAGTGACTGGAACCCTTCGCATTTTCTGGATGTGGCCGAAATGACAATGGCAGTTGCCATTGGTTACGACTGGCTTTATCCAAAACTTTCAGCCGAATCGAAAAAAACGATCCGCGAAGCCATTGTTTATAAGGGTATTTATCCTTCGCTCGACCCCAAATACAACAGTTGGCTGAGGGTGAGCAACAACTGGAACCAGGTTTGTAATGCCGGAATGACTTTTGGCGCCCTGGCTGTTGCCAACGATCACCCCGGACTGGCGCAAAACATCATTGACCGAGCCATCGCGTCAATTCCTCTCTCGATGAACGACTACCAGCCCGATGGCGCTTACCCTGAAGGGTACGGCTACTGGGGATACGGAACTTCGTTCAATGTAATGTTTTTAAGTGCCATCGAAAAAGCGCTCGATTCTGATTTCGGATTAAACAGCATACCGGGATTTTTACAAACAGCCGGATTTTTGCAGAATATGACTGGAGTTACCAATATCTGTTTCAATTGGGGCGACAGTGGTTCGGGTGGCAGTCTGAATCCCACCATGTTCTGGCTGGCTCAAAAGAACAACGAACCATCGCTACTGTGGGTCGAAAAGAAATATCTGGAACGAGAGGACTATTCCAGATTTACCCGCGACCGCCTCTTGCCTGCCATCATGATCTGGGGAAAAGACCTTCCGCTGGAGAAAGTATCTGAACCCAAAGTGAAAGCGTGGAAAGGCCAGGGAGCCAATCCGGTCGGAATGATGCGCACTTCGTGGACCGACCCGAATGCCATTTACGTTGGCTTCAAAGCAGGTTCGCCTTCAGTCAATCACGGGCACATGGACGTTGGTTCGTTTATTATGGAAGCTGAAGGCGTTCGGTGGGCTTCCGATTTCGGAATGCAGGATTACGAATCGCTCGAATCAAAAGGAATACAGCTATTTGGCCGTACCCAGGATGCGCAGCGCTGGACCGTTTTTCGCCTGAACAATTACGTACACAACACGCTGACGGTCGATAACCAATTGCAACTGGTAAAAGGCTATGCCAAAATTGATAAATTCTCCGATCAGCCTGATTTTATGTATGCTGTTTCCGATATTTCATCGGTGTATGAAAATCAGTTAGCATCGGCCAAACGTGGTGTTGCTATCGTTGACAAGAAATATGTAGCAGTGAGTGACGAACTGGTGGCCAAAAACAAACCAACTACTGTTCGCTGGACCATGCTTACTTCAGCAACTCCCAGACTTGGAAAAAACAGCATTACCTTAACCCAGAACGGAAAGACCCTTAACCTGAAAGTGGATACCAGTGCGAAAGTGACGATGAAAACATGGTCAACTGCCCCGACAACCACTTACGATGCTGCAAATCCGGGCACCACTTTGGTTGGTTTTGAAATGAAACTGGATGCGAATCAGAAACAATCTGTTCAGGTTTTGCTAATCCCCGGATCGGTTGATGCGAAAAACGTAAAGTTTGAAAAAGCTTTGAGCAGCTGGTAGGCTAACTGGCATTTATATGAAATGAAGAACAAAGAAAACGAATACGTCCTGAAAGGACTGCATATTCTAGCCAAGGGCAACGCCCTGGGTTTGGGAATGTGTGAAAAGATCGTCCGCGAGGCAATATTAAAAAAGGAGAATTCCTGTTTTCGGACGAAAGGAATGATATCATATTTACCTAATAACGATTACAATTCCGTCCGAAAGGGATTATTTGTCTTGTTAATCGAATTCCCGCAGACGGTTTTATTTACGTTTCTTATACCCAGGGCGGCGTTTCGCATCGTTCCTCACGAAACTTTGCCCTGGGCTAGAATATTTTGGCCCTTCAGGCCGGAAAAACAAAAACATCAATTTTAACATGAAAACCACACTCCTACATATTTTCGTTTTATTCATCACCTTTACAGCCTGTGCGCAAACCGACCTGAACGACAAAAATCGGATCATTGACGAAACCAAAAATACAGAGTCAGTCGATCAGGTGATTGCCATTGATAAAGTCTGGGCTGGCCATCCGGTTGGTTTTAGTTTGCTGACGCACCAAAGCCGCCAGTACATTGCCTATTACTATGCCAACTTTGCCATTGGGAATTACCGATTCGCCCAACGTAAAAGTACTGCCGAAAAGCCTTTATCTCTCACAACTGGAAGAACGACTGGGCAAACAGGCATTGAAAAATATAGGATATTAACTAAATCAACATACAGATGAGAATCGAACAACTGATTGGAATAGTAGCACTGGCTGCATTAATGAGCTGTGCCGGAAATACATACTCTCCTCTTGAAGAAAAAATCGTTCAAGATGTTCGCCAGGGCACCATCGAAAAAGCCGATTCCTTTTTAGGTGAACAACCTTTAACTGTTACAGCGGCGCAAAGTGAACGCAGTTCTGGCGGCAAAAACGATTTTTACTCGGAAGGAGATTATTGGTGGCCCGATCCGGAGAATCCCACTGGGCCGTACATCCAGAAAGACGGGCAAAGTAATCCTGATAATTTCTCAAACCACCGCCATGCCATGATCCGCTTAAGCGAAATCACGGCTACACTTACATCGGCCTGGGTACTGACGGGAAAACATAAATATGCCGATCAGGTTTTGAAGCACCTCAACGCATGGTTTGTGAATCCAGCAAGCAAAATGAACCCAAACATGCTTTACGCGCAAGCCATCTGGGGGAGGTTTACAGGTCGCGGAATCGGGTTGATCGATGCGTATCATCTCCTGGAAGTGGCAAAATCGGCCAAAATACTGATCGACAAAAAGGCTATTCCTGAAAATGATGCGGCTAAAATCAAAGCCTGGTTTGGCGAATTCCTGACTTGGATGACCACCCACAAATACGGCATCGACGAAATGAACGCCAAAAACAACCACGGCACCTGTTGGGCGGTTACCGCGGCAGCAATGGCCGACCTCACCGGAAATGAGGAGGTGAAACAACTTTGCATCGATCGATTTAAAACCATTTTCCTCCCTTCACAAATGGCCGACGATGGCAGCTTCCCGCAGGAATTGAGGCGCACCAAACCATACGGGTATTCGCTGTTCAACATCGATGCCATGTGCAATCTGGCTGAAATTCTATCAACTCCGGAAGATAATTTATGGGAGTTTCAAACTCCGGATGGGAAATCCCTGAAAAAAGGGATGGAATATATTTATCCGTTCATCGCCGATAAATCGAAATGGCCGTTTGCCAAAGACATTTACATCTGGGAAGAATGGCCGGTGCGACAGTCGTCACTTCTTTTTGCCGGATTGGCCTACCAGAACGAGGAATACATCAACACTTTTCTGCGTTTGCCTGCCAATCCAACTCATCCCGAAGTTATCCGGAACGTTCCGGTGCGGCACCCGGTTATTTGGCTGGCGAAATAACCCATGCAACTGTCTGCTAGCTGCCAATCGCTGATTTTTAACCAAAACTTCGAATTTGAGAAAAAAACTAAACCAACCAATATGAAGCCTAATCTTCAAAGTATCCTCACAGCATTTCTGTTCATCTTTTTCTTCGGAATGATCAATCTTGGCGCACAAAACCCACACATTCAGGTGGACTCCTCCAACAAACAGTCTATTCTGAAAAAGATATATATGACAATGTGACCCTGCCCAACGATGAATACTAATACTCTTTTGCCTGTATATCCCTGATATATAACTGCAAACTTGTTTTGCCCCTGAATTCGTTTTCGGCAATTGAATAACAAATATCGAAAGGCAAACCCTGGCTGATGGCTTCGAAGTGATGGGCCTGGTTGAAGGCAATGGCTGAAAATTGAGATGAATTACTGGTTGGTTCGATCAAATCCAATTTTAAATGCTCCAAGTTTTTACCAACAGGCCGGCTGGTTCCGCTGTCAAGCACATTTTCGGTGATGAAAACCGGAACCATGTTGTGCGGGCCAAATGGGGCAAACTGTTTCAGGAGGCGGTAAAATTTTGGGGTGATGTCTGAAAGTAAAATTTTGGCTTCGGCTTCGATCGATTCGGTTTGTTGCTTATCGGTAATCAGTCTGGTAACAATATCTTCGAAGCGGCGCGAGAATTCGTAAATATTTTCGATTTTCATTGTCAAACCGGCGGCATACATGTGCCCTCCGTACGATTCGAGCAAATCGCTGCAAAGCCCTATCGCTTCATACAAATCGAAATCGCGGACTGAACGGGCCGAACCGGTTGCCATTCCGTTTGATTCCGTCAATACAACTGTCGGTCGGTAAAAATGTTCGGTCAGGCGTGAAGCAACAATCCCAACTACGCCTTTGTGCCAGTCGCGGTTATAAAGTACAGTGGCGTTTTTTGAGTCGTGATCAGGATTGCGTTCAATCATTGCAAGCGCTTCATGAGTAATGTCCCGGTCGAGTGTTTTTCTGATTTCGTTGTATGAATTTATCTCGTCGCCCAGCAACATCGCTTCTCTTTCGTTGGTAGCAGTCAAAATGGCCACCGATTTTTTACCATGTTCTATACGACCCGAAGCGTTGAGCCGGGGCCCGATTTTAAAAACGATGTCACTGATAGATATTTCTTCGGAATTAAAACCCGAATATTTCATGATGGTTTTAAGACCAATGCTTGGCGAAGAGTTTAATTTTTTAAGTCCGTAGTAGGCCATCACCCTGTTTTCACCAGTTACCGGAACAATGTCGGAAGCGATACTGACTACCAGTAAATCAAGCAGTTCGGCAATTTCAGAGAATGGTACATTGTTCATTTTCGAATATGCCTGAAGGAGCTTAAAACCTACACCGCAACCCGAAAGTTCTTTGTATGGATAACTGCAATCCGGACGTTTTGGATCGAGCACTGCCACTGCGTCAGGAATGATGTCGTCAGGATTGTGGTGGTCGCAGATAATGAAATCGATCCCAAGATCTTTGGCCATTTGAATTTTTTCAACCGCTTTAATCCCGCAATCGAGCACAATTACCAAAGTGATTTTTTGCTCGGAGGCATAAAGAATGCTGGTTTTCGAAATTCCGTAACCTTCAGAATAACGGTCAGGAATATAATAATCGAGGTTTTGAATGCGGGTGCGGAGGAATGTGTACATCAAAGCCACCGAAGTGGTTCCATCAACATCATAATCGCCATAAATCAGTACTTTTTCCTGATTGTTGATCGCCCTTTCAAGTCGCTCTACTGCTTTGTCCATGTCCTTCATCAGGAACGGATCGTGAAGATCGGTCAATTTTGGCCTGAAGAATGTCTGTGCCTCGGCATAGGATGTAACTCCTCGTTGTGCCAAAAGATTGGCAATAACCATATTGACATTTAACGCCGCCGATAAATGTTTAATGATATTTATATCGCCCTCTTTTTTAATATTCCAAACTTTCCCCATTATGTTTTCTTCAGAACAGCTGATTTTTGCAAAAATTTCTCAAAGATAGAAAATGAACTCAGAAATAGAAAGTAAATGCACTACATTCAGCACATTTTGTTAATAATTTTGATTGCAATAGTTTGTTATCTTTGCCGGAAATTTTTTGAATTTTTTAATCGTACGAACGAATGAGTATATCTGATTTAAGCGAACAGGAAATTATAAGGCGCAACTCCTTGCAAAAGATGAAGGAAATGGGTGTTAACCCCTATCCCGCCGCTGAATTCCCAGTAAATGTGCTGGCACTCGAGATCAAAGAGAATTACAATCATGAACTTAACAATTTTCAGGAAGTAGTTGTGGCAGGCCGTATCATGAGCCGCCGGATTATGGGAAAAGCTTCGTTCGCCGAATTGCAGGATTCATCAGGAAGGATCCAGTTGTATTTAAACCGTGACGAAATTTGTCCGGATGAAGATAAAAGCCTTTACAATGAAGTATTCAAGAAACTACTCGATATTGGCGATATTGTTGGCGTAAAAGGTTTTGTATTTATTACGCAGACAGGAGAACTTTCAATTCATGTGAGCGAATTTCAGGTATTGAGCAAATCGCTTCGTCCGCTGCCGGTTGTAAAAGAAAAAGACGGTCAGTTGTTCGATGCGGTTACCGATCCTGAAATGAGGCACCGTCAGCGTTATGTCGATCTGATTGTAAATCCGCAGGTGAAGGATACCTTTATCAAGCGGACCAAAATCATCAACACCATGCGCCAGTTTTTCAACGAACAGGGTTACCTCGAAGTTGAAACTCCTATACTGCAATCAATACCGGGAGGAGCCACTGCCCGTCCGTTTATCACCCATCACAATGCACTGAATATTCCGCTTTATTTGCGGGTTGCCAACGAACTTTACCTGAAACGCTTGATTGTTGGCGGTTTTGATGGCGTTTACGAGTTCTCGAAAGATTTCCGCAATGAAGGAATGGACCGCACTCACAATCCGGAATTTACCGTAATGGAAATTTATGTGGCCTACAAAGACTACGTCTGGATGATGAACTTCACCGAAGAAATGATTGAACGCGTGGCCATTGCGCTGCACGGAACAACCAATGTTCAATTGGGCGATGTCGAAATAAATTTCAAACGTCCGTTTAAACGTGTGACGATGTACGATGCAATCAAGGAACATACCGGCTTTGATATTTCAGGAAAAACGGAAGATGAACTCAGGGATATTTGCAAACAGGTTGGCATCGAAACCAACCCGACAATGGGAAAAGGCAAACTGATTGACGAACTGTTCGGCGAAAAATGCGAACACCATTATATACAGCCCACTTTTATTATCGACTATCCGGTCGAAATGTCGCCGCTAACAAAAAAACACCGGTCGGCCGAAGGACTGACAGAGCGTTTCGAGCTGATGGTGAACGGGAAAGAACTGGCAAATGCCTATTCGGAACTGAACGACCCGATTGATCAGCGCGAACGTTTTGAAGATCAGATGAAGCTGTCGGAAAAAGGTGATGACGAGGCGATGTTCATTGACCAGGACTTTTTACGTGCGCTGGAATATGGAATGCCGCCAACTTCAGGAATGGGAATTGGGATTGACCGTTTGACCATGTTTATGACCAATAACCTGTCGATTCAGGACGTACTTTTCTTCCCGCAGATGAAGCCTGAAAAGAATGCGGATGCCGCTGATCCGGATGAAAAATTCACTGAGCTCGGAATCCCGGATGAATGGGTGGAAATAATAAAGAAAATAGGGTTAAAAAAAGTTAAAGAGTTAAAAGAAGTTAAGGCGGGTAAATTTTTTAACGACATTTGCGGATTCAACAAAAAAAATAAGCTTGGCCTGATCAATCCGTCAATGGATGATGTAACGAAATGGTTGTCGTAACCGGGGAAAAAGAAATGTTTGCAAACTCAAAAATAGCTATAATCGGAAGTGGAAGTTGGGCCACAGCACTTGCAAAAATCCTTTTGCACAATGTTGAGAGCATCAACTGGTATTTTCGAAATCTTGATAATATTGAACAATTCAACCGGTTCAAACACAATCCCAGCTATTTGCGTGGTGTTGAATTTGATGTAAACCGGATTAATTTCTTCACCGACATAAACAAAACCGTTGAAGGTGTTGATATTGTGATCCTTGCCATTCCTTCCGCGTTTTTGAAAGAAGCCATGTCGAGCGTGACCGTTGACCTAAACCCAAAATTTATAGTTTCGGCCGTTAAAGGAATTGTTCCTGAAGACAACCTGATTGTCGGACAATATCTTCACCAGTATTTTAATATTCCCTACGAACGGATTGGGGTTATTGCCGGTCCGTGCCATGCTGAGGAAGTCGCGCTTGAAAGGTTGTCATACCTGACCATTGCCTGTCCGGATGTAAAGAGGGCACGGAGTTTTGCCTTCCGGCTCGAATGCCCGTATATCCGCACCCATGTTTCCGACGATATTTACGGAACTGAATACGCTTCGGTGCTGAAAAATGTGGTGGCCATCGCTTCAGGAATTGTACACGGTTTGCGTTATGGCGATAATTTTCAGGCAGTGCTTATTTCAAATGCCATTCAGGAAATCAAACGATTTGTAGATAAAGTTCACCCCATTACCCGCGATATCAAAAGTTCGGCTTATCTGGGCGATTTATTGGTAACAGCTTATTCACAATTCTCGCGCAACCGCACATTCGGGACCATGATCGGAAAAGGATATTCTGTGCGTTCGGCCCAACTCGAAATGCACATGGTTGCCGAAGGTTATTACGCGGCCAAATCAATCAAGGAAATCAACGAAGAATTCAGGGTAAATATGCCGATTGCCGAAGCCGTTTATAATATTTTGTACGAAAACATCTCCCCCGCCATCGAGATCAGATTGTTAACTGAAAATCTTAGATAAAAACACAATGGAAAAAATAGCCTTAAATTTTGAGAAGACTTTTGATTTTATTTCAAAAGACTCGATTTTCTCATACAAAAAAGCGATTGAAAGTCACAATGTGGCACTTTTCAACAAAACCGGAAAAGGAAACGATTTCCTCGGTTGGACAACGTTGCCAACATCAATCACTGAAGCTGAGCTTGCTGATTACGAAGCGACAGCAGCAAAACTGGTAGCCAAAAACATCGACATTTTTGTGGTAATTGGCATCGGCGGTTCTTACCTGGGCGCCAAGGCGGTTGTTGACGCGCTTTCAGATAGTTTCGCTCACCTGAAAGAACGCAAAAGTCCGTTCATCCTTTTCTCCGGACAAAACATCAGCGAAGATTACCTTTTCGAACTGCGCGAATTGCTGAAAACCAAAGAGTATGCAATGGCGGTGATTTCCAAATCGGGAACAACTACCGAGCCGGCTCTTGCTTTCCGTTTACTGAAACAGGACATTGAAGATAAATACGGTAAAGCTGAAGCCAACGAACGTATTGTTGCCATTACCGATGCCAGCAAAGGCGCGTTGCGCTCACTGGCCACCATCGAAGGATACAAAACATTTGTTATTCCTGATGATGTGGGCGGGCGTTATTCTGTATTGACCCCGGTAGGTTTACTTGCCATCGCGGTTGCCGGATTCGATATCCGCGCTTTGGTTCAGGGAGCAGTTGACATGCAAAATGCCACAGGAGTTGATGTGCCGTTCGAAAATAATCTGGCTGCCCAATATGCTGCGGTTCGCAACGAATTGTATAAAAACGGTAAAAAGGTTGAAATCCTGGTGAACTACAATCCCAAACTTCATTTTCTGGCCGAATGGTGGAAACAGCTTTACGGCGAAAGCGAAGGAAAAGACGGATTGGGGATTTTTCCAGCAGCAGTTGATTTTTCATCCGATCTGCATTCCATGGGCCAATACATTCAGGAAGGTGAGCGTACATTGTTCGAAACTGTTCTTTCAATTGCTAGTCCTGATCGTGAAGTTCGTATTCCGACTGACGTTGCCGATTTGGACGGTCTAAATTTCCTTGCAGGAAAACGTGTTGACGAAGTGAATAAAATGGCAGAACTGGGCACCATGCTGGCCCATGTTGACGGTGGTGTTCCAAATATCCAGATCGTTCTTCCAAAACTGAACGAGTATTATCTTGGACAGTTGATCCAGTTCTTCGAACTGGCTTGCGGTTTAAGTGGCTATACTTTAGGTGTAAATCCATTCGATCAGCCGGGAGTTGAGGCATACAAAAAGAACATGTTTGCCCTGCTCGAAAAACCTGGTTTTGAAGAAGCTACAAAAGCGATCAAAAAACGATTGTAATTCAAAAGGTACAATAACTTGAAAAGGGAAATATCGGGATGAAATTTCCCTTTTTTTTATTAAATGCACTTATTGCAAAATTAATTCAGTATCAGACCTCCAAGACCTATGGTTGCTGAACCTCTTTTCGTATATTGGACTTAGCACTTGCGATATGGCTTGTTGGATTATCCTGTCCGTTACCGTGGGGATGCCCAACTTGTGCATGCCACCGCTCTGCTTGGGGATTTCTACAAGTTTAACCGCCTGTGGCTGATAAGTCGCTGCGTATAACCGCTTTATTAGGTTGTCGCCTTCTTTGGCGTACCATGTTGCAAACTTATCTACCGGCATGTGGTCAACGCCTGCTGCTCCTTTGTTCTGCTTTACTTACCGGCATCACTCCCCTTTTCAGGAAAATGAATGCCGGAATTTCCGAATTTATTATTAACCCCTTAAAACTTACAATTTATCCAATTTCGCGCGTAATTGAAATTGCAGCAATGGTTCCGTCGGCAATGGCCGTGGTGATTTGCCGGTATTTTTTGCTGGTCACATCACCCACCGCAAATACACCATCAATGTTGGTTCGTTTATCTTCGTCGGTCTGAATATAACCCCATTTGTCAAGTTCAAGCTGGTCGCTAAACATTTCGAGGTTTGGTTTCTGACCAATGAAAACAAAAATCCCATCGGTGGTCAAAGTTTTCATTTCTTTGGATTTCAGGTCTTCCACCTCTACCACCATTTTGTCGCCCGCCTTTTTAAATTCGCGTGGTTCGTGTGAGAACAGGAACGAAAATTTGGGATTGGCAAATACTTTTTCCTGAGCTATTTTGTTGGCTTGCAATTGGTCGAACTGGTGAACGATGGTAATTTTAGAAGCAAATTTCGCGATAAAATCAGCTTCTTCGATGGCTGAGTTACCGCCCCCAATTACAACAACCTCTTTATCAACAAAGTATTTGGCATCGCAAGTGGCGCAATACGAAATCCCCTGTCCTTTAAATTCCTGTTCACCCGGAATCCCTATCTTGTTAGGAGAAGTTCCGGTTGCGATGATAATTCGTTTGGCCTTGATGGTTTCATGTTCGTCGATCATAATTTCCTTTTTATCCAGATCGACATGGGTTACATCAACTGCTACTTTATAAGTTGTTCCGCAGAGTTTGGTTTGCTCCGACATGTTGTGTGAAAGCATGTAACCGGGCTGCGGATCAATAAAACCAGGATAGTTCGACACCATGTGGGTGGTCGAAACATTTCCTCCAGGCAGGGCAATATCAATTAGTACCGCATTAAGCCTGGCCTGACACAAATACAAGCCTGCCGTTAAACCGCCGGGGCCCGCTCCTAAAATAGCAACATCGGCATGTATAACCGATTGCTTCATCGCTTTAACAGCTTCGGAAACCTTTTCTTTTCCAAGAACATGCTTGAGTTCACGAATTATTTCAGAACGTTTTATTCCGCCGCTAAGGCGACTACAAACCTCCTCGCCATCCTGATAAAACAAAAGTGTTGGTGACCCTTTTACATCTAACTTATCGGCCAGGTCACGATTTCCCTGTCGGTAAATCTTCACAAATTTCATGTCGGAACCAAAAAGTTTTTCTAAGCCATCCAGCTTGGGTGCTACGGCCTCACAGGGTGGACATTCGGTTGAATAAAAGTCAACCAGCACATTTCCGCCGGCCAGTACTTCTTTTTCAAAATCTGCAGCTACAATTTCTTTCATGATTTTTCAGAATTTTAATGGTTAAAATAATTAGCTATTCCAAGTTCAAGTAATTCGGTAACGGGACGACAGTCGTGACTGTTCAGTGTTCCGTTGTAATTTTTTGCCATCGAAGCACAGCCGCCGCCACAAATAAGGCTCAGGTTGCAAGTTTGGCATTTCGGGATCGACAAAATATCGCGTTCCTGCCATTCCTCAACTGCTTCGGTATTTTTACTGATTTCAGGATAAAAAGTTCCCAGGCTTTCGTTCTGCTTGCCCACCGTGGCAGTGCAGGCATACACGTTTCCGGTGAAATCGAAAGCCCATTCGGTTTTGGCTCCGGTGCAGGCATCAAAAAGCGGTGCAGGCATTTCTCCCTGTTCGAATAAAAATTTAGCAACCGAGAATGCCGGTTTGTGGAATTCGCTGATGTGCGGAAATTCCTTCAGTAAATTGTACAAATCCTGGTACAGTTCGAGGCGCGAATAAAGTTTTTGCTGATTGGCCTGACATTCGTGCAACTCGTAGTTTCGACCTAGTTGGGTTTTGAAAAGTGGGGAAGCTGTCCAACCTTTATCGATGGCAAACTGCGTCAGACCGGGCAGATTACCAATGTTTTGTTTGTCAACCACCATGCGCAGATTGACCGGAATATTATTTTCGAGCAGAAGATCAACTCCGCGCACAATACGGTCGAATGTCGGGTCACCGCCTTTTAGGTAGCGCCGTTGATTATGAATTGCCCTGGTTCCGTCGAGTGTAACCTGAATCTCACGAATAATGCCCTTTTTTATAATCGGGATGTATTCTTCCAGATGATAACCATTCGAGACTGCTGCTATTTCCAGATTGTTCTCGGTAGCTTTTTGGATAATGTATTCGATGTTTTCCTTATGGCGGGGGGCATTCAGAAATGGTTCACCGCCAAAAAGAGTAATGTATTTTCTTCTTCCGGAAAACTCATTCAGGATGTAATCAAAAAACGAGTCGGTCACTTCTTTCGACAAGGCAACCCTCAATTGCTCGTAACCAGCCTGATAACAGTATGAACAATCGAAATTGCAGCTGTAATTGGTCACGAAAAAAATCTGAACTTCGTCATTTTCCCGATCGTCCAGAAAGCGAAGGTATTTCTCGCGAAACAAGCTTTTCTCCTGAACCGGATCGACTACATAGCCATTATCAATGAAATCAGGGTTTTCAGTACTACCCTTTTGCAGTTGATCGTAAGTTTCCTTGTCGAGTATATCTGCCTGCCCCGACAATGAATTCACAACGAACCAATTATCGGAATCCTTTATTTTTGATGTGATATTGTATTTGGAGAGCTGCATGGGAAATTTGATGTGAGATTAACGATTACAGATTAACGATTTTCGATTTTCAACTCACCTTTTCAGTAAATTACGAATCTCAAATCGTTAATCCCCAATCAACTAAAAAAATATGACCAAACACACTTAATCGTGGCATCCGGCAATAATCGGTGATTGTTTGGCACAACATTGTGCCTGTTTAACCTGTCCCTTGTGGATCTTTTTTACTAAACTTTTCATTTCGAGAATTTTGTGTTGATTACTATAGAGAATAAAAGTACCCTAAATGAACGATCGTTCGCTCCAAAATACTTTCAAACTTTTCAATTTTTGTAACATTAATTTTTGGTGTATCTTTTCCGTCCGAAAGGAGGTCTTTGCATTGTTCAAACTTCAATCGCGGACGGCTAATCACCTCACTTTATAATATCTACAAATATTTCACCCCGCTGGGGTTAAACACTGAAACCTTGCCAATGCATAACCCGAAACTCGCATCTCGTATCACGCAACATTTAACCGCAACAACTAAACTCATCTTTCTGTGCGGTGATTGTAAAGCTCGACACTTCAATTTTGCCTTTCGGATAAGGTTTGCTTTCTTCCAGAATACGAAAATCTTTAAATCCGGTTTTTTTGATGATTTCAATATATTCAGCCCTGGTAATAGATCCGGCCCAACATTCTGCTACTGCTACGGGGTCGCTTGCATATTCTTCAGGAACAGGCTCGCTCGAAAAAATATCGCTGATCACAAAACGGCCACCGTTTTTCAACAAACGGTAAATTTCTCTCCAAACCTTGGATTTATTGCTCACATGATTTAAAGTACAATTGGAAATAATCAGGTCGGCAATTTCTCCTTCTAAAGGAATTTGTTCCAGGTCGGCCAAAATGAATTTTACGTTTTCAACTCCCATTTTAGAAGCTGTCGATGTTGCTATCCGCACCATTTCTTCAGTCACATCCACACCGTAAACAAATCCGCCAGAACCAACTTCTTCTGCAAGTCGCAAAACATCGGTTCCGCGTCCGCTTCCTAAATCAATGCAAATCTCACCTGGTTTTGTCTCGCTTTTCTGGGCTGCTCCACCGCAAGACAAACAGCAAGTGTCGTTTGCCAGCGTTGAGTATCTCCCTGCTATTTCTATTGTGTTCATTGTATTTCAATTTTCCGATGCAAAGATAAGTTTTTAAAATGGAAGAAACCAACATATATAGATTATTTGATATGTTTCTAAATAACCATTCTGCAATCCCTTCCAATTAAAATTTATTGATGGTAACCAAAAAAGTCAGCCTATCATAAATAATTATGTACAGCCATCGAAAAAATGGGTAGTTTTCTTAGAGGCATTATTTAATCAGAGCAAATCATTTGGGCGAAGGTTAAAAAAAAACGGGGAATCTTTCTCAATTACACTTCCCCACCCTGCCAAACATCATAGCATTAATGTTTTATTTTTTGGTATTTTGGGGCTTTCAATTGTACAGCCAAAAACTTACACCCGATATGATCAAAAATTTCATTTTCATTTTAGCCTGTTTTGTTATGATTTCAGCTTGTCAGAAAACCGAAAAGAAACAAGGAGCCTTGGTCGGAATTTCCGGAGCCACCGTTTTCGCGGCCATCAAGGCCATCAGTGAAAAGAATCTGGGCAGTGATGCTGCGCTTACAGAAAAAGGGGTAAAACATGCCGCTTCACTTTGGCGCGATGCCGATGGCACTCCGGCTGAATTTATACAGTTTTGTGCCGAAAACTTTGTAGCCCATCCGGCAAAAAAGGAAGCCACTTTCACCCGTTTTTCTGAATATTTCGAATCTCTGTACGGACATTTCAACAAACTATCGCTCGATATGCAGGAAAATGTGCAACTTCAGAAAGGCGAAGTTTTACCCATCGACCCGCTGTTTGCCGGTTACAATCCGGGAGCCCACCTGATGAACGATTTTTACGACAACAAAATCGCGTTTATCGTGGCCCTCAACTTTCCGTATTATTCAACAGAAGAAAAGAACCAACACGCGTCCAACTGGTCGCCGCTCGAATGGGGGTTTGCACGGATGGGCGATGTGTTCAATTCACGTGTACCTTCGGAACTGGTACAGCAAGAATCGAAAGCGATGGCCGAAAGTGATGCTTACATTGCCGACTATAATATTTACATGGGCAATTTGCTGAACAAAGACAATCAAAAGCTTTTCCCTGCCGACATGGTTTTGCTGAGCCACTGGAACTTGCGCGATGAAATAAAGGCCAATTATTCCAACAAAGAAGTGGGATATGAAAAACAGGGGTTGATCTATCAGGTGATGCAGCGGATTGTCGATCAGTCGATTCCGAAAGTGGTGATTAACTCCGGAAAACAGGATTGGAACCCGGTCACGAATGAAGTGATTGTTTCAGGCGCAAAAACTGAAAGTCTGGCAGAAACCGATGGCCGTTACCAGCAAATCCTGAATAATTTTCATGTTTATCAGGCAGTTGATGAATTTAGTCCGACCATGCCAACCGCCATTCAGCGCGCGTTTTCAGCAGGTATGCAAGTTCCGCAGCCCGAAGTAGAAAAACTGTTCACCGAATTTCTGGGATCGCCACAAATTAAGGAAGTGGCCGAAATCATCAAAAAACGACTGGGGCGCGACCTTGCTCCATGGGATATTTGGTACGACGGGTTCAAAGCCCGCAGTTCGATTAACGAAGAAATGCTGAATTCTATCACCCAAAAGAAATACCCGAACGCACAGGCGCTTGAAGCCGATCTGGGAAACCTGCTCCTGAAGTTGGGATTCACCAAAGAAAAAGCCGTTTTCCTTGCCTCACGCATTGCTGTTGATCCGGCACGTGGTTCAGGACATGCATGGGGCGCATCAATGAAAGCCGAAAAAGCTCATTTACGCACACGTATTCCGGCTACCGGCATGAATTACAAGGGCTACAACATTGCCATTCACGAGTTTGGCCACAATGTGGAACAAACCATTTCGTTGAACGATGTTCCGAATTACATGATCAACGGCGTACCGAATACCGCTTTTACCGAAGCGCTTGCCTTTGTTTTTCAGGAAAGAGACTTGTTTTTGCTGAACATGAAAGATACCAATCCTCAGAAAGAAACACTGAAAACGCTGGATATTTTTTGGTCGCTGTACGAAATCATGGGCGTTTCGATCGTCGATATGAAAATGTGGCAATGGCTGTATGCCAACCCGAACTGCACCGCCAGTGAATTGAGAGATGCAGTACTGAATATCACCAAGGAAATATGGAACACTTATTACGCACCTGTTTTCGGAATGAAAGACCAACCCATTCTGGGCATTTATTCGCACATGATCAATTCTCCAATGTACCTTCCGAACTATGCTTTCGGTCACCTGATACATTTCCAGCTGGAAGAACATTTCAAAACCAACGAGTTTGCTCCTGAAGTTCTTCGCATTTATGCCCTCGGCCAATTAACTCCCAACGAATGGATGAAACAGGCAATCGGCACTCCACTTTCGAACGAAGCAATTTTGAAAGCCACTGAGGAAGCGGTTGCAAAAATGAAATAGCTTTTTGGCACAAAATAATGTAATGAACCGAAGAAAAAGTCAATGGTTCAATATTGTGAAAGTTGTAACTCTTTTCAATTGTTTTGTAACACTTACCGGGTTCAAAGTATTCATCTTTGCTATGTGAAAATACACTCACACCTGTTCCGCCAGAAGCGGAGAAATTGTGTAACACTTTCCTTCATTTGAAATGTCAACTTTGTACACAAATCATACTGGTACAAAATCTCTTTTTTATGAATGACAACCAGTTTTGGTTTGGTTGCTGATAAAGTTAAAAGAAAAGTATTTTTATTAAATTATTGAAATTAAATCCATTATCAAATATAAAAGCGTACCTTCGCGAAGTTTATTTTATTATTATTATTTATTACAATTATCATGAGCAAAGGAACAGTAAAATTTTTCAACGATTCAAAAGGATTTGGATTTATTAAAGACAGTGCATCAGACAAAGAATATTTTGTACATGTATCTGGGTTAAACGACGAAGTAAGAGAAAACGACGAAGTGACTTTTGATCTTCAGGATGGGAAAAAAGGATTAAATGCAGTTAATGTTAAACTAGCTTAGTTTAATTTATATAAGACATTTATTTACTGAAGGCCGTCTCAAACTTGTTTTGAGACGGCCTTTCTTGTTTTACTGATTTCAATGCTATAGCTTTTGATATCCCTATCAATGTCGTTTAGTTAGTAATAATCATAATCGTTTGTAATTCATTGAGTAAAGTTGTTTCGGCCTTTTCTTTCTCGGGTTGCTTCGTCCCGGACGGATGATTTCTCTGGTTCCCGCCACAACTTTGTCGAATGCATTTAACGCCTTGTCAAATTGCTTTCGTAAAAATACTGCAATCAAAATATCCTGTGTCATCGATATTGCATTTGTGCGATTGATTTTTTGGTCAAACTTTCGGTTCTCATCGGCCTTGTATTCTTCTACTACTTTATCTTCAACCGGATGGGCATAAGCAGCACATAGTGTCATCAGAAACACTTTGGCATGAAAATCCTGTTTCACCGCCCGAGCCGTTTTGCCTGAGAAATTCTCTAATTCGATCCTGCTTTTCAGTAACTTATAGGCTTCTTCTTCGTTCCATCGGTAATGGTATGGCTTATCAAATTCTTCGTATGTATACTTTTCCGAATCGGCAAGTAATGGTGGCATCCTGCATGTCTGGAAAACCTGCCAGCTTTTTTCGATCTTTCTTCGGTAAGGCAAAAGTGACTGTCCGCTCTTTTTCACCGCTCTCAGTAAAATCCTTCACCTTTAGCCACCAATTATCTTTTAACCGTACGCAAAATTCAATCCCCTTCGCTTTTAATAGAAATAATAGCCAGAAGCAGGGATAGCCCCGGCCGAGTAGCAGTAGGTCGCCAGGCTTTATCTTGTCGAGGTGTTGCATAAGCAAATCCCGTTCGCTGGATGCATAAGGTGCCAACTGGGCATCAAGGGTGATTTGGTTTAACACATCATAAAGCATAGATGCCATAGCCAGCGATCGTGGGCTATCTGCTTTTGGCCCAAACTGTTGCTGTCCGAATTCCTCGATAACACTGGGGCGATTGGGCAAAACCAGCCGTGTTCCATCAGTTGCAAGAACGCGCATGCCGTGCCATACGTAATACTCTGCCCCTTCATAAAAAGTATCTGCAGCTACATCGTTTAACCGCTGAAAGGCCCATGGGTTTAACTTGGCCCTGGCTTGTGTAAATGCTCCTTTAGTAACTTCCCTGATATTAAAGTCGCTTCTGGAAATTGTCTTAAAGAATTTATCCAGCTCTCGTTGTATGGAACTCTTGAAGTTGATGATCAATACTATTAAATTACCGAGCGTCAGTTTCCTGTCTCTTGAAAATACCTTTTGAGAGCCGTCTTTTGAACGGCTACTAAACTCCTCATTTTCAAGTTCATACGATATGTTTTTAGATAAATTCTCTCGATAATCTGATTCTTGGTTTATACTTGGGTTACCCCCTATATACCTCTACAAGATAATAAATGATTCTTGAATTACAAACTTTTCAAAGAACTATTTTGTGTAAAACATCAATAAAATCACGCCTTTCAGAAGATTCCTTAACTAAACGACATTGACTTGTATGTGGTTAATTTTATTGTAGTATTAATTTTAATAGGAAAACACTCTCCTGCCTTCCTGATGCATCCGCTTCCGGATATAAATGGCAAAAAATGGTTTCAATATTTAGTGGTTATTGTTTCTGTGGTTATTATTCTTGCGTTAATCTCAATTAATATTCATGGTGAAATGGCTGGTGCACACAATCGTTTTTCACTCTATTAATACTGTTAATCAATGGCTTATCGAATTAATTTCACTGAATCCAAAATTTTTCGGGCAGATATGAGAGATACATAATCAGGATCCCAACGCACTGTATGTCAGACCCCGAGAATTCGGGAGAATATGAAGAACCGTCCCGATTAATCGGGATGGCAAACTATATCAAAAGATTTTAAAACCCCAAGGTGGGTCCAATATAAATTTAACCAGTTTCTGAAGTTATTATGAGAGTAAATCAACGATCAAGGCTGTTTGTGAGTTTTGCTTTTTTCTTCCTGATTTTAGGCCAGATATCCTGCAATCACCAGGAAAAATCATTTAAGGCTGGACGGGTCGGTTTGGGAATTCATGGATTGGATAATTCCGGACTTCACTATTTCGTTTCCGTGGCGCCCCAAAAGAGTAATGATCAGTTGGAATTGAGTAATTTCTTCCCTGAAAATCAACAGGTGGGAGTTTTGGATGATGGCGCTTTTACCTACCACGACTGGGACGAATTGGTGTTGAGAGATGTGCCGCAATCGATGAAAGGGCAAAAATTGCTGACAACCGTTCGGGGCAGGGGAGTTGAGTCGCATTTGGCCGGAGCTTTCCGGACAACTGCTTATCCATCATCACAAACAGCCGATCAGGTTCTTTTAACCTGGAGTTCCGATCCTTCAACAAGTATGGATATTCAATGGAGAACCAATACTACTGTTGAGGCGGGCAGCTTAAAATACAGGGAATCGGGAAGTACAAACGGAATTGCTGTTGAAGCAGAAAAAATGGTATTGGAAGACCGGTTACTGATGAATGACCGGTTTATCCATCACTTCACGGCCAGGTTAAGGGAACTGAAACCCGGAACCACTTATCAGTATTTAATTGAACCTCAGACTGAATGGTCTGATAATTACACGTTTTCCACAGCTGCAAATGATGATTCCTTTTCCTTTTTATGGTTTGGCGATACGCATTTTTCACCTAAATACGGTGAGATTTTGAAGTTGGCCAATACAGCCCACCCCGATGCCGCGTTCTATTCAATTGTTGGCGATTTGGTCAGCGATGGTTTGTACCGCAACCAGTGGGACGATCTGCTGGAATATTCAAAAGATGTAATTTGCCGGAAACCCTTGATGGCTGTTCCCGGAAATCACGACAACCGGGCAGGTCTGGGGGCCAAAACTTACCGCGATGTGTTTAGTTATCCGGAAAATGCACCTGCCGGAGTACCCAAAGAACAAACGTATTCGTTCACCTACAAAAACACATTATTCCTGATGATTGACGCAACATCTCCGATCGAAGCGCAGACTTCATGGATTGAAGAACAGCTCGCTGGCACAAAGGCTACCTGGAAAATTGTGATGTTTCATTTTCCACCTTACAACTGGGAAGAACCGTATGTAAATATTCAGAAAGCCTGGGTGCCGCTTTTCGATAAATACCATGTTGACATGGTTTTCGGGGGTCATATCCACTATTATATGCGTTCAAAACCAATGAATGCCGGAAAGGTTGTTTCTTCTTACAAGGAAGGGACTGCCTACATCATTTCCATTGCAATTCCATCCCGTCATCAGGAGATTACGAATGAACCGTATGCAGAAACGTTAAACACGGATGGCCATTTGTACCAATACATCAAACCAGAAGGTGGCTATTATTCGAGCGATATCACGATGCTGATGGAAGATGGTTCGCAAATTCATGCCGATCCTGTCAGGTTGGGACCGATTAAGCAAATTGAATCCTACAGCGGAACTCTTTATGTGCTTCGTCCGGGTAAATTAATCCTTTTTGATGGCCTGGTGGTGAACGAGGATTTCATCGACTGGAGGGTCGCTTCCGTCAAAAGGTACACGGGATATAATGAGTTTCGGAAACCGCTTGCTGATCAGAACCAGCAAAGGACTGGGCGTTTTGCGCGGAGCAGTGCTGACCATGCTCAAAGGTGCCGATGGTTTGCCTGTTGAGAATACCAACTGTTTAAAAAAAGGATTTGATGGTGATATCTGGATTGGCACATCAAAAGGTGCAGTCCGGATGCTGAAAACGACTGGCATTATTTTGGGGCCGATTACTGGTTGCCCGGAGACAAGTACCAATACGCTGCGTCAAAAAAACACATTTTCACCAGCAACTTTGGCTCCCTGGGACGATAACCTTGCCTTCAAAAGCTATATGACCTTGCTTCGGTATGCCAACGAGCCTGCACTCCGGTCGGTTTACCTGCGCAGCCTCGAACGCATCTGGGAGGTAAAAAGAATGGGACATTTACCCTGGTAGGTGCTGCACCCTATAATAGTCCGGCACGGCCTGAATTACGAATGAACCGTATGCCGAAACCACAAATACGGTTGGACATTTGTATCAATACATCAGAATAATCACTTGCCTTTTCAACAAAAATATTTAAATCCTTGTCAATGAATTCAGTTTTCGTAGTTTTTACTTCGATCTGATATTTTCCTTTGAGCGCAAAATCTTTGTATTCAGTATCGATGTATTACTCAGTAAAAGAGCGAATGCTCCGGGAATTGCTATTTTTCGGCGGATCGTCTTCATTTGATTCGGGTTTTATTTTTTGCATCGAATTTTGCCATAATCTCTTTCCAGTTGGTGATGATAATTCCTTCATCTTTAAAAAACTGATGAACCACCGGATCTGCAAATAATTCGCCTTCCCAAACCCTCTGCTGCCATGATCCGGTAATTGATTTTAAATTTTCGGATAGTGTTGCAGGATGGAAAACAATCTCAGTTAATCCTGAATTGAGGGATTTCACCAGCTTGAAAAAGTTGGCTCGTTTTTCTTCGTAGCTTGAACCGTCAGGAACACTGGTGAAGAAATCCAGTTTTGGTAAAGAATAGGCATTCATCAACTCAATAACCCCATCGGTAATCGGGTATCCCTGGGATTTGAACAAGTTGGCAACTTCAGCATTCGACAAATCAATGGCATTGGCTGGAATGCGGTATTTTTCGGCTGTTGCCAGAAAAACTTTTAGAAATTCAGGTGATCCATACAAGGTTCCCATGTGGGTGTCGAGGTGGGTGGGGCGGTGACCCAATGAAATCATTTTATCGATTTGGGCGTGAATTTCAGTTTCAACCTCTTTGGCTGAAGCATGAATAACAACGTCCGAAACTTCGTTCCAGAATTTCCCCTCCGGATCAATTAATCCGGGTACTTTTGACGCTTTGGTAAGCGGTCCCCAACGGTAATTTTTCCACTCGCTGGTCAAGGTAAGGTGAACTCCGATATCAGCTATGGGGTATTTTTTAGCCCAATCAATAAATGATTTGGCATTCGGGCAGGGCATCATCACTGCGGCTGAAAGTATATGACCGTTTTCGATGTATTTTTCTGTTGCCGCATTGGCTTCCGGGCACATTCCTGCATCATCGATGTGCAAGAGCAGAACTTTCTTTCCTTCAGGATATCCAAGTTTTTCGGCCCATGTTTTTTTTGCTGTTTTTTCGGGATCAACCACCATATGTTTGATCGTTTTCTTTCCTTCGCCCAGTGAATAGGAATATGAAATATTCAGAAGGCCGTCTCTGGTTTGGATCAGGCATGGATAAGAAAAACTTCCCTTTTTATCCGCTTCATATTCAATTAATTCTTTCCATTTCCAGCTTGAACCTTCGTCGTCCGAAAGGTAGAGCGACAATTGGTAGCGTCCATCGTTGATATCGTTTCCTAAAAATGCCCATTTGCCGTCTTTCAAAACACAGATCTCAACACTTGCTTCATTGGGAATATCCGTCTTTTGGGAAGCGCTCCACGATTCACCGTTATCAGTTGAAATGCTGGTATGAACACGGGCAGGTGCATCGCCACTGTCGCGCATGTAGGCAACAATGTTCCCATTCTTTTTAACTGCAAGGGCAGGTTGAATGGGACCGCGACCTACAATCGGAAGGCTTGGCCGCCAGGTTGTTCCATCATCGTCTGAAATGGCAACCATCGAAAAATTAAGGCCATCAGAATAAAGTGGCAAAAGTATCCTGCCACTTTCGAGTGTAATTGGTTGGATTCGGGTCATCCAACCCAGGCTTCTTTTTAACAGATCTTTGCTTGCTTCCTTAATCATGTCGTCATACTGCGGAGCATAAGCTGCCCATCCCGCCTGATTTTCGGGCAATTCCTTAAATCTCTTGTCAACTTCTTTTGCAAAACTTTCATCAGGCTTCAACAAGATAATATCCTGCCATTCCCAGACGGGAGCTTCGTTCCCATTGTAATTGGTTGATGTGCGGAACCTTAAAATAGAATCTTCCCATTTGTTGGCATGAACTGCAATCCAAAAGAGAAATAATTTGCCTTTACGGTTCAGAAAAAGAACAGGATTACAGTCGGGAATTCCTTTGGTGTCGGCCATTGGAAACGGAGTGCCCCATGTTTTTAAACCCTTTTTCAATCTGGAACCCATCACACGGACATCATCGGCTGAGCGTTCGCCACTGCCCTGAAACCAGCCAGCTAACAGGTCGCCATTGGGCAGTGAAACAATGCTGCTTCCATGTACGTGCTCATTCTGGTAGGGAAAGATGAATTCTTCACTGACAATTACCTTTGTTGCATTTCTGGTTTGTGATATTCCGCTTATTGCAGTGAATAGAAATAACGCAGAGAATAAATTTATTAGTTTCATAGTCATATAATTGTTAGATAAAAATAATTAATCTTCAGGCCAGGAGCTGTTTATAATAGGTTTTGTTTTCAGTTTCGAAGGGTCGATAACCACATGTTTGATCAATTCACGGTTCCAGGTGTAGGTAACATGTATCAGTCCATCTTTGGCCTGAATGATTGCCGGATAAGAATATTCGCCTTTTCGGTTAGAATCATTCTCAAGCAATACAGCAGCCTCCCAGTTAATTCCATCTTTTGAAATGGCGATGCCGAGTTTATTTCTTCCATTTGTAATCGGATTGAAAATAAGGGCCTGATCTCCATTAGTAAGTGTAACTGCATCTAAACCAGAATTGTTGTTGGGCAAAGAGGTAGGGGCTAATGCAGACCAGGTTTGTCCGTTGTCTTTCGACCACGATTCGATGATGGTTTTATTTTTACTCCGGAAAAGCAACTGCAACATGCCCTTTTTATAAGATAGGATGGTTGGTTGGATCGTTTGGTAATTTTTATTGTCAATATTTATTCTTTGCCAGTTTTTCAAATCCTGATCGGAGGTTTCCATGTAGGAGTTCCATTTTTCAGCAGTCTCAAAACTGGTCGGATAGAGTATTTTTCCATCAGGCAATCTCACAGGTTTGTTCTTTATCGGACCAAGTAAACCATCAGGAATTCGTGTTGCAGATGACCACGTCTTTCCATTATCTTTTGATATTTTATAAAGTCCCCACCAGGTTCGCGGATCGGGTCCAACTTTATAATACAGAATAACATCACCGTTATCTCTCTTGAAGAGTACCGGATTCCAGCAGGGATATTGCTTCCCTTCATGAATGCCGTCTGCCGCCATTACCGGCTTACTCCATTTTCCATTTTGGTTTAACGAAGTATAGATGCAGACATCAGGAGCTTTTTCTTCTGTTCCTCCGAACCACGATGCAATAAAACCTTCCGGAGTTTCCACGATGGTTGAAGCATGACAGCTTGGAAATTGAACATCCTGCTTCAGGTAAATAAATTCGGACTTCACAATTGCATCAATACCCTTAAAAGGATTGTTTGCCATGCTGCTGATGGCTGCAATGACCATCAGGAAGGAAAATCTTGTTTTCATATTTATTGCTTTATTTGGTTTTCGGTTTCCCTGCAAAGAATTTCATCATGAGAAATCCAATAAAAAAGATAATCAGTGTCCCAAAAACTATTGTCAGATTGCTGTGGAACGGACTCCTGAAAGCTAGCAGATTACCTTCGGTGAAATAGATTGGCGATAAACTCATCCAAATGATAAGCAATGCCCCAATTATTACGCCTACAACTGCATCGATGTTGCGCACACTCTTTGAAAGGTATCCCAGAAGAAATAATCCGAGCATACCTCCACTGAAGATAGAGGCCAGGCCCCACCACGCATCCAGAACACTCTCAACACCAACTAAGGCTAAGGCGATAACAATGCCCAAAACACCAAATATCAATGAAGAAATGTAAAGTACCTTCATTGATGATTTTTCAGTGGCATTTTTGTTAAAATATCGCTTGTAGTAATCAGATAAAATAATTGTGGCAGTACTGTTTATACTCGTTGATACCGTACTCATTCCGGCTGCAAATATGGATGCAATCAGCAGTCCGGTTACACCTACGGGAAGTCCGGCCACAATAAAATGCGGGAAAACTTTATCACCTGCACTGGGTACTTTAAGTTCGGCAGGTAATAAATCAGGGCGGGCGGTATAATATGCAAAGAGCGCTGTTCCGATATAAAAGAATAAGATGGAAACCGGAACATACAACAACGAGCCAAATAAGGCGGATGACTTTGCTTCTTTTTCAGAACCGGTTGTCATATAGCGCTGTACGAAATTTTGATCGATACCGTAATTCTGGAGATTTATAAACAATCCATAAATAAGAACTACCCAAAATGTTGAATCCCTAAGACTTAGACTAAAACTTCCCAGACTAAATTTATTGTTGGCAGCAGCAATTTCGAAAACCTGTCCCGGTCCTTCAGGCATTGAAAATGTTAAGATAATGGCACATACAACGGCACCTAAAATCAGGATAATTCCCTGAATGGCATCTGTCCAGATAACCGCCTTGATACCGCCAAGCATCGAGTAAACGGTTACAGCAATCCCAGTAACAATAATAATTGTAGTTACATTCCATCCGAACAAGGCATTGAGTGGCAACGCAAGCAATAAAAGGATTGCTCCGGTCCGCATCAGTTGGGTCAGCATGTAGCAGGCCGAAGCATAAATCCGGGCCCAAACCCCAAAACGGATTTCGAGGTAATTATAGGCCGAAATATTTCCAAGCCCCCTGTAAAGCGGCACAAAAAACTTAACTGCAAGAATTGAGGCGATTGGAATGGAAAGGCTAAAAACAAAAGCATTCCAGTTGGTCATATAAGCTTTTCCGGGCAGGGCCAGAAAACTAATACTACTTACAAAAGTTGCAAATATCGACATTCCGACTACCCAGGCAGGAAGTTTGCCGCCTCCGGAAGTAAACTGGTCAGAGGTCTTGTTTTTAAAGAAAAAACTCGCGCCAAAAATCACATTTCCAAAGGTCAGAACAATAAAGACGATCAGATCAAGAATAGGTAGTTTCATTTAGGTTTAAAATTTAAAAAGGCAATATATTTGAACTAATTATTTCTTTCAATTTCAGAATGTTTTTTTCAATAATCATGCGCTCTTCTTTTCCGTACCGGCGAATCGGCAAAGCCACATAGTCATTGCAAATGTTCATAACCGACAGGGCACATTTTATCCCTTTAATATATCTTGAAGAGTGTTTGCTTATGTTGTAAATCAGGTCATTGATCAGGATCAGTTTATCACGAAGAACCTTAATTTTATCAAAATCCCTATCTACTGACGCATTGTATAAATCTACAAATAATTTTGGGAACAGATTGGCACCTCCGGCCACGGCGCCATGTCCACCGTATATAATAGTTTCCGGTAGAAATAATTCTGTACCTGCAAAAATAGAGAAATCAGGTGAATCTTTAAATTCCTGAATCAGGGAGTACAGGTAATTGATATCTCCTGAACTATCTTTTACACCGATAGCTCCTAATTCTTTTGCTCTCCTGATAGTACCGACTGACATGTGGATTTTTGTGCATCCGGGCATATCGTACATTAAAAATGGTAAAGGTAATTTTGGAACAATATCTTCCAGATATTCACTCATCTCTTCCTGTGAGATGGGCAAATAATATGGTGGGGCAATAACAACACCATCTAATCCCATATTTGCCGAATATTCTGCAATTTCCAGTGAACCTTCGAGTGAAGTGTCGGTAATACCAACCACCACCGGAATCCGGCGACCTACAATTTCACTGGTTCTTTTGATCAGTTCTTTGCGTAGTTTGTAACTTATACTGGTAGCCTCACCCGTTGTTCCAAGCATAAACAGCCCATGCACACCTCCGGCAATCAGATGTTCAATTAATTTCTCAAGCCCCTGTACATCAAGTGTGTTAGTATTAATTAGTGGAGTAATAACGGGAGGGATAATTCCTTTTAGTGGTAATTTCATGATTATGTATTTATTTGTGTTTTATTTTAAGTGTACAAGGTCTTCAAAATACGACCTGCCTATTTTCAATATCTTTAATCGTAAATACAAATTAACTAGAACAAGTTCTTTATTACTTGTATTATCTTGTTCTGTTTACATTGTTTTTTAACTGATATTTTCGAATATTTGTTTATATTTGGGTTTTGAGGTTAAAAAATTTAACATGGAAATAATTTACGAGAAAATTTTTGTCCCCCATAAGCATTCGTTTATAACGAGAAAATTGCAGATGGAAGAAAGTTCCCACCGGATTCATTCTCATGAGAACTTTGAATTGAATTATATTACTTCAGGTTCAGGCAAAAGGATTATTGGGAATAGTATTTCGAGTTATACAGAGGGTGACCTGGTACTGTTAGGTCCTAATGTTCCTCATTGCTGGGATGTGTTTCCAATTGAAAATACAACTCCTCCTGAATGTATTGTAACGCACTTTTATGAAAATATAATCAGTTCTGATTTTTTTAAAATTCCGGAATTGGAAGACGTAATGGCTTTGTTAAAAAATGCCAGTAACGGGATATGGTTCAAGGGGGAAAAAACTGAAAAAGTAGGAGTCGCCCTCAGAAAAATGGCGACATTAAATGGACTGGAACGTTACATCGAATTATTGAAAGTTTTTAACCTTTTACTTCAGATTGATGAAAGGGAGAACCTAACATTACCTTCGGCACTCCCAAACTTTTTTGACAAGGATCATGTCCAAATTAATAAAATCTACGAATATGTATTCAAAAATATTCAATCAGGAATTAAATTAAAAGAAGCTTCTGCTTTGGTATTTATGGAACCAGGTTCCTTTTGCAGGTATTTTAAAAAGAAAACAAGAAATACGTTTATGGACTATGTGAAAAAAGTTCGTATTGGAATAGCTGCAAAATTACTGGCAGAGACTGACAAACAAATTACTCAAATTTGTTACGAATGCGGTTATAACAACATTGCTAACTTCAATCATTATTTTAAGGTAATTATGAAGAAAACCCCGTCAGAGTACCGTAAAGATTTTCAATAGTTCCGCTTAATTCCGGGTTTTTATTTTACCGGAGCCTCTTTCTGAATCAAGGCCGATATTTGAGTAATATCTACGCAGATATGATTAGTTTGGGTTAATATTTAATTTTGACCGGATGTTGTAATATCTTATTTTTGGGATCAGCATTCATGTTAAAAATTTTGCTAATCGCAGATCATCTCACTAAATGCTTTACAGGTAAACCTTAACTATAGACTAACTAAATAATATTCAGGTGAAACGAACTTCTAAAGAGAACATGAAAGCTGATGCTATCTTGTTCTCAACCAGTAAGCTCGGACTCAATGGTATCGAGTGTATTTCGGCTTTAGGGCTAAAAATTCCGGATGACATGGCCGTTGTCAGTTTCGATAATGCTGATGCTTATAAGATTTGTGTAAGTCCGGTAACAGTTGTTGCTCAGCCCCTTCAAGAAATCGGGGAAAAGGCCGTCAACATACTACTCGAAAAAATTAATTGCCCTGGTACGGCTACAAAATACCAACAGTTTTCTTTGAAAACGGAATTTATTATCCGGAAATCTTGTGGCTCGTAATTTTTTTATAAATTAGCTAAACCGATTTAGTTCATAAATTAACAAACTGATATGACTGAAATTAAACAAACAAAGGATAATATTTTTTTAGGTCTCGATATTGGTGGCACCAAATGCAGTGTGATCGTTGGCGATGCATCTTTTTCGATAAAAAAGAAGATTTCTTTCGACACTCATGTGGCGCGCGGCTATAAGGCTATTCTTTCTGAATTCCAAAATCATATAGATTCCTTACTAATTGAATTCTCAGATTGTCGCTTGAAGAGAATTGGGATCAGTTGCGGTGGTCCGTTGGATTCTGTGAAAGGGATGATCTATTCACCACCTAATCTTCCGGGCTGGGACAATGTGCCGATTGTCGAAATCTTCAGTCAGATATATGGTGTTGAAACAGCCGTTCAGAACGATGCAAATGCCTGCGCCTTGGCCGAATGGATGATGGGAGCCGGGAAAGGAACACGCAACATGATCTTCCTGACTTTCGGTACAGGAATGGGTGCAGGTTTAATCCTGAACGGACAATTGTATGCAGGAACCAATGATCTGGGCGGGGAAGTCGGACATATTCGTTTGGCACCTGATGGCCCGGTGGGATTTGGGAAAGCCGGTTCATTCGAAGGGTTTTGCAGCGGTGGAGGTATTGCACAGCTTGCCAAATCAATTGTTACTGAAAAATTGAAAAGCAACCAGCCCGTCGGCTTCTGTTCCTCTCCTGAAATGATCAGCGAAATTGATGCCAGAATGGTGGCAATTGCAGCACAGGCTGGCGATCTGGTTGCCAATGAGATCATCCGGATTTCAGCCGAATATCTGGGCAATGGCCTTTCTATTTTAATTGACATCCTGAATCCGGAATGTATCGTAATTGGCAGTATTTATGCCCGGAATGAGATGCTCTTTAAACCGCATATCGACAGGATTGTGCAAAAAGAAGCGATTCCTTCAGCCATTGATGTTTGCCGGATAAAACCAGCAGAACTGGGTGATTCTATCGGCGATTATGCTGCGCTGTGTGTAGCCATTTATGAAGATAAATTTTAAACTAAAGTAGAGTGGAAAATACTAATTTCTTAGTTGAGTTGACCGGGAGATATCCTCAATTACAGTCGGTTGAGAACGAAATACAAAAAGCTGCCGGAACACTGATCAATTGTTACGAACAGGGCAAAAAAGTGTTGGTATGTGGCAACGGTGGCAGTTGTTCCGACTCGGATCACATCGTCGGCGAGTTGATGAAAGGATTCGAAAACATGCGTCCAATTCAGGAAAATTTGAAATCCCAGTTGTATGAAATAGCAGGTGAGCGTGGATTGTACCTGGCCGGAAAACTTCAGCAGGGATTGCCGGCTATTTCACTTACTTCGCACAGCGCGCTGATAACGGCTGTTGCAAACGATACTGATGCGAACCTGATTTTTGCCCAACAGGTAGTTGGTTATGGAAATAATGGCGATGTGTTAATTGCCATCAGCAGTTCAGGAAATTCGCAAAATGTGATTGACGCCATGATTACAGCCAAAGCAAAAGGATTGGTGATCATTGGGTTAACCGGTGAAACCGGTGGAAAAATGACAGAGTTTTGCGACATCCTCATTAACGTTTCAGGAAGGCGTACTGCATTTGTTCAGGAATTGCATTTGCCTGTTTACCATACTCTTTGCCTGATGGTTGAGAATCATTTCTTTGGATTGGAAAAACCAAGTTAAATTATAATCTATTCAAATAATTCAAATCTAAATCTGTGAATAATTCAAAAATCGGACTTCAGAAAATACTTCCGGTATTTCTGTCATTTATCGTAATGGGGTTTGTTGATATTATCGGAGTTGCAACGGGATATGTGAAGCAAGATTTTGCGCTGACAGATTTTAGCGCGCAGTTTTTGCCCATGATGGTGCTGCTTTGGTTCTTTGTCCTTTCGGTTCCGGTAGGTGTATTGCAAGATAAGTATGGCAAACGGAATATGTTGAATATAGGTATGGTTGTGCAGGCTATTGGCCTCGGCCTTCCATTTGTCCATTATTCTTTTGGGATGATGTTTGCTTCTTTTATCCTTCTAGGTATCGGAAATACGATTATTCAGGTTTCGGCCAACCCCTTATTGCAAGATGTTTCTCCTGCCGATAAACTGGCCAGCTACATGAGCACATCTCAGTTTATAAAAGCAATCATCTCATTTTCAGGGCCAATCATCGCTTCGTTCGTGGCGTTAAGTTTTGGCGATTGGAAATTGGTATTTGCTGTTTATGGCATTACCTCATTACTGGCGGCATTATGGCTTTCAACTACACCAATTAAGGAATCGAAACCAGATCGTAAGCCAGCATCATTCGTATCTTGTTTCGGCTTGCTTAAAAACCGTTTTGTAGCACTCATGGCTTTGTCTATTTTCCTGATCGTTGGCGCTGAAGTTGCTATAAATACAAATATTGCCAATATTTTGATCGCAAAGTATGGTTTGACATTAGATAAAGCTGTTATTGGGATCAGCATGTTTTTTGCCGGTGAAACCATTTCACGTTTTCTGGGAGCCATCATTTTAAACTGGATTAAACCACGTATCTTCCTTTTGCTGACTACCCTGGTGTCACTTCTTGGTGTGCTGGGGATATTCTTTGCTCCTGGAAATACAGTCGCTTTTGTAGCCATATTTATTACCGGATTGGGAATTGGGAATATGTTCCCAATCATTTTTTCGCTCGCATTGGATAAAATGCCTGAACGTGCTAATGAAATATCAGGTTTGCTCATCATGGCCGTATCCGGGGGAGCCGTAATTCCATTGGTGATGGGTTTTGTAAGTACTGTATTCGGACCGCTTTCAAGTATATCGGTTGTTGGCGTATGTATGCTTTATATTCTTTGGGTATCCTTTTATGTGAGAAAGAATCACTTAGCTATATAGTAATGAATCAATTCAAAGCATTTCTTATTCTTCTGTCCATTTGTTTTGCACCGCATTTAAATGCACAGGCTCGTACCACTCCGAAAAATGGTCGGTCATTAAGGATACCCGGGCTAACGTGCGAACTACTGCTTATGGCAGGTCTGTTCTTATTGGTGCCATTGATTTATATGGCATCATTTAAAATCTATAATCAATAAATTTAGTATTCATGAAAAAGGAACAACTAAAAAAGATACTCGAAGATATAAGTTCTGTAAAAATTGCTGTTTTGGGCGATTTTTGTCTGGATGCCTATTGGTTTATCGATGAATCGAAAAGCGAAATTTCAATCGAAACCGGTCAAATGACCCGGCCCGTTCGCCAGCAAAAATATTCACTGGGCGGGGCTGGAAATGTGACCAATAATCTGGCCGCGATGGGGGTGAAAGATATCCGGGCCATTGGCGTAATCGGTTCCGATCCTTTTGGTAATGAAATGATTAATATCATGAACAAAGTAGGAATCAATACCGATAACCTATTGATTCAGAAAGATCAATGGTCAACCCATGTTTATACCAAACCTTACATCGCCGATCAGGAACAGAACCGGATCGACTTCGGTAATTTTAACCGGCTGGCAGAAGAAACAGCAGACCGCTTAATCGAAATTTTTGCACGTGAAGCAACTGAAGTGGATGTGACTATTATCAACCAACAAGTGGTTTCGGGTATTCATACTGAATATTTAAGAAGCAAGATAGTTGGTGTGATCCAGAAATTCCCCGATAAGATATTTATTGTTGACAGCCGAAGTTTCAGTGATGTTTATACCGGGGCATACCGGAAAATGAACGATAATGAAGCCGCTAAACTTTGCGGAATATATAGAGAGCCTGACGAGCTGGTTCTTTATTTGGAAGCACTTGAAGCTGCGCGCATTCTTTACGAAAGATATCAGAAACCACTTTTTATTACCCGTGGAAGCAGAGGTTCACTCATTGTTGATGAGTCAGGAGTTTCCGAAATTTTTGGCTTGATGATTATTTCGAAGATCGATTCAGTTGGTGCTGGCGATAGTTTTCTAGCCGGTTCGGCTTCTGCCCTGGCCGCCGGTTACCCAATGAATGTTGCTGCAGAGATTGGCTCTTTTGTTGCAGGAGTAACTATCCAAAAATTGTTCCAGACCGGAACGGCATCGCCTGACGAAATTCTACATTTAGGTCGGGATCCCGACTATATTTATTCTCCTGAACTAGCTGAAGATATTCGTCAGGCAAGGTATTTTGAAGATACTGAAATTGAAATTGTCAATAATTGGAAAGATCAGCTTCAGATAAAACATGCCATTTTTGACCACGACGGTACAATTTCGACACTACGTGAAGGATGGGAACTGATAATGGCTCCGATGATGATGAAAGCGGTGTTGGGAGAAAAATATAAGGATGCGGACGAAGCTTTGTTCCAGAAGATCCAGACAAGGGTGAATGAGTTCATTGACCGGACAACCGGAATCCAAACTTTGGTGCAAATGAAAGGTTTGCTCGATCTCATCCGCGAATTTGGCTGTGTTCCTGAAGGGAAAATGTTGGACGAATTCGGCTACAAACAGATTTATAACGATGAGTTGCTGAAAATGGTGAAAGGACGCGAAAAAAAAATGTCGCGGGGAGAATTGTCGCAAGACGATTTTTCATTGAAAAATGCAATTCCAGTTCTTCAGAAACTTTATGATGCGGGCATCAAACTTTATCTGGCCAGTGGCACCGATGAAGAAGATGTGAAAAACGAAGCACGGATTATGGGATACGACCACCTGTTTGAAGGTCGGATTTATGGTGCCGTTGGCGATGTGACCATAGAGGCCAAAAAGATCGTTCTCGACCGTATTCTGGATACCATCGGTGAGTCAGCTTTCGGGAAAGTGGCCACTTTCGGGGATGGCCCTGTTGAAATGCGTGAAACACATAAGAGGGGAGGGGTTACTATCGGAATTGCCAGCAACGAACCAAAACGTTTCAGTCTGAATGAAAGTAAGCGTAACAGGCTGATCAAAGCAGGTGCAGATATTATTATACCTGATTTTTCCCAGATCAATCAGTTAATCAGTTTGTTAAATATCAAAAAATAGAAATATGCCTTACCCAAAATTAGACCGTGACCTGTTAGCGATCAAAAAACTGGTCGATCGGAAAAACAAGGTTTATATTGAAAAAGACCATATACCGGTTACTCAGAAACCGGAAAATCTTTCTGAATTAGGAAAGAAACTAACTAATAAGACAGCAGAGCGGATTCGTTTAGCACGTCAGGAAAAACGTTCGGTGATGCTCACTTTTGGCGCTCACACCATTAAAAATGGCATGTCGCCAACCTTAATTGCTTTAATGGAAGAAGGATGGGTAACTCATCTTTCGACCAATGGAGCAGGCATTATTCACGATTGGGAATTTGCCTTTCAGGGGAAATCGAGTGAAGATGTTCGCGAAAACGTTGAATTGGGTCAATTCGGAATATGGGATCATACCGGCTTTAATATCAATCTGGCGCTAATTATTGGTGCATACGAAGGATTGGGCTATGGTGAGTCGGTCGGTAAAATGATTTCGCTGGAAGGATTGCAAATTCCTGAAACCTCGTCGTTGTATGATGAAGCAACAGCAAAGATGAAAACCAATCCTGAACTTGCAGCAGCGGCAATCGATTTGGCCGGAGTTATCAGTAAATATGAATTGAATGCCGGTTTCAGGAGTATTCCCCATCCGTTTAAAAAATATTCGGCACAAGCCCGCGCTTACGAATTGGGAATTCCATTTACCGGACATCCGATGTTTGGGCACGACATCATTTACAACCACCCAATGAACCACGGCGCTGCATTGGGCCGGGTTGCGCTGAATGATTTTTTGAGTTTTGCTAAAAGTGTGGGCAAGCTCGATTACGGAGTTTATATGTCAATTGGTTCTGCGGTTATGTCGCCCATGATTTTTGAAAAGGCTCTGTCGATGTCCCAAAATCTTGTGATGCAGGAAGGTGGACATATTGACGATCACTATATGTTGATCGTTGATTTGGCCAAATCTGACTGGGACTGGCAAATGAATGGTGAACCGCCTATGGATAATCCGGCGTATTATCTGCGATATTGCAAAACTTTCAACCGGATGGGCGGCGAAATGCATTACTTGACTGCCGATAACCGCGATTTTTTATTGGCCATTTATCAGGAATTATCTGGTAAATAAAAGTCCGAAGGACTTGAATCTGAATAACCTCCGGTGAAACCGGAGGCATTGAAATACATACAATCCGGAACCCCGAAGTGGGTTCAACTAAAGTCTTGCAATAAATTAAACCAGTTTTTAAACTAACTGAAAATGAATAAAAATAATATTATAGCCTTAAAAAATGAGGCTGAAAACCATCTGATTAACGAATTAATGCCATTCTGGACTACCCGAATGATCGACAAATTTAATGGCGGTTTTATTACCCATTTCGATAAAGATGGAAATGATACGGGTGAAGATGAAAAATCGCTGATTGCCCAGACTCGCTGCCTATATACCATTTCTTCGGCTCATCGGGCTGGATATGGCGAAGGGAAATACGCAGAATTAGCCAAACATGGCACCGATTTCCTGATCGACAAAATGTGGGACAAAGAATTCGGCGGTTTTTATTGGATGATGGATCGTAAAGGAAATGTTAAGATCGACCAAAAGGTCATTTACGGACATAGTTTTGCCATCTATTCGTTGAGTGAATATACACTGGCTACAGGCGATCAGCGCGGAATTGAGTATGCCGAAAAGGTTTTTGACCTGATCCAGAAATACTGTGTCGATTCGATGTATGGAGGTTATTGGGAAATGTTCCATCGCGACTGGACGCTTTGCGGACCTGGAAGTCAGGGTGGTGACCGGAAAACGCTCGATGTACATATGCACTTGATGGAGGCTTTTACAACACTTTATGAGTGTTCAGGAAAAGATGTTCATCGCCGAAAATTACTGGAAGATATTGATTTACTGATCAACCGCATCATTCATCCGGTTTATAAGACAGGTATTCCTCAATTCTTTAAAGACTGGACAGTTGCCCCACAAATCAAATTTGATATTATTTGGGGATGGGACCGTTTTTCGGAAGAAGGCCAAAAAGGCAATGCGACCGATAACACCTGCTACGGACACAATGCTGAATTTGCGTGGTTGCTGATTCATGCACTTCATATCCTGAAAATTGATCCGATGGACTATTCTGATTTGTTCCGAATTATTTTTGAACACACTGTAACTAACGGAATTGACTACGATTTTGGTGGTGTTTATGTTGAAGGTCCGCATTCTGGCGGTGTTTACGACAAGGAAAAGGAATTCTGGCAACAGGCAGAAGTTCTGATTGGATTGTTGGATGGTGTGATTCTGTTTGGTGATGAAAAATACATGGACGCTTATCAAAATGTCCATCGTTTTGTGATGGATAAAGTGGTGAATAAAGGGGTCGGCGAGTGGTATCCTTTGCTTTCGCGCAGGGGTGAACCCATCTGGACACACATGGGGCATTCCTGGAAGATCAACTATCATACTGTCAGGGCGATGATTCAAAGTATTCAAAGGCTTGAAACTTTGGCTAAACTGAGATGAACTTTTGGGGAATTGTTTAAATTTCATTGAAAATCTAATTTTAAAATTCACGGGATTTCACCCTGTGCTACTACAGGTCGTCCCTTCAGGACTTTAAAGGGGCAAAGCCCCGCTATGTAAAAGCACAGGACGAAGTGAAACGTAGTCCTGTAATGAATAAAAACGGAAAAATGCACTCTTAAACTAAACTAATAATGGATTTATCACTAACTTTTCTCGATTGGATTGTTCTGGCGGTTGTCATGGGAGGAAGCCTTTCTTTTGGATTGTATATGTCCTATCTCAAGAAGGCAGGGCAGAGCAGCGTCAATTTCTTTCTGGGCGGAAGGGCGATCAAGTGGCCAATAATTGGCGCATCACTTTTTGCGACCAACATTGGTGCAGAACATTTCGTCGGTTTATCCGGAGACTCTTATCGCTATGGGCTTTCAGCTGGTTCTGTTGAGTTGACCAGTGCCATAACGTTGGGTATTGCCTGCGCGATCTTGTTTCCTCATTACATGAAAAACAATATTTACACAATTCCTGAATTTCTTGAAATCCGATATAACCGGCGTGCCAGGACTTTCTTTTCTGTATTTATGCTGATAATAAGTGTCATGACAAAACTGGCCTTTACCTTGTTTGCCGGAGCACTTGTTTTGAATAGCATTCTTGGATGGAATGTGATGGCAACAGTATTTATAATCGGAATAGCAGTCGCTATTTTTACCATTATTGGTGGATTCACAGCAGTGGCTTATTCGGATGCTATTCAGGTAATTATCATGATTGGTGGCTCTGCAATCATGCTTTTTATTGGCCTCGATAAGGTGGGAGGCTGGGATGGCCTGATCACCAAAGTTCCCGATATGATGACCATCGGCAAACCTTATGACGATCCGGTATATCCTTTCTGGGGCATTCTGGCCACAGCTTTTTATGCTGGAATATTCTACTGGGGGATCGATCAGGTCAATGTTCAGCGCACACTGGCTGCCCCCGATCTTAAAAATGCTCGATGGGGTTCCATGTTTGCGATTTTACTGAAACTAACGCCCATATTTATTTTTGCTTTGCCAGGTGTAATTGCATTTGCCTTGTTCCCGGGCGAATTGCAGGGCGATGAAACTAAACAGACCTTTGTACTTTTACTCAATAAACTTTTGCCAAGCGGTTTGCGAGGCTTATTGCTGGCGTCGTTAATGGCAGCTTTGGTAACCTCTCTGATTGCAGTACTTAATTCAGTTTCAACACTTGTGGTTCGTGACTTTGTGGTTGAGTTTCGTCCGGATATCTCGGAAAAAAAACAGGTAAAACTGGGTCGGTATATTATTTTGTTGGTGACTTTCTTGGGAATTGGCGCGGCCTACCTGGTTTATAAAAGTGAGGAGGGTTTGTATAAATACCTGCAAACCATTACGGCCTATCTGGTCATTCCGGTATTTCCGGCCATCTTCTTCGGTATTGTCAGCAAGAAAGTTACCCTGAAAGGGGCTACAGTATCGGTTTTGGTGGGAATCGCGCTGGCTACCATTTTTGTGATTGATCAATTGCTCGGACCCGATGCCGGCAAAGAATTATTTCCCTTCCTGCATCATAAATTGACACTGAACTTTGGTTATCGTGGACTTTGGGCCGAAATGCTGATTACGGGTATTCTGTTTGCAGTATCGGCGATTACAGAAAAAACAGCTCCGGAAAAACTTGCTAAAACCACCATTAATTTTGACAAAGGCATTGCCAAATTTGAAGGAATTACCGATTGGCGATTGCATTTTGGATTACTATCCCTGATTACTTTGTTTCTGTATATCTGGTTATATTAATCGAAGAATTTCAAACAACTAACATACAAGGAATTAAAATATGTACTACCAATTCCATTGGAATATTCAGATCCAGTTTAAGTTTGTTCAGCGCATTAATGCAATTGTGAATGGTGATCGTCTTCAGCCAGGCGCCAAAACTTGATTCATGCCTGAATGTTTCGAGTTTCTGAAAAGCCTGAACAAAAGCTTCCTGCAGCATATCTTCAGCATCCTTGCGGTTGTTCATCATGCGGTAACACAGGTTAAACATCGCCTTGGAATACAACTGATAAAGCTGGTAGCGGGCTTTGTTGCTTCCTTTGATGCTATCGGCTATCAAATCCTGATGTATGAATGCTGTCGGACTCAAATTCTTTAGATTTCGTATTTAGTGACAAAGGATCTTGTAAAGGGTTGCAGGGGGACGAATATTATTTTTCTTCAGATTTAAACAGATCGGTTCCAAAACCCAAAATCAGATGAAATGCGAGATTATAAACATTGGCATGACCCTGAGAAACTTTAATGTACGAATACGCAAAGGTGGTTTTGGTTTCCGGATTAATGTAGAACCGACTGCCCAACCGAATTGGTTTGCTAATGGCCAGATTAAATACAGGCCCTGATAAATAATATCCCATATCCCAGTCATCAGTGGTATTTCCAAATTCTTTTCCACGGATATTTGATTCAGGATGCGCCAGAACAATTCCTGCACCCGCCCGGTATCGAAAGGAATTTTTTTCGAATCCACGGTTCATCATCAGCATATTAAAACCATGCGAGATATTGAATTTCTGAACTTCCGGCGTAGTATTATCCAAATACAATTTGTGGTGAATAAGTTCCATTTCCCATAATCTCCCATTTTGCCAGCGCCCGAAACGTAAATCCCAATAGACCGGCAGTGTTAAGCCCTCAGTATGATAACGGGCAGTTAGCTTAATATCGGGATAATCTTGTTGTTTGATGGATAGGGACATGGGCAGATTGTACACCTGGCCGCCATGTATTTCGAAAGTCCATAGCGATTGAGCGCGCCCTGCTGAGAATAAAATGCTTAAAATGAATACTATGAAAATTGATTTCCCCATAGTTTCAAAATTAAGAATATCTCTCTGATTCATGGTCTGCCTGATCAGCTTTTTCTATTCTGAATTTTACTGACGGGGTGACTTCGAGTCACCCCGTCAGTAAAAGGAGAGAAATCTCCTTGAATGAAAATATTGGTATTATGCTTCGGTCATATATCCGGGCTGTAAACAAACAGGAACTGCGGGTTGGCGCATTATTTCGGGAAGAAACCAAGGCGGAAAGTCTCACATCCATTGATGGAATTACACCTTCATTTTATGATACTCCTTCGGGCACATTGATCAATATTTCTGATCCGGTGAAGGATTATCCCCAAATCTGTTTTGACTATATTCATTTCAATCCGGTTTCTGCCGGATTAACTCATACTCCTGAAGAATGGGAATTTTCATCTTTCCGCGATTATTGCGGTATGCGCGATGGACATTTAATTAATCGGGAAAGGGCAGCCGAGTTTGGTATTAAATTTTAGATGGATGCTATTACTACTGTCACTAGACTGTAGTTGCAACTGACGGGGTGACTCGAAGTCACCCCGTCAGTAAAAAGCAAACCGCTTCAAATCAGTTCAAAAATATCTCAAAACATTATGAATTATTGACGCCTATTCTGTGAAAAGTACTTTATATTTGGGGATAGGTAATAGTTATGGCCTAGCCACCTAAAAAGACAAAATAGATATGAAACCTAAAGTTTGGATAGAAAGAATAAAATTTAGTGACAATTCAGAATTAACTTTTGAACCTAATCAAATAACAGTTTTTGTTGGTCCTAATAATGCTGGTAAGAGCGCAACTCTAAAGGAGTTAAATACTTTAACTAGGCAGAAAAATAGAGAAGGTAAGGTTGTTAAAGATTTTACTTTGAAGAAAGAGGGTGACCTTAATGATTTGCTAGAGTTTGTAAAGGAATTTTCAATGGAAGTGTTTACAACAGACCCAGAACCTAGCTACAAAGGTTATAAATATCATTTATATAAAGGACACATAAGTAGTTATTGAGCTAATTCAGAAGGTCTTTCTGAATTACATCCAGTTTTCATAAACCTTCTAACTACAGAAGAACAGTTGCAAATTGCAAATCCACCAAATAATATTTTTTTAACAAAAGATGCCGTTAGCCACCCTATTCATTTTATGCAGAAAGATGATACAATTGAAAATAAATTCAGTACATATTTTCAGCAGGCATTTAATGAAGAGTTGATTGTTCACCGCAATGCGGGCAGTAATGTTCCTCTTTATATTGGGAAAAGGCCAGTTCCGGTACAAGGAGAAGACAGAGTTTCAATTGGATATTTGCATGAGCTTGAAAAACTACCATTATTACACGAACAGGGTGATGGTATGCGGAGTTTTGTTGGTGTATTGCTTAGTGCTTTCATATCAAATCATAACCTATTACTAATTGACGAACCTGAGGCATTTTTGCATCCACCACAAGCTAGACTTTTAGGTAAAATGCTTGCAAAGGATTTACCAACTGACCGCCAATTATTTTTAGCAACCCATAGTGGTGATTCTTTAAAAGGATTATTGGAAGCTGATGTTTCAAACCTTAAAATAGTTAGGATTCAAAGACAAGGCGACATAAATAAAATAAGTGTTCTTGATAATTCAGATATTAAAGAGTTATGGAATGATTCATTGCTAAGACATTCAAATATTTTAGACGGTCTTTTTCACTCCAAAGTTATAATTTGTGAAGGTGATTCTGATTGTAGATTTTATTCTGCGGTGTTACAGTGTTTATTCGAAAATGAATCTAATATTAGCCCAGATTATCTATTTACTCATTGTGGCGGGAAACATAGGGTGGCATCTGTTGTAAGAGCGTTGAAAAAACTTAATGTGGACATAAATGCAATATTAGATTTTGATGTACTAAATGACACTTATCCATTAAAGGATATTTTTGAAGAATGTGGGGGTAATTGGAGCTTAATTGAAAGAGATTGGAAAATAGTTAAAAGTTCAATTGATTCTAAGCGACCTGAATTAGAAACAGAAGACTTAAAAAAAGAACTATTTCCAATATTTGAATCTACGACAGAAAGAATTTTTCCACAAGAAAAAATCAAGGAAATTCATAGTTTGCTGAGGAAAGTTTCAGCTTGGGCTCATGCGAAACAAGTCGGTAAAAGTTTTATCCCAAATGGAGAGCCAACTCAAGCATATCAAAGATTAATTATTGAATTGGAGAAAGTAGGATTAATGGTTGTCGAAGTTGGGGAATTAGAAAGTTTTGTCAAATCAATTGGTAATCAGGGGCCTAAATGGGTAAATGAAGCTTTGACAAAAGATTTAGCTAATGATGTAGAATTAAATGAGGCAAGAGAATTTGTAAGAAAAATAATAAAGGTCAGGCCATAATAGCAAGCTACCGTCGGGTTTCCGTGCTTCGTTGACAGGAAATTTTAGCTGCTACTGACGGGGTGACTTCGAGTCACCCCGTCAGTAATTTGCGGGTCACCCCGTCAGTAAAAACGACAACCTTTTCCCAATGACTATTGATTTTTTTCTTTTAATCAACTCTCCCTCTTCCCGTGCAGCAGCAAGTTCACCGCATCGGCCAGCGAACCTGCCGGAATGACTTCACCGGAGTTTACAAAGAAGATTTCATCGGCATTTTCAATCGTATTCAGTCGGTGGGCAATGATAACACGCGTAGTGGATGAAGGTAATTTTTGAAGAATATTTTCGAGCAGTTGTTCGGTAATGGTGTCGATGTTGGCCGTTGCTTCATCGAGGATAAGCAGTTCAGGTTTGCGAAGTACCGAGCGCATAAAGGCAATCAGTTGTTTTTGTCCGAGGCTGATTCCATCGCCCGTAGTCTGAACTTTCGAATCCAGTCCTGAATCGAAACGGCTCAGCAGACTTTCAAGCCCGGATTCTTTAATAACCTCTTCCAAATCATCGTTCGACAGGTTTTTGTATTCCGGATTTCCGTAGAGAATATTGTCGCGAACCGTGCCTGAAAATAAAAATGGTTCCTGAAGAATAAACCCTATACCTGTTCGTTCTTCGGGTTGATAGGTCCGGATATCTTTTCCATCAAGCAATATCTGACCTTTCGTTGCATCGTACAATCGCGCGATAAGTGAAGCTGTGGTAGTTTTTCCACCACCGGTTGGACCAACAAAAGCATATGTTTTCCCCCGTTCCAGATCAAAACTGACGTGATGCAGAACTTCTTTCCCGTTGGGATAAGTAAATGAAACATTCCGGAAAGAAAGATATGCGGAAGATGATTCTTCCTTTGTGCCTTCAATGACTTCGAGGTTGGTGTCAAGCGAAAGAATTTGCGAAATTCGGTCCCATCCGGCCATCGCGGTTTGAAAACTTGCCCATAATCCGGCCAGTTGTCGCAACGGATGATAAAAATTATTCACATAGGCCAAAAACCCAATGAGTAATCCAACGGTAAATTTACCGGTCATTATCAGGTAAATACCAAAAGCAAGCACGATTAGCTGACCCACATTGGCCGAAAGTCCGTAAACCGGCGTAAAAATATTGTTGGCTAATCCGGCACTGACCGAAGCTGAATAATTCTGCTGATTAGCCTCATTAAACCGTTTGCGGAAGTAATCGCGCCGGTTAAAAGCTACAATAACCTTGAAATTATTGAGGCTTTCCTGAATTTCAGCACTCAGGCCACCGGTACTTTTGAGGTTAGCGGCATTCTTCCTTTTCACCCAGGGTGAAATGGCTTTGGTAAATATCCAGATAATCAATGCAGGTAAAAGTGCTGCAGCTCCAAGTTCAGGATTGATTCCCAGCAGAAAAATTCCTGCTCCAACCATGGTAAAAATGCTGCCAATGAAATTCATCAGCGACTGCGAAAAAAACAGGTTTAACTTGTCGGTATCGTTATTGATGCGGGAAATAAGGTCACCAGCCTTGTTTTGATTAAAGAAATCGACCGGCAGTTCCTGAAGTTTGGTAAATACGGCGTACGCAAACTATAAAGCATTCGCTGCCCAACACCGCCCATAATTTTTATTTGCAGGTAATTGGTAACAAATGCCGTAATATAAATTCCCATCAAGATAGCCGAGAAGATAATTACGCCATGATATTGTTTTGACTGAATATAGGTGTCGATGGTGTGACCAATCAGGTAAGGTCCAAGCAAGCTCAGCCAGGCATTTATAAAAATGATAATCATGTCAATAATATAAATATCAGCCTTTTTTTGCTTTGGCGATCATTTCATTAAAAACCATCATTTGTTCATTCATTGCGGCAATCTTATCCACTGGTTCGGTGCGGGCTTCGAGCAATATCCAGCCATCATATTTGATTCCGGTAAACAGATTCATTAATTGTTGATAAGGATAATTGCCCACGTTCAATTCGCGCACATGAACAGTGTCGCCGAACCATTTTTTTACTGAATTAAAATTTGGTTCCAATCCGGGTGGCAACAAATCCTGATCGTTGCAATTCCAGCACATTTTCACGCTCTTTTCGGTCACCTGCTCAAAAATGGCTTTCATGTTGGGTATTTCCTGCGACAGGTTTCCGTGCACTTCAACCCTCACCAATTGCCCCAAATTACTCGCAAACTTACCAACTTCGTTCAGCGAAGCGGCAATCTGTGCGATTGTTTTTTCCTTCGCAACCTCGGCAGGCAAACCATTAGGTTTCACTTTAATACCGGTCGATCCGATATCCTTGCAAAGTTGAACGTACTCCTTGGTCTGATCAATATTCTTCCGCAGTACTGCCTGATCGGGACCATGGTATTCAAAATTTGCTCCGTATCCCAGACAGGTAACAGGGCTGTCGGCAAACCGGTTTTTAACTTCGGCACGAGCACTGGCAGAAAGATTTGTTTCTACTTTATGGGCATGATCGCAACGAAGTTCAACACCCAGGTAGCCTGTTTTTTCACAGTTGGCAATCAGTGTCGGCAAGTCCCAGTCTTTGGCCCATAAATAGGTAACCAATCCCAGTTTCATTCCTGATTTTTTTGTGGCTGCAAGTGCCGAAATCGGGTCGATCATTGAAAGGCCGATACCTGCAACGATACTTCTTTGCAGAAAAATGCGTCTTGAAAAATTTTTTTTCATGATTTTCGATATTTATTTATTGGTTAAAATTTGGATAACTCATTGTTAAGATAAACAAGTTAAATCTAATAAAAATTCAGTAACTTTTCCCGAACTTTTTTTCAATAAATAAATCAGGCTAACCAAAATTGAAATCATGAAACAAAAACCAACTCCTTCGGGCAATCCGTGCCCAACTCAAAAAGAAACTTCCAATGAAAATCAACTTGACCGCCGTAAATTTATCGGTGGGATTGCAACCACCGCAATGGCTTTAACGATTGTTCCACGTCACGTACTTGGCGGAACCGGTTTTGTCGCTCCAAGCGATAAAGTCACTTTGGCATACATTGGCGCAGGCACACAAGGTCTTCGCGAATTGCTTCCGCTCTTGTCTATTCCTGAATTGCAAATCGTGGCTGTTTGCGACCCGCAAAAATATGCGACCGGTTATCTCGATTGGGGCAAAAACGGGTTGCGCGACGAAATCCGAACTTCACTTCGAAATCCTGATTGGAAATCGGGCGGAGACAATACGATTCCCGGAGGTCGCGATAATGGCAAGGAAATCGTTGATACTTATTATTCCAAATTCCGTGGCGATCAAAAGTTTGGCAATTGCCGGGCTTATGCCGATTTCCGCGAAATGTTCGAAAAAGAAAAGGATCTGAACGCAGTTAAAATAATGACACCCGACCATCTGCACGGAATTATTGCCATGGCTGCCATGAAACGAGGGATAAGTGTTTCCACGCACAAACCAATCTCGAACAGGTTGGAAGAAGGGCGTCAGGTAATTGAAATGGCCGAAAAATCAAAAGTAACTACTCATTTGATTGCTTGGGATTCTAACGGCTCAATGGACCAGGTGATGAGCTGGATCAACGAAGGAGCCATCGGAACCCTCAAAGAAGTTCACAACTGGTCGAACCGTCCGGTTTGGCCGCAATACCCTATCCTACCGACTAACATGCCTGTAGTTCCTGAAGGAATGGATTGGGATTTATGGCTGGGGCCGGAAGCCGTTCGCCCCTACCATCCGTATTACACCAACATGGTTTTCAGGGGCTGGTACGATTTCGGCGGAGGTTCGATGGCCGACATGGGACATTACAGTTTATGGACAGTTTTCAAAGCCCTCGGACTGGAAAACCCAACCATCATAGAACCAAATTTCAGCCACTATTGCGGAATTCGGGATTCGACTGCGTTTAAGGTCCAAAATGATTTTTCGTTCCCGATGGCAAGTTCAGTCAGGTTTAAATATCCGGCCAAAGGCTCGCGTCCGGCAGTCGATTTAATCTGGTATGATGGAGGCATGCGACCACCTGTCCCGGAAGAATTGTATGAAGACAACAAGGAATTGCCTGCTGAAGGAATGATGTTCACAGGCGCCAAAGGGAAAATTCTGGCTGGTTTCCATGTGAACAACCCTCAGCTTATTCCTGAAAAACGAATGGCAGGGCTAATTGTTCCTGAACTTCCGAAAAAGGAAAGGACTTCGGGATTCATTCAATTTATGGATGCGGTTAAAGCCGGAAAACAATGCTCCGGAAGTTTTACCGAAGCCGGCCACATAACAGAAGCGGTTAATTTATACGCTGTTGCGCTGCGCTCTGGTCGCCTCCTGAAATACGATGCTGCAAACCGGAAAATCATCAATGTTGCGGATGCCAACAAATACCTTTCACGCGAGTATCGAAAAGGCTGGAGCCCTGAAGATATTTAAAACTGTAAAAGTGATCAGTCGCATTGGTTGCCAGCCGACAGTTTGCCATTTACAGATCAGTTTAATTCTTGTGGAACCAAAGAGTACGAACAATTTTTAAAACATTATCTGGACATATTAACAAATAAGGTAAATAAGGTTAGAAATTAAGTTTCATGACAAACTACTAAGGTTAAAAACAAAGAGGAAATAAGGTTAAACGATTTCTTCCCAACTATTTAAATTGATCCTAATTAGCCGAAAAAGACGCGTACTTGAAAATGGCGCATCCGTCATTCAAACCTGAAACGATAATTCTGCATGCGCCGCAGAGCGAAAATTTCCAGTCGAAGGATTTTGTCGGCAGCCAGCTAGCCAACCGCAATAATTAAAATTCACCATTATAAACCAATAAAGAAAAACCATCATCATGAACAGAAGAGAATTTTTTGGAAAAAGTGCAATGGGAATCGGGGCAACTATGCTTGCCTCACAGTTTCCGATGAACCTTGAAGCAGCAACAGCCTCAAAAGCCTTAAAGAAACCACTTGGCTTTCAGGTTTGGACCGTTAAAGACCAATTGATCAAGGATTTTTCCGGCACCTTGAAAATGATGGCCTGCCAGGGGTATCAAAGTGTTGAAATGTGCTCTCCTCCGGGATATGTAAGTTCAGGATTTGGACCACTGGTAAGCATGAAAGCATCAGAAATGAAAAAGGTTGTTGAAGATGCCGGACTTATTCTTGAAAGCACCCATTACGGCATGGGCGAACTTCGGGACAACCTGAGCGAACGGATAGATTTTGCGCTCGAATCGGGACAGAAACAGATGATCGCCTCCAGCTTCTGGCTACCAAAAGATGCCACCATGAGCGACTGGAAAATAGCGGCCGATGAATTGAACGAAATTGGCGCCAAAACGAAAAAAGCTGGTATTCAGACTGGGTTTCATAACCACCACATGGAATTCGAAAAAATTGACGGCGTGCTTATTTACGACGAACTACTGAAACAATTCGATCCGGACCTTGTAAAAATGCAGTTTCAGGTCGCAGTGATTAGTATTGGGCATAAAGCGGCAACTTATTTCAAAAAGTATCCGGGTCGCTTCATTTCTGCCCATCTGGCCGATTGGTCAAAAACCACTGAAAAACAAGTGCCCGTGGGACAGGGCGTAGTTGATTGGAAAGAGCTTTTCGCAGCAGCCGAAAAATGCGGGGTAAAGAACTATTTCGTTGAAATGGCTCCCGAAACATTCAAGGAAAGTGCAGATTATATTCACAAATTATAGGTAAATAAACAGTAAACTGCGGGGGATTTTTGTATTAATTTTTCTTTACAACCTGCATTTAAAGACAAAAATCCTTCCAGATAGTTGCACGCCCGCATAAAAAAATAAGCTGAACTTATTAAGATCAGCTTATTTGCAGCTTTATTTCGACTGGGAATTACTCTGCAATTGAAATCGCATCAACCGGACAAACTTCGGCACACGATCCACAATCAGTGCAAAGGTCAGCATCAATTTTGTAGATATCTCCCTCAGAAATCGCTTCTACCGGACATTCATCAAGGCATGTACCACAAGCAATACATTCTTCTGAAATTTTATAAGCCATAACTTGTTCTTTTTTTAGTTTTTGATGGCGCAAATGTACAAAGTTTGACAAAAAAATAAAAAAATTAGCAAAACTAATTTAAACTAAACCGTGAACATTTAATATTGGGTTGAACATCAGACTGATCCGATGAAGGCTTATAAAAAAGCAACAGCGTTGAGGATTAGCTCAAATTTTAATTTTAAATTCATCGGATCAGGAAGAAACGGATGAGTGAGCAATTCATTTTTTCATTTTTTGTTCCTCCTGAAAATAATTACAAACATCAGTTAATCCACATTTTACACATTTTGGAGAGCGGGCCACACAAGTATATCGTCCGTGCAAAATCAGCCAGTGATGCGCCAGCGGTAGCAATTCTTCAGGGAAATATTCAACTAGTTGCTTTTCGGTTTCCAAAGGAGTTTTCGAGTTGGTGCTCAAACCAATGCGGGCAGCCACCCTGAAAACGTGCGTATCGACAGCCATCGCCGGTTTGTTGTAAACCACCGAAGCAATTACATTGGCAGTTTTACGGCCAACACCCGGTAATTTCTGTAGTTCAACGATGTCATCAGGAACCGTTCCTCCAAAATCGTTCACGAGCATTCTGGCCATTCCAACCAGATGTTTTGCTTTGTTATTTGGATAAGAACACGATCGGATGTAATCAAAAACTTCCGCAGAATCAACTGCTGCAAGCATTTCAGGAGTTGGAAACCGCTTTAACAATTCAGGCGTAATCAGATTTACCCGCTTGTCGGTGCATTGTGCCGATAAAATTACCGCAACCAGCAATTCGTAAGGATTGGAATACTCAAGTTCGGTTTCAGCAATGGGCATTTCCCTCTGAAAATAAGTGATTACACGTTCAAATCGTTCCTTTTTGTTCATCTAACTTTTATTTTTTGCGATTTCAAACTTAAACAAAACAAACATTCGACAATTAGGCAATTCGATAATTCGACAATTATAACGAATTGACAACAGAAGGTGAACTTTTTCAATTGTCGAATCGTCAAATTTCTAAATTCAATCATTGGTCGCCTGAAATTGCTATTTTTGCAGAAAAAAATATGACCCCGTTTTTACAGGCCGAAAATTTATCGAAACGATTTGGCGAACAGTTATTATTCGAAAATATTTCCTTCACCATATTTGAACATCAAAAAATTGCCCTAATTGCCCGGAACGGCGCCGGGAAAACCACGCTTATGGAATTGCTTGCCGGGAACGACACTCCGGAATCTGGTCAAATAACCAGAACAAGCGATATCCGAATTGCATATCTCAAACAAATTCCTGAACTAGATGAAAACCTTACGGTTTTTGAAGCAGTATTTCAGTCGGGCAGCGAAATTGTGGAGGCCATCCGAAACTTCGAACTTGCCTTGCGGCTAAATCACAAGGATGATATCACGAAATACACGGAACTGATGGAGCACCATCATGCGTGGGACTATGAAGTAAAAGTAAAACAGATACTTACACAGTTAAAGATTACCGATTACGACCAGCCAATTTCAGAACTTTCAGGTGGACAAAAGAAACGCATTGCACTGGCAAATGTGCTGATTAATGAACCTGATGTGCTGATGCTCGACGAGCCAACCAACCACCTCGACCTTGAAATGATCGAATGGCTGGAAAACTATCTTGAAAAGACAAAAATCACCCTGTTCATGGTTACCCACGACAGGTATTTTCTCGATCGGGTGTGCAACGAAATACTTGAAATGGAGGGCAACACCATTTACCGTCACCGCGGCAATTATTCATATTTTCTGGAAAAACGTCAGGAGCGCATGGAAGCGACGGCTGCTGGGGTCGATAAGGCCAGAAACCTGCTTCGAACCGAGTTGGAATGGTCGCACCGGATGCCACAGGCCCGTGGAACAAAATCGAAATACCGTATGGAACGTGTGGATGACTTGAAAATAAAGGCATCGCAAAACCTGAACGGGAACAACATTGAACTGAGCATGAATTCGTCGCGGATAGGGAATAAAATTCTTGACCTGGAAAACATCAGTAAATCATACGATGATCTTTGTCTGATCAAAGATTTTTCGTATAAATTTCAGCGGTTCGAAAAAGTGGGCATCGCCGGCAAAAACGGCACTGGAAAGTCAACTTTCCTGAATATTGTGACCGGAAACCTTCAGCCCGACAGTGGCGCCATCGAAATAGGGCAAACCATCCGTTTCGGTTATTACCGGCAAACCGGAATTGAGTTCGATCCGGGCGACAAAGTGATCGATTGTGTTCAGAAAATCGCAGAAGTGATCAACTTCGAAGACGGACGAAAACTGACTGCATCGCAGTTACTTACTACCTTCCTTTTTCCTCCTGACACACAGTATTCGTTTGTTGAAAAACTTTCGGGAGGCGAAAAAAGGCGGCTATATTTGTGCACCATCCTGATGACAAACCCGAATTTCATGATCCTGGATGAGCCGACCAACGACCTTGACATCATGACACTGGCTGTTCTGGAAGAATACCTGCGTGTTTTTCAGGGTTGTGTGATCATTGTTTCGCACGACCGCTATTTCATGGACAAAATCGTTGATCACCTTTTCATTTTTAACGGAGAAGGCAGCATCAAAGATTTTCCAGGAAATTATTCTGAATGGAGGGAAAAACAACTTCAGGAGGAACAGGAAGAAAAACGAAATAAAAAACCGGAGCCAGAAGAACTGGCAAAACCTGCAAAGGCGAAAGAAAGGAAGCTTACTTTTAACGAGAAAAAGGAACTGGAACAACTTGAAAAAGATATTGAGGCGTTTGAAAATGAAAAGGCACAGATCAATGATGAATTGAATTCAGGAACATTAAACAGCAGCCAACTTCAGGAGAAATCGACGCGGTTTAGTATAATTTCAGGCCTTCTGGAAGAAAAAGAAATGCGTTGGCTCGAGTTGAGCGAGGTGTGATAGCTTAATGTTTTAGCAAAATGCATTGATGGCCAAAACCAGATGAGAAATAAACAATTTGAGTAAATAAAATGGAAAATACTAAGCAATTTTGTGAGATAGTGAGACAAAGGTCTATTGAGAACAAAAAAGCAATCCAATTACTCTCAAGAACCGGATTAACAGGACAAGTTATGTCTGTTTTACGGCAAGAACTTGACTCAATGGTTAGAGTGATTTTTTTATTAAGCCAATCTATAGACGAAAGAAATCATTTGATAAACCTTACTTTAAGTGGACAAAAATGGAAGCTTAAAAGCAAGGCTCAAGTTACAGACAAGATAATGGTAGACTTAGCTGACACTCTCAATGGCTGGACAAAGTCTGTTTATAAGTTTGGCTGTGCATTCATTCATCTATCATTATTTCACGACTATGCCTTCAACGATCCATTTGAAAATATTGAATTAAATGAAATTAATTCAGTTAAGTCGCACCTAAATTGGTACCACGGTTTTCCTTTGACAAATGAATTAACAATGGACTCAATTTCATTCTATTTGCCAATGGTTTTTGATAAAATAGAAAGTAATTTGGAGCATTATATTAAGAACTTAGAAGAACAACAAACTGTTGAATACTAATTATATAACTTATAAATATAGACAAAGGCTGAGCTTGTCGAAGCCGAAACTTGAACTACACAATGAAAACATTCGGACTAATTGGACATCGGCTGGGATATTCGTTTTCAAGAAATTTCTTTACTGAAAAATTCATGAAAGAGAACTGTGCCGATCATGAATACCTGAATTTTGAACTGGACAGCATCGAAGAATTCCCTGGAGTTTTTGAGCAGGGAAAGGATATTTACGGATTGAATTGTACCATTCCATACAAACAGCAAATCATGCCGTTTCTCGATGAAATTGAACCTGAAGCCGCACAGATTGGAGCAGTAAATACGGTTAAAATTAGTTATAAAAATGGCAAGCGAATTCTGAAAGGGTTCAATACCGATTTGTATGGATTTGAAAATTCGCTTCGCCCGATGCTGGAAGAAAAACACAGGAAGGCATTGATCCTGGGTACTGGCGGCGCCTCCAAGGCCATCAAGTATGCGTTGAACAAACTTGGAATTCAATATCTTTCGGCAACCATCGAAGAGCAATGTTTTGAAAGAGAAATCAGGTACAGCCAGATAAACGAACAATTGCTGAAGGAAAACTTGATTATCATTCACGCCACACCGTTGGGCACTTTCCCAAAAGTGGACCAATGCCCTGATATTCCGTATCAATACATTACGGCTGACCATGTGTGTTTCGATCTGGTTTACAATCCGGAAGAAACATTGTTCCTGAAAAAAGCAAAAACTCAGGGCGCCAAAACCAAAAACGGATTGGAAATGCTGCACCTTCAGGCACTTAAATCGTGGGAAATCTGGAATAGCTGAGGGGAGTTCCTTTAAGATGGCCACTGAACGACTTTCCTTTTAACAAATAAGTTCATTACTCAACAACATCATTTTCAGAGGCAACCTTCTTCGAACCGCGGTACAGTTCATATTTTCTGAAACTACATTCCAGTGAACCGTTCAGGATAGAAATTTTTCGTGACGGGCGCAATCCAACAGATTTCAGACATTGTGGGGCACTGATGATCCAAACAATTGCATCTGCATAATGATGCTTCAGCCTTTCGCCAATCATCGCGTAAAAATTAGTGTCGTCAGGGGCCAAACGCTCACCGTAAGGTGGGTTGAAAAGGAGGAAAGGCTTTTCTGAGGCGGGTTCCAGTACTTTAAAATCGGATATCTTAAAGTCAATAAGCGCCAGTACTCCGGCAGCTTCGGCATTTTTGTATGCAATATCTATGTTCCGGCGCGAAATATCGGATGCCGAAATTTTCACTGGCTGAATTCCCTGTGGCTGAACTTCTTCCTCCATTTGGGCGAACATTTCAGGATTAAAATTGCGCCAGTTGCGGAAACAAAAGTCTTTACGTATGCTTCCGGGATAAATGCCATTGGCCAGCATTGCCGCTTCGATGGCGATTGTTCCCGAGCCGCACATCGGATCAATCAGGTCGCTTTTGCAGTCCCATTGCGATAGCCGGATTAATCCCGCTGCAAGCACTTCGCTCATTGGAGCTTCGTTCTGATCCAACCTGTAACCGCGTTTGTGCAGCGATTCGCCACTACTGTCGAGCGAAATGGTACAATACTCGTTGCTGATGTGCAGGTTGATGCGGATATCCGGATTTTTTGAATCGACCGAAGGCCTGTCTCCAAATTTATAACGGAAACGATCAACAATGGCATCCTTCAGTTTGAGCGAGGCATACATTGAATTGTTGAAAAGATCTGTAAAGACTGTACTTTGAATGGCAAAGGTCTGGTCGCAGCCAAACAAATCTTCCCATTTGAAGTTTTTTCCACGCTGGTATAAATCGTCAGCCGAATGAATTTTATAGGAATCAATGGGCAGTAAAATCCGTAAAGCAGTCCGTAAGCAATAATTTGATTTATACAGTAATTTTAAATCTCCGCTGAAATACACCGAACGACGGCCTATCTGCACCTCACCGGCACCAATTTCGATCAACTCCTGTGCAAGTACTTCCTCTAATCCGGCCAGTGTTGTGGCGGTGTATGTTTGTTTTTTCAAGACAATATGTTTTTTTATATGAAAGATTAAAGATTGAGAATATCCAATGTCCAATATCCAATAATGAATAAGAAACAAAATAAAATACCACCAATATTAAGCATGGCAGAAACTTGGAACTTTGAACCTGAAACTTGGAACTTTTAAATCCCCGCTCCATCGTTATAATCTGCTTCTTTGGCTTTGTTTTGAATGATCTTTGAATTTGGCGGCAAACTATTTGTAACCCAAACGTTTCCTCCGATTACAGAATTTGCGCCAATCCGAATGCGGCCCAAAATGGTAGCCTGTGCATAAATGATCACATTGTCTTCCACAATCGGATGGCGTGGAATGCCTTTGATCGGGTTGCCATCCGCATCCAAAGGAAAACTTTTGGCCCCGAGGGTAACTCCCTGATAGAGTTTCACATTTTTCCCGATGATACAAGTAGAACCAATCACAACACCGGTACCGTGATCGATGGTAAATGATTCGCCGATCTGCGCTCCGGGATGAATGTCGATGCCTGTTTCGGAATGGCCCATTTCGGAAATAATGCGGGGAATAAGCGGAACTCCCAATTGCAGCAACTGATGGCCAACACGGTGGTTGCTGATTGCCCTAATAGCAGGATAACAGTATATTACTTCACTCCGGTTATTTGCGGCAGGATCGCCAAGATAAGCCGCTTCAACATCGGTAATCAGCAGCCGCCTGATTTCAGGAAGAGATGATATAAAGTCGGAAGCAAGTCCCTGTGCAAACCGTGAACGTTCCTGCATATCGACCTGTTCGGGGTTCGCACAGGTGAAACACAATCCGGCCAGTATCTGTTCCGACAACAATTCGAACAATTCGTCGATGTTGACACCTACATAATGTTTGATTGTATTTGCACGCAGACTGGTATTTCCGAAGTATCCGGGAAATAAAATCTCACGGATCAACCCAACTATTTTGCCAAGTTTTTCAATCGATGGTAAAGGTTCGCCCATGCGGTGTTCGTGGCAAACCATGCTGTATGATTTCGGATCGGCCAGTTGCTCGACGGCACGGCTCATTTTATGTTCGAAATTCTTTTCTGGATACATTTGTTCGGATTTTAAATTACTGACAAAAATCACACTTTTGAAAGTGATATCAAACTATAAGGCTGAAAGTTTCACAACAACGGACAATTATTATTGATCGCATCAATTGCTGATTGCAGACGGACTTCCCCACTCCCACCGATTTCAACGTATTTAAAACCATAATGGTTCAGTTCGTTTCGGTATTGGTCGAACAGTTTCAGGCGGTTTTCACCTCCGTTTTCGCGAACAGCATCAGCTTCCCAAGGCAAATCGGGCCGGCATAACAGGAACAAATCTATCGGACATTCTTGAATTTTGACTTCCAACCATTCCGGGGTCCGACCGAAAACCCAGTTGAACCATACTTTGGTAATAATGAGCCAGGTATCGAAGAAAAACAATTGTTCCGAACCTGATTTTGTTTCCTCATATTGATCAAGTTGATTAATTGCAATTGCTTCAACATCGTCAAAGGTATAGTGATGGGGAAGCTTTTCCACATATTCACGGGCAAATTCAGGAATGTACCGGCCATTGTATAATTCGGACAGTTGCATCGCCAATGTGGTTTTTCCGGTCGATTCGGGGCCTGTAATGGCTATTCGTATTTGTTTATTGAGTGAGTTCATGTTTTTGTGCAAGTGTGCAAAAGTACAGAAGGATTAGTTATCAGTTCAAATTTTTTAGGAGCAATTAAAATTTAATCCCTACGGGATAAGACAAACAAAATATTCTTTGATTTCAAAATAATTGTTGGCGGTTAAAATTTGTGGATACTCCTTTTTCCTGTGCCTGTGTCTGAGCCTTAACTTCTTTGCCTACGCCTGTGCCTGATCCACCGCCTTTTCAGCCACAATTTCTTTCTTCCATTCAATGTACCCTACCACTGCCATTATGGTGTAAACAGCAAAGAGGATGACGGTAGGATAAAGCTCCTTGTACAAAAACAGCCCTATGGAGAATGCATCAACAAAAATCCATACCAACCAATGTTCGAGAATTTTTCGGGCAAGCATCCAGGTCGCAACAATGCTAAGCGAAGTCGCCAGCGAATCGGCAACCGGGACGGTCGAATCGGTATAATTATCCAGAATAAACCACATCAGGATAAAAAGCATGAAACTTATTGCAGCAAGTAAAATGCCCAAACGAAAGTTTAAGCGGCTCACTTTTAATGGTTCCGACTTTGTTGCCGAATTTCCCCATATCCATTCGTGCCAGCCATAAATACTGATGACGATATAGTACATTTGCAGTCCCATGTCGGCATAAAGTTTCGTTGAAAAAAACACCGATACATAAAGTGCGGAAGTCAGCAACCCAACCGGCCAGGTAAGAATGCTCTGGCGTATCGAGAAGAATATATATACAATACCTAAAATGGCCCCCAGGAGTTCAATGTAATTTCCTGAAAGCCATTTGATTGTTAGTTCCATAAAGCGCTTTGAACAGTTTAAAGTTTAAAGTTTAAAGTTGGCTTCGAAAGTTAATTTCTTCGACCTCAGAGAGGTCAAATGTTTATAGAAGAGAGGTAATGTTGCCAACTATTTTCCGTTGAGGATTTTCTCGTAAGCTCCTCTTTGGGCGATGACTTCAACCGCTTTAGTGATGGTTTCGTCTTCAGCATTCATGATTTGGAAATAATGGCTCATCGAGAAAAGATCGCGTGCTATCAGGCCTTTCATTTGGCGTTTCATGAGCGGACGGGCAAATTCGATACTCTTTTCCTCCTTTTTAACCCCTTCCTTTTCACCGGCATCCATTATTTTGTTGACCATAATGTCGGTTACTTCAAACTTATCGACGTATGTTTTAAAATCGCTATATTTTTGTTTAAACCCATCGCGGCTTTCGTCCATTATATCGAGTACTCCGATGTAAACGACATTCTTGCGAAGCAGATTGTTGTAATAAGCGTAATATTTCGAAGTATCGAGCGGGATAAACAAATCGGGCATAACACCACCGCCACCGTAAACCGTGCGTTTACTTACTTTGGTCAAATACATCAGCGCTTCGTTCTGTACAATACTGTCTTTCGAGAACAACTCACCATGCTCGATCCGTTTCAGGTAGTCTTTCTGATATTCTTCAGTGCCTTCTTCATAAGGTTTCTGAATATTGCGGCCACTTGGGGTGTAATAATGAGCGGTAGTTAAGCGTATCATTGAACCATCGGTCAGCGGAAATGGTTGTTGCACCAGACCTTTGCCAAACGAACGCCGTCCGATGAGCACGCCGCGGTCCCAATCCTGAACGGCACCTGCCACAATTTCGCTTGCCGAAGCCGAACCTTCATCAATCAGCACAATCAGTTTGCCCTGTTCAAGTTCGCCGAGCGCCGTTGCAGTATATTCTTTCTTTTGGGTATTTTTTCCCTGGGTATAAACAATCAGTTTGTAGGCAGTAAGGAACTGATCGGCCAACTCGGTGGCTGCTGTCAGATATCCGCCGCCATTGCCGCGTAGATCGAGTACCAGATTGTTCAACTTTGCACCGGCTTTTAAGGCTTGAATTGCCTCCAGAAATTCGCTGGAAGTAGTTGCCGAAAATTTGTTCAGCTTGATGTAACCAGTATTTTCATTGATCATGTAGGAAGCATCGAGGCTGTTGATCGGAATTTTATCGCGGATTACCACAAAATCGAGCAGATTTACTTCCCCTTTACGTTTCACTTTCAATTCAACTTTCGTACCTTTTTTACCACGCAGATAATCATATACATCGGTATTTTTCAAACCAACACTGGCAATGTTTTTGGAATCAACCGCCACAATGCGATCTCCGGCCCTGATCCCGACTTTTTCGGACGGCCCGCCCGGAACAGTAGCTACCACCATTAAAGTATCGTGGTAAACGTTGAACGAAATGCCCACCCCTTCGAAGTTTCCATGAAGCGGTTCGTTCATTTTTTCCACTTCTTCTTTTGAAATGTAAACAGAGTGAGGGTCAAGATCACGAAGCACCTCAACGATTGCCTTTTCTGTTAAGTCGTCAACATTGGTTGTGTCAACATAGTAGCTGTCAATTAGCCGGAGTAAACGTCCATATTTCATTGTGCTGTTTTGAACGTCCTGGGCTTTCAATTCAATTCCTCCAGCAAATAGTATCATCCCCAGCAGAATTGAAAAACCTGTAATTCTGTAATTGAAACTCATAATTGTATTTTTTAAATCGGATAGGCACTACTTCAAATATCATGCAAAAAGCCATACCGGAAATTTATTGTGCGGCAAAAATAGCTTATAAAAACGGTCAATCTTTAATAACTTTCTTAATTAAAGTTAACATTCGGCTACAATTAGTGTTCAAAAGTTTACAATTGACAACAAAACTTACCTGCATCAGTAATTCATTTCGTCATTATCATTATGCTACTCTTTGCAAGTCGTTCATGAGTTAAACATATTTGCCTATATTTGGAAAAAGAAAAGAGACTGAAATCGCCTGTACTTTCCTTAAAACCCAAAAACAATGAAAGACCACGTACCGGAAGAATTTGAAGACGAACTCGAACGTTTGAAGCAGGAAAACGAGATTAAAAGGATGAAACTACGGCTCGAATATGGAGCTGATTTCCCCATCGAATCGACAAATGCAGATTTGTCCCCGCAGGTGGAAAGCCAGTTTCTGGACAATGTTTTAGATTTTGAAAAGGCATTCCATAATTCGGAACGCGTTATGGTTTACGATTTCATTGGCAACCCGGAATTCAAAAATAGCGGGGACATTCCTGACCAGGAAATTAGTGCCGATCTGGAACAAATCATGCAACTTTTAAATGAGAACCAGATACATCTGGATACACTTTGCGAGGTTGACGACCGCGAATTATACCGGTTTATTACCGAAGAACTGTTTATTACTGAAACTGACAATATAAAAATGGACGGGTGGATCAGTCATTTCACCTACGAAGAATTTCATCCGAACCATGGATACGACCTCAGAAACGGTTGTGCCGATTTTTTTGAATCATTTTTAGATCATGAGTCTGACTTTTATGCCAACAACCTTACCAATGAGGCAGAAGCAAACAAGTGGTTTGACAATTTCCGGCAAGCGTTCAAATCGTTCACAATCAAAAACCTTGAAATTACTGACATTCAATTTGACGAATCGAATGCAGAAGTGCTATTCGACATCAGTTTTTCAGGAGTGATTGAGGGAAGCAACCAAACAGAAAACTTTTCAGGTCTGGGGAAAATGAATTTTCTGCACCAACGGGGTTTCTGGTATATTAACGAGGTAACATTGCCATTGAGTCAAAAATAGTTTTTTATGCTGAAGTTGTTTCTGGAAGTACCATGCCCAATCTGATATACCTCACCACTTTTGCCGACATGACAACCCACAACGACCGATGGGCAACATTCAGGGCCTATCCGGAATGGAAAACACTTTTGGCCATCGAAGAATATAAAAACACCGTTTCCAAATCAGTAAAAATACTGCTGCACCCAACCGATTATTCTGATTTCTAAGCTATAATTATTCCCACTCAATGGTTGCCGGTGGTTTTGAGCTGATATCGTAAACGATGCGGTTGATTCCGCGAACTTTGTTGATGATTTCGTTCGACATTTTGGCAAGGAATTCATACGGAAGATGCACCCAGTCAGCGGTCATTCCATCGGTAGAAGCCACGGCGCGCAAAGCGACAACATTTTCGTAAGTACGTTCGTCGCCCATCACCCCAACCGATTGCACCGGCAAAAGCATTGCTCCGGCCTGCCAAACCTTATCGTACAATCCCCATTCTTTCAAGCCGTTGATGAATATGGCATCAGCTTCCTGAAGCATCTGGACTTTTTCAGGCGTTACATCGCTCAAAATACGGATACCCAATCCCGGTCCGGGAAAAGGGTGACGGCCCAACAGTTCTTGTTTAATTCCCAAAGCCTTCCCCACCCTGCGGACTTCGTCTTTGAATAACAAATTCAATGGTTCAACAACTTTCAGGTTCATTTTTGCTGGAAGTCCACCCACATTATGATGAGATTTGATGGTTGCCGAAGGTCCGTTTACCGAAACAGATTCGATCACATCAGGATAAATAGTTCCCTGCGCCAGCCATTTCACATCCTTTATTTTGTGTGCTTCCACATCAAACACTTCGATAAAGTCGCGGCCAATTGTTTTACGTTTTGTTTCAGGATCGGTAATTCCGGCCAGATCGTCCCAGAATTTCTGCCGGGCATCGACACCGATCACATTCAGCCCCATGTGCTGGTATGAATCGAGCACTTGCTGAAATTCATCCTTGCGCAACAAACCGTTGTCAACAAAAATGCAGGTCAGGTTTTTACCGATCGCACGGTGCAGAAGCACTCCGGCAACCGACGAATCAACCCCGCCTGAAAGTCCCAGTACCACTTTGTCGTCGCCAAGTTTGTCCTGAAGTTCCTTTATGGTTGTTTCGATGAACGAATCCGGTGTCCAGTCCTGTTTGCAACCGCAAATATCCACCACAAAATTATGAAGCAGCTGGGTTCCTTCGGCAGTATGATAAACTTCAGGATGAAACTGGATTCCAAAAGTTTGTTCGCCTTCTATCTGAAAAGCTGCTTTATCAACATCGGCGGTACTTGCAATTACTTTATAGTTTTCGGGAAGACGTTCGATGGTATCGCCATGCGACATCCAAACCTGGGTATGTTCGCTTATATTTTTAAAGAGCACATTTGTAGAATCTACGAAGCCAAGATTGGCGCGTCCATATTCACGCGAATCGGAAGGCATCACTTCGCCACCAAAATAATGAGCCAGATATTGTGCGCCATAGCAAACTCCCAACAAAGGCAATTCGCCTTTAATCAGCGACAAATCAGGCCTTGGTGCATTGGTGTCCCTCACTGAAAATGGGCTTCCGGACAGAATTACGCCCTTTACGGTTTCGTCAATCGCCGGAAAATGGTTAAAAGGATAGATTTCGCAATAAACGTTCAACTCCCTAACACGCCGGCCAATCAACTGTGTGTATTGTGAACCAAAATCGAGGATAAGAATTTTTTCCTGCATCAGACTTGTTTTTTTGAATTGGCGCAAAGATAGACAAAAAACTTTTCCATGAATCGGGCCGCCCTTCAGGAGAAAAAGAAGTAAGGAAATGGTAAGGTTTGTAAATGGAATGTGATTCACACTTAGCTGACATCGTGAATCATACATTTTACGCCAGATTCGCAAAATTATATTTTTCTTTGGATATAGATTCTTCTAAACCATACAATCTGTTGCGTATTTCACGCCATGAAATTAATGTGAGATGCATTCCAATATCCTTTTCAGGATTCATTATACTCCAATTTTTAACTTCAGAGAAGCAAGGGCAAGGTGCCATTGTACTGGCCGATGTTAATGTGCCATGATTAAATAAATGAAAAACAGCACTATTTACAGAATGTGACATTCCCATGTCATCTGCATGTACAATAAGCAATTTTGTTTTTTCGGGAAATATCCGATTAAAATTCAACTTCATATTGACTTAGTGTTTATGGAGCATCTTAAATAGTTCGTCCAGTTTTGGCGAAAGAATAATTTCAGTCCTTCGGTTTTTAGCCCTTCCCTCCTGATCTTCATTGGTAGCTACCGGAAAATATTCGCCTTTGCCTGATGCGGTCAACCGTTTCGGGTCCACTCTGTATTCTTCATTTAGCATCCGAACAATACTTGTAGCCCTTGCAACACTCAAATCCCAATTGTCCTTATAAAGGTTTGTTTTGATTGGTATATTATCCGTATGGCCTTCTATTGCGATATCTATATCGCTGTTTTTATTCAGCACTTCGGCAAGTTTTTTTATAGCCTGTTTCCCTTTGTCTTCAACAGCCGCGCTTCCCGATTTAAACAGAAGCTTATCTGTCATAGAAACGTAAACCTTCCCATTTTTCATTTCAACAGAAAGTTCATCAGCCCTAAATCCAAGTAATGCATTCTTGACAATAGTATTCAATGCATTGGTAATCGAATCCTGTTTTGAAACAATTGCTTCCATTTCTTTCAGGCGTTGTTCGCGTTCCCTAAGCAAATTTTCTTTTGTTTCCAATTCCTTTGATTTCAATTTTAAATCCTCATTGAGTTTCGCAACCTCCATTCCTGATTTGTTTGACAAACTATTGTACTCTCCTTTTAGTTCCGCATATTCATTTTTAACTTTTCTGAGTTCAATCCCAAGTTCGGTGGTATCTTTTTTTAATTGCCGGGCTTCAGCATATAATTCATTGCGGTCCTTTAGTGTCGTTTTGTATCTTTTCGACTGGAAGAACTGATCAACTTTATTGCCCAGTTTGCTATTTGTATTGCAGGATAAAAGGCTAAATACAAATACAATGCTTACTATATATTTTATAATTCTCATGGTTTAAAAATTTTGGTTTTATAAAAACAACCGGATTCAATACACTGGATTCAAATCAGTTTCAAAAAACATCCGGGAGCTTTTTACAGCATCCCGGATGAATCATTTTTAGCTATATAAACATTGAGTATGTTTCTCTGATTTCCAATTAGCGCAACTTTACATTACATGCACCTATATACTTATCCCCATTATATATTTCAATTTTGTAAACTCCAGGTTTTTGTTTTTCTTTTGGTTCATAAGTCATTTCAATTCTCTTTAAAACCTTTATTGCACCTCCGGAAATGCTTGCCATTAAACCATCATCTCCATTAACAACCCGATATGCAATCCCATTGCCTTTTCCTTCAACCTTTGTCCCATCAGGCTTTATTAATTTGAAGGAAATATTTTCAACCATATTTTCAGGAACTTTAAAAGTCACAGTCATTTTCTTTGTGCGTTTGGCTATAATGGTTAACCTGTCCTTTCTTTTTGTAGTTTCAACCAAATAATTATCAGCAGTCAATGAATTTATGATTTCAAGATTCGCTGCAAGCTCTTTATTTTCTTTCTGAAGAGATGCAATAGTTTGATTCATTGCATCTTTTTCCTTATTTAGTTTCTGAATCGTTTCATTCAACGTAAGCAGCTGACTGTCGAAATCTTTTTTCATTTGCTCCAATTCTGCGAGTTGTTTCTTCAATTGTTTAATGTTTCCATTCTCGCGGGCGATTCGATTTAGCTGAGCCTCCTTGTCACTTAATTTAAGACTGGTCTCAGCCAACAATTTATCAAGCTCAGTGTTTTTGCCTGAAAGTGAATTAATCTGGTTTTTGAAGGTGTCAATTTCTTTTTGCAACGCAAGTTTTTCTGACAGCATCATTTCAGATTTGAGCTTTTCGGTATTTAGATTTTTAGTCAGCGACTTGTTGGATGAATAATAAATCCCGGTGGCTATGAGAGCCATAATCAGTAGAACCACCACTCCTGCTGTAATCCTGTTTTCTTTTGTTAAAATTGTTTTCATGGTTATACGTTTTTATTGTTTATGGCACAAACATCTAACCCAACCATTAAATTGAGATTATAACGAAATTCAGACTTCCAAGACCTATACCTGATTATCAACACATAACAGGACAATTGCCGTAAAGTAATAATCCTTACCTTAGCGGTCATGGGACAACTATTACTACCAATATTTCCAAGCGATACCCGAATGATCACTCTGACAC
>JANONW010000191.1:0-2150 GCA_031421065.1 Prolixibacteraceae bacterium
CCAGCACCACAAGGCCGCGCACACCGCATTCGCAAGCGTTCGAACCACGTAACACTCGTAGTTGATAGCTTAAAGAAGAAAGGCACTGAAGTAAAATCCACTGAAAAAGAAACGAAGGAATAATGGGACAGAAAATTAATCCTATAGGATTCAGATTAGGCATCGTTCGCGGTTGGGATTCCAACTGGTTCGGAGGTAATAATTTTTCTGATAAACTGGTTGAAGACCACAAGATCAGAAAATATATTGACGCCCGTATTCAAAAAGGTGGTATTGCCAAAGTAGTGATCGAAAGAACATTGAAGCGTGTCACCCTTACTATTCACACGGCTCGTCCGGGAGTGGTAATTGGTAAAGGCGGTACGGAGGTGGATAAGATTAAGGAAGAGTTGAAGAAACTTACGGGTAAAGATGTTCAAATCAACATTTATGAAATTAAGCGTCCTGAGTTGGATGCGCGGTTGGTAGGTGAATCTATAGCGCAACAGATCGAAGCCCGTATTTCTTACAAGCGTGCCATGAAGCAAGCAATTGCCTCAGCAATTCGTGTTGGTGCAGAAGGTATTAAGATTAAAACTTCGGGTCGTTTAGCGGGTGCTGATATGGCACGTACTGAACAATATAAAGAAGGACGTATTCCTCTTCATACGATTCGTGCAGATATTGATTATGCAATATCGGAAGCACAAACAGTGTATGGAAAAATCGGTATCAAAGTATGGATATTCAAAGGTGAGGTTTACGGCAAGCGTGATCTTTCCCCTAACATAGGTATCGTAAGCAACGCGGCTGCTGCTGCAAATGCCCCAGGCGGATCAAGAGGTGGCGGTAACGAAAGAGGTGGAGACAGATGAAGAGGCGGAGATAGTCGTGGCCGTGGTGGAGATAACAGAGGAGGCCGCGGAGGTGAAGGAAGAGGAAGAGGCGGTGATAACCGTGGCGGAAGTGGAAGAAGAAATTAATTTTTAAGAATAAAAGTAGACAGTAATGTTACAACCAAAACGTACCAAGTTCAGAAAGATGCAGAAAGGCCGTGTGAAAGGTGTAGCCACCCGCGGACATTCTATTGCTTTCGGTTCTTTTGGTCTTAAATCACTAGAGGCTGGCTGGATTACAGCACGTCAATTAGAGGCGGCTCGTATTGCGGTTACGCGTGCGATGAAGCGTGAAGGTCAGGTGTGGATTCGTATTTTCCCTGACAAGCCAATTACTCGCAAGCCTGCTGAAGTAAGGATGGGTAAAGGTAAGGGTGCCCCTGAATATTGGGTAGCCGTAATAAAGCCAGGAACTATTTTGTTTGAGGCCGGTGGTGTTAACATCGCTACAGCGCGTGAAGCATTGCGCCTGGCAGAAGGCAAGTTGCCAATTAAGACAAAGTTTACAGTACGAAGAGATTACGTAGAATAAGTAAGTCATGAAGCATACAGAAATAATAGCATTGGGCATCAACGATCTGAAAGAGAAAATTGTCAACGAGACAGAAGTGCTGCGTAAACTAAAGTTTGCTCATCAGGTATCTTCAATCGAGAATCCGATGAAGATGAAAGCATCACGCAAACTAATCGCGCAATTGAACACAGAGTTGAGAGCTAAAGAAATTCAAAAATAATTCCTATGGAAAGGAACCTACGTAAAGAACGAATTGGTAAAGTGACAAGCAACAAGATGCAAAAAAGCATCACGGTAGCTGTAGATAGAAAGGTGAAACATCCTATTTATGGAAAGTTTGTGCACAAAACTACCAAGTTCATGGCGCATGACGAGAAGAACGAGGCAGGCATTGGCGATACAGTACGTATTTCTGAAACACGCCCGTTGAGCAAGAGCAAGCGTTGGAGATTAGTTGAGATAATTGAAAAAGCGAAGTAGTTATGATCAGCACCGAATCAAGATTAATTGTAGCAGACAATAGTGGAGCAAAAGAAGTTCTGTGTTTGCACATCCCCGGAGGTAGCGGAAAGCGCTATGCTTCCGTTGGTGATAAAATTGTGGTTACTATCAAGTCGGCTATGCCCGGCAGCCAGGCAAAGAAAGGAACTGTTTCTAAAGCTGTGGTTGTAAGAACGAAGAAAGAAATTAGAAGAAAAGACGGAACGTATATCCGTTTTGAAGATAACGCTGCTGTTCTTTTGAACGCTCAGGACGAACCC
>JANONW010000192.1:0-23597 GCA_031421065.1 Prolixibacteraceae bacterium
CAGCTTGTCGCCTTCTTCACCGTATTTCCCCATCAAGGTTGAAAGGTTTTCCATTGCCGGAGTTTCAATGGGTTGAAATCCATACAAACGAAAAATACTTTTGATAGTATCGAAAATATAGTTCCGGTTGGTCATTTCAACCGGTGAAAAATCGCGGGTTCCTTTTGGGATTGAAGGTTTCTGTGCCATGTTTACAATTTATTCAGAAGGCGCAAAGTTAGCCAAAAAGCTTTCACATCGAAATATTGGGAAAAATTATCAGGAAGCATGAAAGGATTATTCAGTATCAGAATTAACGACCAAGGAGAATTATTTTTAAATGGGCGAATAATCAGGCTAAAGAAGTGGAAATAAAAGCTTATGACTAATAAAAGAGGGAATATGGAATTGTTAGAAAATATACACCCGGGAGAAATTCTAAACGAAGAATTTTTAAAAGACTTAAACGTTTCAGCATACAAATTAGCCAGCGAGACTGAGATTCCCCAGTCAAGAATTTCACAGATCATTAAAGGGAAAAGAAGTATCACTGCTGACACGGCATTGCGGCTTAGCATCTATTTTGGTACAACTGCAACATTTTGGTTAGGCCTTCAACAGCATGGTTGCCTTTTTTCGGATCGAGCAGGACAAATTCATAAACTCAGAATCCACATATTGACCGGTATCGGCATCGTCTGTTTTCTGAAATTTACTATTTGACAATTCCATTTGATGCGATTTATTTACTTTGCATGCTGCAAATGATGAAAAATACTGTGGAAGGATTGCTCCCCCTTTGGTTCTTTTACATCACCTGAATAACGAGGAATCAAATGAATATGAGCATGTGGAATAGTTTGACCTGCTGATTCATTCACATTGAAACCAACATTAAAACCGTCAGGATTCAATGTCCTTTTCAAAATCTCTTTCGCTTTATTCAGCATAAACCAACAAGCTGATTGTTCTTTGAACGTGAGTTGAAAGTAATCATCGCAATGTTTCTTAGGAATGATTAAAATATGCCCGTTGCTTACAGGGAACTTATCAAACATTGCATAAGCAGTAGCAGGTTCTAAAATCAATTCTCTTTGTGAATCGGGATTACAAAACGGACATTCAATATTTACCTTCCTACTGAGTTGGTTATAGTGTTTGTATTCATACACTTCACAATTCTCATTTTTGAAGATTGATTTGTAACCCAGCTTCACATTGCATTGGAAAGTTGGCTGCTGATGAACCTTGTGCGTTCTGAAACCTTCGTATTTTATATCTCTTCGCACAGCGAAAAATGCTTTGCCACTCGGTTTTAGCAAAAGGGAAACTTCCATAAGAACGCTAGCTTGTTCTTCCGGCAATAATACATTCAAAACATAAAAGCATATAATCGCATCAAATTTTTCTGTTGGGTATCCTGGAAAATAATGTTTGTCATAACCGACAATATTGATCCCTTTTTCTTTCAGTAACTCCACATCTTTTCCAAATCCACAGCCGAAATCAAGAACATCGCCAGCCAATAGTTTTTTAAATTGCACAATCTTTGCCGGGAAAGAAATGGTTTCTGCTCATCAAGGTACTGAAATGCGCACTATTTTTGAAGAAGCAATTACGAAATATGCATTAAATCAAAACAGAATGCTCCGTTATGCTGACAGAAAGAGAAGAAAAGAGAGTTTCAATCAATATCTGAATTCAATATCTAATTTACGGCAGCAATAGCTATTTGCTGCCAATTTATAGAAGATGATCAATACCACTCCTATACATCAGTCAAATAAGCTGGAAGAATACGTATTACTCGATATTTTGTTTGAACAACTGAATTAGCTTACCGAAATAATGACGGCATCAGCGAAAAGGAAGTGTTGGACGATATTTTCCAAACTTCATTATGTATTGCCAGCAGAGGTACTGACGGTAGGGGAGATTTCGAACAATTGCGACTTGGAATACAGTAGTCAAATAGCCAGTAGGGATTGAAGTATTGTAGTTGTAAAACCAACATCTCTCAGAAACATTATCGCGTAGCGGTTAAACTTTTATTCATCGGATTGAACTATTTTAACCCAATTTGCTTCACCATCCTGATGCTAACCGGCCCCATTAATCCTGAGACACGCAAATACTTCCCGGCATCCGGCGCATCAAATTTATTGATATTGGTTTTGGTCAACCTTTTTTCAACGGGCAATGTACCATCACCAATCAGCCGGTTGACCCACATATTGACCACTTCAACTTCCAGTTCGTTAGCTCCTGATTTTACATACGGTGTGATGTCGAACCGGAAAGGTGCACTCCACAAAACCTGCATCTGATGGCCGTTAATTTTTACCGAAGCCATTTCTTTTACATTGCCCAGTTCGAGTACCAAACGATTTCCTTTCAAATCAGATTGGGATAAATGAAAGGTTTTGTGATAAGTTGCTGTTCCTGAATAATATTTAATGCCCTGATCCTCAAATTCGGTCCACGATTTTAATTCGCTGGCCTTTACCTGTGCCGGCGCTCCCCAATTCGGGTCAAACTGAATATTCCATTCACCTGAAAGCTGAACCAATCCGGTCTGTTTAGCCGATTTCAGTTCTTCTTTTCTTCCGTCAGACCAAGTCAAAAAATAATTCCCGGGTTCGTTAATTTCTGCCACTACGTCTTCGCCGTTTCTGCGGAAATCAATGCGTGGACAATCCCTTTTTTCTAATGTGGAGCATGGAAAAATCGATTGATTATCTTTCCGGATTTCAGTAATGTGTGGTTTTTGCGTAGCATTCCGGAAAACGATAAACTTCGATCCTTCAGGTTCAAAAAGTAAAGGAATAATTGTCCTCCCATTTTCTTCGCGGTAAACCAGTATTTCTTCGCTCTCGCCAGTAATCGGGTTCCAGATTTCAGGCACCTTGCCCGTTACCCTGAAACTGCATTCAACTTGTTCATAACGATCGGGCAAAGTGGTCAGATAGCGGTATTCAAAATCATTGTATTTCATTTGACCAAACCGGTTGCTCACAAAATAAATTTCCTGATCGTTGGTGGTGCGGTGAATGAAATCGAGCGCTGTTTTAGGGTGCGTGCCTTTGAACTGCAAATCGGGCTGAACGTTCATATCTGCCAAAACCTGGTTCACATCTTTTCCCCAGATGATACGGCCTTTTCCATAGCTATTTTCTGTATTTGTTTTTCCATCCGTTTTTCCCCAGAGTTTATTGGTAATTTCATTTAGTTCCTGATCGCTCTTCGGGAATCCGGTCAATCCGGTCACTTCGGTTGGACGCGGTCCAATTAGTGTCATTCCGTCTTTGACCAATTGTTCGAGTTTTCGCAGCACATTCAGGTCAATTCCTTTTTCAGGGCCAAGCATCATTACGCTATAGCTCATTCCATCAGGCAAAACAATCTTGCCATCCCTTACCGAAACACGGTTTAAAATCACATCTTTCGAGCATTTGTCCCAGTCGTAACCAAAATTCAGTTCAGGAAGTTCTTCTTTCAGGAACACAAAATTCGGAACATCATCGCTGTAATAATACAGCACGTCGGCCACAAACAGTCCCTGCTGAAGCATGTAACTGCAACGGCCGAGATAGCTAATAAAATCTTTGGATTGTTTCCACCAGGTCACGTTCGGATTGAGATGAGTCCCGGCAAAATACTCGTTTCCGGGCAAGCCAAACTCTTTGGGCGACGAGGTGAACGTATGCCAAACGATGCGGTTCACTCCTGAACAAAACACGCGGTCGATGTTGCCTTTCAGATCCATCGGCGAGCGTTCCCACTGCGGGCCAATGCTGGTCGGGCCTTCGGCTGCCACAAAGCGTTTCCCGTTGGTGTGCGCCACGCAGGCACTCTGTTTTACCGATAGCCGCTCATCGTCTTTGATGCGGTGCGTGTTGGCCATAGCCCAGAATTCGCCCTGCGGAAAATCGCTGATGCCCATTACTCTCAGCGCATCAACCGGCGCTGAGTGCGGGCCGCCCGATTCGGGATGAATGCCAATTCCGTATTTATGCGCCAGATTGTAGAAAAGTTGATAATGATTGTCGGCCACACAATCGCCAATGGTTTTGCGGAAATCGTGCAAAAAGCGGTTCGATTCATTGCGGTTTTCCACAATCCGTCCGGCCAAAACGGGCATGTATTTCTGAATGTCGTAGCCACGATATTTCTTAAATTCGGCCGGAAAGTTTTTGGTCCAGCTCACCAAATCCATTTCCCAACTGTCGGTTTGCAGGTATTTTACACTGTTGCCAACCGATTGGGCTGCTTTGATAAGCGGGGTAATTACGGTTTCGCTGAACAACTCGAATGCTTCGGGACTCAGGTGATCGACCGACAAACCGGCCCAGCCGTCGCTGTTGGTCGAGGTTCGCGCTCCGGTACAAGTGTATCCGTAGCGAATGATGGTCCACTCACCGGCCGGTGCATTCCATTCGAGTTTGCCGTTTCTGTAATTAGCGGTCAGGTCGATGATATCATCTTTTCGCACGGCCATCCTTATTCCATCACCGTCAAAATCTTCGCGTAACTGGTGCAACGGATAAATGCCTTTCCACCCAATTTTTTCGTTGAACGATTTTTTCTTCCAGTTTTCAATGGCTTCGTTCTGAACCGGTGCTCCTGGTTTCCTTGGAATGGCCTGAACCAGAACGTCCTGATACATCAGTTTCCTTTCGGGTTGCGGCAATTCCATACTGATTGTTTTTCCACCGATAACATCCATTTCCGACCAGACTATTTTTTTCATGGCCATTTCAGGAGTGATCGACGGTGCGCCGGGATTCCAGCCACTTTGTGTGTTTACAGTCAGTTCTATCCCGTTTCGATCGGCTTCTTTTACGGTATGTTTGAATAGTTCCATCCATTCGGGGCTCATAAAAACCGGACCAGCCGGAGTTTTTCGGGCAACCTGGTAATTGGAACTTCCGGCATCAAACAGTGTGGCGCCGCCGTAACCTTTGTCTTTCATTTCTTCCAGATCGCGGGTAATCGATTCTTTGGTTACCATGCTGTTGAGCCACCACCAATAACATCGCAGTCGTGCTTCGGCTGGCGGGTTCGCAAAACCGGATTTCAGTTCGGGATAGGTAACCGAAGTGTTTGTGAAAATATTTTTTTGAGTTTGAGCCACCGATATAAAGCTCATCAGTAATGCAAATCCTAATATTTTTAGTTTGATCATGTGGTTCAGTTTTTTAAAGGGTTCAATAAAGTAAAAGAAATAATTTGTTGTCACATATTATTTTCACTCATCCCGAAGCCCGATAAATCGGTCTTCCCCCCTCTCTTTTAAAAGAGAGGGGGAGAGCATCGCAGATGCGACGGGGTGAGTCAAAATATTTGAACAATTAGAAATGCGACACTTATTCATTCTATACGGATTTGAGAATCTCAATTGGTCCGGGCTTTAGCCCCTTTTAAATATTGATTTATTATCAAGTGCTAAAATCCATTTTTTAATCTTCATTGTATGGGCAAATGCCATTCCGTCCGCAATATAGCTTCAGCTTTGTTCAGTTTCTTTTCGCGGACGGAAAACCATTTTCCGAATAATATTCATGTCCGTTGGCTAAAGCCGAACGGCAAAGGATAGTGCATTGATAGAGTTATCGGATTACTTCAAACGTTAAATTCCCCGAGCCAACTCCTTCAACAATAGCAAAATTTCCTTCCTGACGGTATTTCACTTCACTTCCGTTCATTGTCACCTTGTGTGTTTTTGACCAGAATGGAAGGTAAACATCGGCGGTGGTATTGGCCGGAATTGTCAGGTTCATGATGAATGAGTGCTGAGGTTTGTTTTTGAAAGACATCAGCACATCGCCACGGATGGTCGGGCATTTGATTTCAGCATGTTCGAGCGAAGCGGGTTGCGGTTTGATGCGGATTTTCCTAAAGCCGGGTTCGAGCGGTTCGATGCCCATCAGTTTACTGGGAATGATGTTGGCCGGAACTGCGCCCCAGGCGTGGTTCCAGTCCTGATTAGGTTTGTATTTGTTGTCCCATGCTTCGAGCGAAATGGTCGATCCCACCCTGATCATGTTGTACCAACTCCTATCAGAGGTGGAAGTCAGTAATTGAAGCCCGTATTCAGGATTATTACCATCGTAAACAGCATCCATCAAAAACTGCGAACCGTAAACGCTGCAAGCCATTCCCCGCGACTGAACAAATCCGCTTACTTTCCCAATATATTTTTCAGGAACAAGACCGAATGTGAGCGGAAACATATTGGCGTGCAAAGAAGCATGATCGGTTCCAATCCCATCGGAGTAAATACCGCACTTTTTATCCAGCAGTTTTTCGTTGAAAGAAGCTTTCAGTTTTGCTGCCCTTGCCATAAATTGTTGTTCATCGGCTGTCTTATTCAATACTTTTGCAATTTGGGCCAATTGGCTGACCGCCTGATAATGGTAAGCATTCACGATGGTATTTACATCTTTAAATACGAAACCATCGGTTTCGCCGGGCTCATTTTTGCCAAGGCCAAGAATTCCGGTTTGCGGCCAATCCACGATGTCGCGCAGGGTTCCGTTGAAATGAATGGATGCCAACACTTCCGGAGTTACCTTTCCGGTTTTCGTGCTGATAAAACCTGATTCATCGGCCAAGGGCAACAGCGCTTTTGCTTTCAGGTCGGTGTAAAAATGCTGAAGCGACTCTTTGTTTCCGGTGAACAAATAATCGTTCCAGGCCATCAGTACCGATTGCAAAATCCATTCGGTCGGCCAGGTTGGCCTATTGATCAGGTATTCGTGCGAATAGCGTCCCATGCTGTATTCGCGGGCAACGCCGTAATGGCAAAGTTGGTTGATATACGCGTCGGCTTCATAAGGAATGCGCTCGCGGTCGCCATCTACATAAATGCCCATGAAGGACGTGGCTTTGATGGAATATTTGCACAAATCCCAAACCTGATTCAATACAGTGTCGGAACTCGCGAAATGCGATTCAGTTTCGTCGAACGGGTAAAATACAATTTCCTGTACGATCTGGTTTTTGCTGAGCGCTTCGCTGTAACCTTCCAGTTCACAATAACGGAATGGCGTGACTTCGCCAATGTATTGTGGCATCAAAACAGCTTGCGGGCCAGTATTTCGTTTGTCCGGTGGAATTGCAATCGTGTAGGTATTCCAGCCACGCTTCAGGACAAGTTTGTGAGCCGAATAGCGGATTGTCCCGCCCGGAGTCCGGTTGATCCGTCCATCTTTCTGCGCCTCGCCCAAATGAACGGTAACTGTATCCGATTCGGCTTTGCCCAACAAAGTCAGGCGGATGGTGCCAAATGCAGCTTTCCCAAAATCAATAAACCATGAAGAATTTGAAATGGGTTTTATGGAAACCGGATAAACATCCTGCTTTTGAAGCGGATAGCGCGAAGTGGCATAATCCGACAAATCAGGGGCGGTTTTAAATTGCGAGACATCTGAAAACGCGGATTCTACACCATGATTGTCCCATGTTTTAACTTTCCAGAAATAAACCGAATTGGGCTGAAGCCCTTTCCCTGAATAAATCACATTGATGGATTGGCCGCTTTCCATTTTTCCTGAATCCCAGAAATCGCCCGTGTTTTTCTGAATATTTTCCAGACTTGATGCGACCAGAATCTGGTATGCCAGCTGCACCGTATTGTTTTGATCTGAATTGACAATCCATCCGAAGAACGGTTTTTTGCGGGCAATCTCGGCAAACTGAAAGTTTTCTTTTCGCCCGATGGCCTGATGTAGCGGCGTGTTTACCGGATATCCATTCCGAAACACCTGCCCGGCATGAGAAAGGAAATCAACGGTTAAGCCTGAAGTCTGGTTTTTTTCAGGAATTGCACTCTGCGCGGTAAAACACGTTCCGGAGAGAAGAAAAATCAGGAGAAACTGAAGATTAAATTTTAGTAGTTGGTTCATATTAGTTGGTTTAAATAGTCAATGAATGAAGGGTTGAATGACAGAATGATTGATTCAATGCAAAAAAACGAACTTACAACCAGAAATTTGGATTCTGTTTCAATTGCTAAAAATACATTTTGGATCCTTTTGAAAAAAACAGGAACAGCCTTATCAAAAGATGTTCCTGTTTATTGGTTCAAAAGTAAATATTATTTAGAAGCCCAACCCGGGTTTTGTTCCAGTTTCACATCTTTATTGGTATCAATCACAGTTTGTGGAATTGGCCATAAATTATAGTTGAACGTCAGCGTTGCAGCAGCTTCCGGCCAGTAGGCGTACTTTTTAATGCGGTCGGTAGCAACTGTTCCTCCCATACGGAGCAAAGTATTCCAACGACATTCTTCGTAAACAAGTTCGCGGGCGCGTTCGTCCAAAATGGTATTCATCAGCACCTCTATCTCCTACTGTACAAAATTTATAGGGATTTTTTTCTTCTTTATACAACTATTTAATTTTCAATAATATACCTTTTAAACTAAATCACTGCGCGGATTGATCAATGGAATAGTCTATTGTAAGTTAAATTAATCATAGCTCCCATGTTTTTTGCACAATTCAATAAACTTCAATACCCGCTCAGGCGACACATCGTTTTGCAGGATATGAGCCGGGGCAATCATGTAACCGCCGTTTTTGCCCAAGATGCTAATTTTTTCGATGATGTCACGTTCCAGCTCTTCGTCACTTCCATTCGGCAACAAATCCTGCTGGTCAATAGCACCCCAGAAAGCAAACTTTTCGCCAAACCTATCTTTCATATCCTGAGGCAAATGCCCCGGAACGCCAGACTGAACCGGATTAAAGACTTCAAACCCGATTTCCCAGATGTCGTTAAGCAGATCGGCAACGGCACCATCGCAATGCAAAATTGGGATGATATCTGGTTTTGCTTCCTTAAAACGGTCGATCATCCGTTTGTAAATTGGTTTCAATTGTTCACGAAAGGTTTCGGGAGGAATAATCAGATTAGTTTGAGTGCCAAAATCGTCACCAAACCAGATTGCATCCACCCCTTTTTCGATGAGACGCAAGCCGATCTGTGTCTGGTATTCTGCACATGCTTCGAAAAGTGGAGCCACATATTCGGTTTCCATCATCATATCGACCAGCAGCTTCTCCATGCCAACCAACTGATGGGCAAGCGAAAAAACAGTCACTTCAATATCTCCAAAAATAAGGTAATCGTTTTTGTATTTTTTGACGAGCGCTTCAGCATCCCTGAATCGTCCCAGAGCATCGGGATCAGGAAATTGGTAAGCATCAATATCAGCTTTTGTTTCGACATGAGCCAGCGGATAATCAACCACCTCCACATAAATATCGCCCTGCCTCATTCGCATTTGGTATTCGTTTAACCAGGTGCCATCGGCATCTTTCTCAATATGGTAATCGTCCGAAACTGAAGCCCCGGTAATGACCACATCGCTTCCCAATGCCAAACGCAGTTCGTTGGCGCTGATACGATAGGTCACATCCTCATAAGGATTTTCTGTGTAATGAACGGGAATATTGAGCACTTTTCCAAAATGATCAGCCAACTGACGACATAAATCAAACTGAACAGGAACCCGGTCGGGCAGTCCGGGCAACCGTTTAAAGGCTTTTAAAACACGTTCTCTTGAATTCATTGATTTTTATTTAATGTGTTAAATTATCCTTGCCTTCGATTTGCTCATGCTAATAATGTTTTTGATTTACAATGTTATACTATTTACAAATGCCATATTCTCAATATATTCACGGCTTCTTTATTCCACAGGGGATTAAATAAATTTCTGATATTAAACCTGAATCCTCAGGTTTTTTGTTTGAAGCGTCATAAGGCTGATAACGGATATTAACAAAATTAACTTCGTGAAAATTTTTCCAATTGCCCCCTTTTCTATCTAATTCAATAATCCTATTAAATGAGAGATTAGTCACCTCAATCTCAATTTTATTATTCTGTTTAATAATTCCTTGAGGAATAATCAAACGATTCGGCAAACACCAAACCAAACCCAACTCCTTGTCATTGATTTTCACACGAGCAGTTTCACGGACATTACCCAAGTCGAGCAAAAAACCTTTGGATGAAAGAAGCTCAGCAGAAACTTCAAATGAGTTTGAGTAAACTGCTTTGCCGCTAAAAGTTTCATATTTACCTCCTAAAGCTGTCCAGGATCCAAGATGCTGAAGGGTAACAGGAACAGGAATTTCAGGGGCGCCTTGCGTAGGTCTTAGTGACCATTCGCCTTTTAATTCCTGTTTGCTCGATTCTTCAGCTTGCAGATATTCCCATTTTTGTTTTTTGTTCTTTTTATTAGTACATATAAGAAAGCAAGATTGACCTGGTAATAGTTGTAAATAAAGCTCGGTGCCTGTCTTGGTATTTCTTAAGGCAGCATTCCCACGCCTCTCGTTTATCGGATCGTAAATTTCAATAGTTGTTGCTTTGATAGCCAGCTGTACCCAATCTTCGCCGAACTTGTCCGACAGGTTGGTAATGAAATAAAAGGTACTGTCTTCCGATTGTTTACGGACAAATTCAAGTCCTTTGTGAGCCATTTCCTCTGCGTAAATCCTTTTCTCAGAAAGTGATTCAAGCAATTGTGATGTTACCTTAACATTGGAAGGAAGGAGGAGCATCTCATTTCTTATAGCTGCAACTAAAGCTTTTTTCTTTTCAAAATCAAACAATCCCGGAACATCGGCAGGGATATCCTTTTCGAAAAGAATGGTGGCCCCTTTTCGGGCCAAATCCCGTAATTGGGTTAAGGTCTCCAATGGAATGCGTTCAATGGAGGGCACCACAATCACTTTGTACCGGGCTTTCCCTGAAACCAACGTTTTCCCCTCTACTTTCAGTCCTGCAATCATTCGATCGGAAATAAAATCGAAGGTGTAGCCATTGTCCCAAAGGCGTTGAGCCAAATTACCAAAGTTGGAATTTTGCAGCCAGTCTTTGGATTTATGAACATCGAACAGACGAATAATAAGATCTGACTTCTGCTTCTTCCATACTTCATGAATAGGGAAATACAGCAAGATGTCATTATCAGGTTCCGAATTTTGTAATATTGTTTGGCATTTCGCGATATATCCGGTTAAGGCAGGTAACTCATTCCAGAAATGACTATGTTGGTTATAATTGGTCGATGCATAAAATAACCTTCCCGGAAAGGACTTTTCTTTGGGAGAATATGTTGCTCCATGGAAAAACACATGATTGATGCCTGAAATAAATAACTCGTCTATTTGAGGTTTTATTTGCGAAAGTGATACTTTAAAATGATCTCCTAACCAAGTAGTCGATTCCGAACTTATCAGTCTACGGTCGCTTAGATGACCGGCTGATGAAGCAAATTTCATTGTAAGCGGATTTGGCCGACCAAATCTGTCCTCCTCATAATCAGGATCCTGCCTGAGTCCTGGAATTGAAAACCCGCTTGCTCCGAACGATTCAGTTTCAGGGATATCTGCCAATGCATACAGGTCGAGCAAATTACCGGGTGAACCATGCGCCTGGTTCCGGGTTATCATACCCATATCATGGCTTTTTTTGACCCAATTCTTTGTGAATCTGTCGTACAATAAATCGGATATTGTCTCACAATAGTCGGTAACCACCCGTTGCCTCATTCCCACATTGCTTGTATCGGCCAGATAATTTAAATAAGGCAGAAGATCATATCCTCTTCGTTTCTTGAACTCTGGCAAAAAATCGAGGGTCCAGTTGGCACCGTAAACTTCATAAGAGTCGTTATAAAACGAACGAACGTTCCCCTTTTCAATTCCAGCATGGGCAAAAGCATCTTCAAACGTTTTCATGTAATTTAAAATAGAGCTGTCATTAAAATAATCAATGACCAACCCTTCTGCACCCGGCGCTGCGCGTTTCACTTTTTGTTGCGTAGGGCTTTGAAATGCCGCATACACTTTCCATGTTTTTTGAACCTGACCCCAATGAATAAAACCATCGGTGTCCACCTGGAAAGTGATATCCACATAATTTCCACTTTCATCGTATGCAGCCAACGCTAACAAATTTGTATTATCATTCGTTTTCTGATAGTCTCGTACATTCGCATGGTCTTTGATTTTAACTGCTTCTACATAGAATGCTTTTGCCGCATCATTGAGCGATACATTGGGGCCACCAAAAGGCCAGCCTGTACCGGTAGTCATATCAACACCCATTCCCAAACGCTTGGCTTCATTGGCAGTGTGTTTTAGTAGTTCCATCCATTCGGGAGAAAGATACTTTACAAAATTGTGCTCATCTCCTTTTTCTCCATAAATAGGAATGATGTGTACTCCTCCAATCCCTGCAGTATGCATATCTTCAAGATTTTGGGTTATTCCTTGCTTTGTTACCGAACTTCCCATCCACCACCAATAAGTCCAGGGTTGTACTTCATTATTAGATTGTTTTTGCGAACCTTCCACGCACTCAATCAATGAAATGCAGATTACTAAAAAAAGTGTGATAATCAAGATGGTTTTTCTTTTCATTTTGTATGATATCAGGTAAAAATTAGTGCCATTAGAAGATAAAAGGCATTCCGCCCGCGATTACCAGCTGCGTTCTCTCGTCAAATACCACTTTTTGGCCTGTACGCAAAGCTGCATTCACCATGATGTTGGCAATCGAGTGGTTGTACCCGGCTTCAACCGGTGCGTTGGTTTTTACATTCTGGTCGCGCACGCATTGCATCCATTTGTGCATTTGTGCATTGGTCAGTGCGGAGATTAGAAAATATGTTAAAACTGAAAGTAACCATTAAACCGCCTCACAGATGTAATGATCTGTGAGGCGGTTTAGATTTTATTAATTTGTATTTAATACCCCGTATTTTGTTTCAATTTATCGGGATTTAGATCTACCTGGAATTTAGGTAACGGGAAAATAAGCTCATAGTTTTCAATAGACGAACTGCTTCCAATTTGATCGTTATCAAGAGTTACATCCTTAAAATGTGCATTCATCACAGTAATTAGCCGATCAGTACGCAATAAATCGAACCAGCGTTTTCCTTCACAGTTTAATTCAACGCGTCGTTCTTTTTCTAAAGCTAACCGCATTGCTGATTGACTACTGCCTAATGTCTCACTGGTGGAAAGTCCGGCACGATTCCTGACTTCTTTTAAATAATTTAAAGCAATATTTGGCTTAATAAGTTCATTTTGAGCTTCCGCATTCATTAAAAGAATATCTGCATAACGATAGACAATCCAGTCATTTCCTGCATCAACTTTCACTGTATTGCTTTTATCATAGTATTTTCGGGTAAAAACATATCTTCGTTTAAATCCTGTCAGATATTCATAATTGTTCATTAGTTTTCTTTGATCCACTTCTTCAAAAGCTTTATTCAGATCTTCAGTCATGAGAAACGACCCCGATCCAAGTTTTACAACACCCTTTCCGATATTCTCATTCGGGAATGCATCAACAGCCCATGGATTTCCTTGTGAAGGATCAAAACCGCTGGCATATTGAATCGCAAAGATTACCTCTTTATTATTAGATTTTGCCGCATCAAAAACATCAGCATAAGCAGGTAAGAGAATAAATTGGCTAGAATTTATTACTTCTGAAAATTTTGTTGATGCATCACTGTACTTTTTTGTTGTGAGGTAAATGTCCCCCAAAAGACATTTGGCTGCTAAGCTTGTTGCTCGCCCTATGTCTGAATTTTTCGAATATGCTGTTGGCAGCCATTGCTCGGCTTCCTTTAAATCCGCAATGATCTGTTCATATATCTTTGTTACTGGTTCACGTCCGTAATTAAACGTCTCTTCCGGTGTTTTCATATCTTTCAATACCAGAGGGACATCTCCGAAAATACGAATCAGATTAAAGTAAACTAAAGAACGGATAAACTTAGCTTCTCCGACATAACGTTTTTTCAGGTTTTCATTCATTTTGACACCTTCAATATTGTCTAATACCAGGTTTGTACGCGAGATTGTCTGATAGCTCCCTGTCCAAAGACCATCTAAAACACCATTATCGGCAATAACATTTGACTCGTTAAGCGTAATGTTGTTGTAGTTGTTATTAAATTTCTGGTTGTAGGCATTGTCTGACGCAACATCGCCTATTGCATAGAAATTCCGATATACATTTCGTAGATTTGCATATCCATCGTTAAGCATCATTTCAATGTCATTACTATTTTTGAAGAAAACTTCTTCCGTAAGTTGGTCTGTAGGCAGCTCATTAAAGAAACTTTCCCTACATGAAAAACTCATAAGAGCTACGACCATGACTATTATTACTATTTTCATATTTTTCATTTTTAGTTTAAATTGAATATTTAAATTCATTTTTAAAATCCTCAAGACTGGTTCAGCCTTAGAATGAAATGTTCATTCCAAAAGAGAAATTTCTTGCTAGCGGATAAGAACCTTGGTCAACCCCATTTACAGTAGCACTGTCTCCGCTGTAATTTCCTTCGGGGTTGTAACCAGGGAATTTAGTGAAAGTATAAAGATTCTGAGTGGTAAAGTAAAACCTGGCACCTTGTACCCCGAGTTTTTTAATCGTTTTTTCAGGAATTGAATACCCTATGGTAATATTTCTGATACGAAGGAAACTTGCATCATACAAGAACCTTGTATTTGGGCCAATATTTGAACCCAAGTTAGGGGTTCCTGCCTTGTGAAATAATCCACTACCTGGGTCACTTTCCGATTTCCATCGCCCTAAAGCTGTAGATTGAGCATTTTCGAGTTGCCGTCCAAGGTTTATAGGTCTTCCTATTGCATTAATGATTTCACCTCCATACGTGCCATCCAGTAAAATACTTAAATCAAACCCCTTATATGTAAACTTGTTGCCAAATCCAAATACGAAATCAGGCTGATAGTTTCCTACCAGTTTCATGTCATCAGTTGTAATCTTTTTATCTCCGTTAACATCTTCAAACCTTAAGTCTCCTATCCCCTGTGTGCCATTCTTTGCATATTTGTTCAGGTCGTCAGCATTATTGAATGTCCCTTCTACTACATACATGTACAGGTCACCCATTGGCCGTCCAACATAATTGCGCACAACATTTGCCCAGAATGTTCCTGCCGTGGCATTTCCCAATTGATTTTGCCCAGGCCCTAACTTGGTGATTTTATTTCTGTTAAAGGAAATATTGAAATTTGTTTCCCATTTAAATGCGCCAACAAAGTTTTTTGTATCGACTGTAAATTCAACACCTCTATTTCTTACATTTCCAACATTTTGAATAACTGTGCCCGATTTTCCATTTATAATTGGAATAGAGGCAGAGAGAATAGTGTTGCTATTTCTTTCATAGCCATCCAGAGCCATATTAATACGACCCTTTAACAAACCCAAATCGAGACCGATATTGGATTGTCTATTTTTTTCCCAACCCAAATTTCTGTTAGAAAATCCACCTGGAGAATAAGATAACACCCTAACATCAGTTCCATTTGCACCAAATATATAGTTGCTTTTGGTCATTGTAGATACCCATGGATAATTTCCGCCTAATTGATCATTCCCTGTTTCTCCATAACTAGCCCTAATTTTAAGCGCAGAAAATAAACTTTGATTTTTAATAAAATCTTCCTCTGATATATTCCAAGCCCCTGAAATTGAAGGGAAAATTCCAGCACGGTTATCAGGGCCAAATCTGCTTGAACGATCTTTGCGAAGAGACGCTGAGAAGAGATATTTATTCTTGTAATTATAATTTACTCTTCCAAAGATAGCATCAAAAGCGTATTTATTTTGCTCTGATGTTCCGCTAGTTAGAATGGCTCCTTGAACATTTTGGATAGTTGTATTATCAAAAGCCACAGGATTATCTTTATCTGTTCTCGGTGAAACACCAACTGAAAAATTGTCTTGTTGAGAAACATCATATCCAATTAAAGCAGTAAAATAATGATTATCATTTATGGAATAATCGTATGTTGCTGTATTTGATAAATACCAACTGAGTCCTGTTGCATTGGTTCTATTGGCTCTGATCTGAGCTAAATCCGGGGTAGAAATATTTCCGGTATTTGTTCCACCTTTTGCCAGAAATGCCTCGACATAAAAATCGCGTTTTCTTGCAGTTATAGCAGAATTAAATGTTGACTTGATTTTTAAACCTTTTACTGGCTGTAATTCAATGTATGCATTAGCAGTTTGCCTAAATGTTTTGTAATAGTCTTTATTAGCATCCAATTTATTCAATGGATTAGTAATCTGATCATTGAAAACTTTTTTTGCTTCAGCATCCTGAAATACTACATAATAATCACCATTTTCTTTCCAAACAGGCAGTATCGGCGCCAATGACAATGCTTCTGCAATAACACCTATGACATCACTGGAAGTATTTGGTCCAGCTGGATTCTGAACACGCTCTTCTGTATATGAAGGCATAATACTGGCTCCAACGCTTAGATACTTATTCAATTTAGCATCAAATCCGGCACGTAAATTATAGCGTTTCATATATGAATTCTCAAGGATTCCTTGCTGGTCAATATAACCCAGAGACACATTAAACCGTAAATTTTCATTTCCCCCACTTGCTCCCAGCTGATAGTTCTGTACTGGTGCAGTTCTGAAAATAACGTCTTGCCAGTCTGTGTGTGTCCACATACTTTTATTAGTAAAATACTCAGGAATTGGTTTATTTTGATTCGTTAATGATTCTATTGCCATTTCAGCAAATTCTTCTGGCCCCAGCACATCTACTTTTTTTGATAGTTCGTCAAAGCCAAAAGATGTATCAAACGTAAATTTAGTTTTACCAGCTTTCCCTTTTTTTGTAGTTACAATGATAACCCCATTACCAGCACGTGAACCATAAATAGCAGCAGAAGCGGCATCTTTCAATATATCAATACTTTCTATATCATTTGGAGAAATTGAATTAAATTGAGCTGCATCTGATAAAGGAAATCCATCAATTACATATAACGGACTGTTACCACTGGTAATAGATCCGTTTCCCCGGATTCTAATGCTAGGAGCCGCACCCGGCTGTCCACTATTCTGTTTTAGCTGTACACCTGCAATTTGTCCAACTAAGGCTTGTGCGGCATTACTTACCGGAATATTAGCTATTTTGTCATTACTAATTGTTGAGATCGCTGTAGAAACAGACCGTTTGCTTTGCGTTCCATACCCCACTGCCACCACTTCATCCAATCCAATAGTCTCTTCAACAAGCAAAACATTAATAGTCGGTTCTAATCCAACTTTTATTTCCTGCATTTTCATCCCCACAAACGAAAACACCAGTGTTGCATTTCCGGGAACATTGGACAGTGAATAATTTCCGTTGGCATCCGTTACATTTCCTGTGGTTGTGCCTTTTACCACTACCGTTACCCCGGGTAATGGTGCGCCGGAGGAGTCGGTAACCTTTCCGGTCACTTTTTTTTCTTGTTGGGCAAAAGCCGGAGAGAGAACGATCTGTCGTCCCATCTGTTTGTAGGTGATGTTGGTTCCTTCGAACAACAAACTAAGCACCTCATCTACTGCGGCACTTTTTACACTGATACTGGCAGTTTGTTCTACGTCGATCAGGTCCCTGTTGTAGAGAAAGACATAATTGCTCTGATTTTCAATCTGGAGCAATATTTCCTCCACTTTGGTTTGCTTCACATTCAGTGTCAAACCTGAAGTTTGGGAGAAAACTGTTCCGGCCAATGACTGGAGGACAGTATATACCATCAAGAAGATTGCAAGTTTCATAATTAGTAAAAGTTTTTTCAGGCTTGCGCTCAGCGACAAACCCTTAGGTACGATTTTTTTCATAGTTTTGTAATGATTAATTTGTACGATTAATTAAAAATTCAAATGCAGATGCGGGTGATGTTCGAGCATTCCCCGCATTTTTTTGTTCATTCATAGGCGCTACTTATTTTAGTTTTTAATAATTCGGGTTTTATCAGCCCTTATTTCAATGTTGTCAGGCATATAACTGCCATCCGGGTTCAATGTTTTGCGCTTGTAAGCGTATTTAATTGGTGCCGACAACGACAACATTTGCAGGATTTGTTCCAGGCTTTCGTTGTTGATCGTTGCATTGTACCGGTAATTGCCCAACTCCGGATTTAAAAGCTGAATGTTTACATTGTGCTGACGCTGAAGGATACGCAAGATGGCCGAAAGTGGCGTGTCCCTGAAAATGTATTTTCCCTCGCGCCAACTGCCTGAAATAGCCACATCTGTATTTTCGATCAAAACACTATTCTTCTTCCGGTCGAAGACCGATACCTGCCCTGGCTTCAGAAATTCCTCCTTGCCATTCAGATCGAGTGATATTTGACCTTTGGCCAAAGTAACGGTCACCATATCTTCGTCGATATATGAATTGACATTGAACTCGGTGCCATAAACCTTAATTTCAGGTCCCAGGTTCGAAACAAAAAACGGGGTTTCGTCTTTCTGGATTTTAAAATAAGCCTCACCGGTCAAACTGACACGCCGCTCAATAGTGTTGAAAACAACAGGATAAGAAATTTTGGATCCTGAATTTAACCATGCTTTCGAACCATCGGGCAAATCAATCGTGATGCGGGCTCCGATTGGCGCAACAACGGTAATTTTTTGTTCGTGCTTATCTTCGAGCAGATTCGAATATTTTTGGGTGAGGTTGTATTGGTTGTAAAATAACCAGGCTGAAGCCAGCATCACCGGCAACAGCAATATTGCAGCTACTTTGGTAAGCTGAAAAATGAACCTTTGAAATTTTCGTGTGGGTTTTCCCTGATGGATCCTTTCCGAAGTTTTTGCCCATAAATACTGAATATCAGCCGTTTTTATGTCTGCCCCACGGAAGCGAAGTGTTTGAGCCACTTTTACTGCTTCGCGAAATTCATTGATATGTAATGGATTATTCTTTTCCCACGAGTTCCAATACCCAGCTTTCGATAGGTCTTCCCCTTTTGCCCAGGCGGCAAATTGAGAATTGGAAATTAATTCCTCAAATATGTTCTGATCCCACTGCCTCATTACCCTTGTTTTTATATAAAGAGTAGATCAGGCACTTTTATACTCAATCCGAAAAAGATTTTTTCTATTTTTTTTTACCGAAGATGGACCAGAGGAACATCTCAACATTATCAACCCCTGTAACTCCCTGATCATACATGTCTTTTCGAATTTTATCGAGAGACCTGAAAAGCAGGTTACGAATGCTTTGAACGTTCATTTCAAGTACCTGACTGATTTCTGAAAATTCGAGCCCATGAAAGAAACGGAGCAAAATAACTTCACGTTGCCGGTCGGTGAGCCCTTCTATGCTTTGGGCAAGTAGTTTGGAGTGGTTGCGGTTTTCTTCATCCGAAATCAGAAAGTCTTCTGAAGAAAATGAAAACTGAAGGGAAGGATTTGCATCTGTGTTTGATTCTTTCCTGGTTTTTTTAATTTGGCGAACCAATTCACGCCGGAGTGAAATAATCAGGTAAGCTTTAATGTTTTCAACCGAAGCCATATTTTTGCGTCGCTCCCAAACATCGACAAACAAATCCTGAATGGTATCTTTTACCATGTCGGGCATGGCAACGATCTTTATTCCGTAGTAATAAAGTTCCTGATAATGAGTCTCAAACAGAATTCCAAGAGCGGCAAAATCGCCACCTTTAAAATTGCCACAGGCATCCTGAAGTTGATTCGATTTGAGACTTTTTGACTCCATTCTTCAAACTTAATATGAGTTTGCAGTAATTAATGGCTTCAAAAATAACAAGTATTTCGGTGAAAACAGAAAAAGTAGGATGACCGGGAAAATTATTTTTAGCGAAGTGTCCAATTGCAAAGCCTCCTGAAATTTCAGACCCACAAGTAAAGTGGAGTAATTGGTTTTATATTCCTTTACAAAATCAGATGATTTCACAACAGTATTATATCCGGCACGTTGGTTCCCTTCTAAGATTATAAGGTTCTTGCCTGATTGGACCCTGATATTTGAAAACAATGATAAATTTCGTCCTAATTTAAAATTGAGCCCAATTTCACCAAACCAACCACCTTTAGTTGTGGGATGTATCATCAGGTCTTTGGGTTTATCCTGATCAATTACTGCTTCTTCAATTTCTACCTTTGATGTAAATACAAATCCCGTTTCTTTTCCAACTGCGATTGATGGTGAAATGAAACCACTTCCAATCTGATATTTAAATAGCAAGTCGAGCTTTCTTCATTGGAATACATCCCTTTAACAGAGGGTAAAAATGAAATTGCATTCAATTGGACCCCTGAAAACACATCATATTTATATTCGCCTTTTTGGGGGTTATTACATAGCCATTTTTATAATTTATTTGTCCGTTTACCACAAATGAAATTGAAACTGCGGTAATCAGTATTATTGATTTTTAAAAGTAGTTCATAATCAAGAATTTTATGGATAAAACTCAACTATTAAAACGAATTGTTTGGGATAAAAGTTCTTTAATAGGATGAGATTACTTCGAAGTTGCCGTTTTCCATCTCGTATTCTTCCATTTGTTCTGTTCTTCTGTGTTTAGAAAAGTCCAGGCGACAATCCGGCTGATTTTGTTTCCCTGGCCCATCGGAATGGTTTCCACGCCAAAGGCTTCAACTTGTTCGAGTGCGCGGTAAACACTTTTCATGTTCGATTCTTTCGAAATCAGGGTTGAAAAGCAAAAACAGTTAGCAGCGAACTTTTTGCTTTGCAGGATCATGTTCCTGACGAATTTTTCTTCGCCTCCATCGCACCACAATTCATTGTTCTGGCCTCCAAAATTCAGTACAGGTTCGGCATTTTTATCCGGATTCAAATTATAGATTTTCCTTAGTGTGCCCTCCTGAGCTTCTTTTGCTGATACATGGAACGGCGGATTACAAATTGACAGATCGATCAGTTCATCTTTCCTGATAATTCCGTAGAAAAAGTCTTTTGGGTTGGTTTGCAGTTTACATTCTACTTTTCCCTGCATAGCGGGAATAGATGCAACGATTTGGTTTGCAGATTCAATCGCAACCTGATCAATGTCGGAACCTATGAATGACCAGCCGTATTCGGTGTTCCCGATGATGGGGTAAATGCAGCTTGCGCCAACGCCAATGTCGAGGCATTTTATATGGCGACCGGCGGGAATTTTCCCGTAGTTGTTACGGCACAAAAAATCGGCAATGTGATGAATATAGTCAGCTCTTCCCGGTATGGGCGGGCACAAATAACCTTCAGGAATATCCCAGTTCCCAATACTGTAATGATGCAGCAATAACGCTTTGTTCAATACTTTCACCGCTTCCGGATCGGCAAAATCAACCGATTCGTCACCGTAAAGGTTTGGCTTAACAAAAGATGCCAATTCAGGAAAACTCCCGATGAGTTGTTTGAAATCATAGCGTTCCCGGTTTTTGTTACGCGGATGCAATTTCGATTTTTCTTGTGGGTGTTCTTTCTTTTTCTGAAGCATGGGAATCCGGTCTCAAAGTTTACAACTGCAAATTTAAGATATTTAATGCAGAAATGCCTTGCAAACAATAATAGTTTGGCCGACATGCTGGGATTAAAAAGCACGTGCATGCCACTGGCTTTTCCGGTTTTTTTGATTTACACATTGTTTCTGTAGCTCGAAAAAATTGTAAATAAATCAATTGTAAATAGCCCCTATTTTGTTTTGTGTTCTCCGGCATAATCGATTACACACATCGTTTGATAATCGGGATGATTGCCATTGGCAACACCTGCAAAACGGAAACAGGGATTCAGGATATTCTCGCGGTGACCACGGTCTGGAACACCATCGTCAATCAGCAGGAAAATCACAATCTGACGGGCTTCGAAACTTCCGTAGGTAATATCTTCGGCAGAGCAAATATCCCATTCACCATATTTTTTATTTAATACATTCTTCGAGTGGCCTTATTCCTTCCTGTGTTCTGACCGTAACCTGACCCGGATAGGTGAAAAGTTTGCCGTTAAAACCATCCCTGAGTTCTTCCAGATAATCTTCGGCATAGCGTTTCGGGTTGCTGCGGACTTTGTTGAGCTCGTGAATAACCTGCTGCTCCAATCCATTCAGATATTCGGTATTTTTGGCAGTGTTAAGTTCTGCCGGCCAGAGCGATACGTCGGATTTATTTTCCGAAGAGCCAGGCCATAAAAAGATCAAGAGCAATAAAATGTATATGTTATGCATAAAATTTTACCAGTGAAGTTTATTGTTATCGTGCTATTGTAACATCGAGATAAGGAGAAAACGGATATCAGTGACTTTTATTTTAGTTTCTTCATCCCGAATTAAATTTATGAAAGAATGAATAGTTATTCGTAAAAATCTTCCCGATCAGTTGTTGCCACTTCAAACATAAATTCCCCGACTTTTTCAGTAAGGAGCTTGAAAAACCGTTCCCCTTTTTCAACGGTTGCTTTAGCAGGATTCCCGATTCCGGTGTCCTTTGTAACACTTGTCCAACGGCGTTCGGCCCAGCCCCAGCCTTCGTGCATGGCACTGAATTTGTATCTTTTTGCCGCGCCATCACCTGCTTCCGAAAGTGGCAACACCCATTCCGGTTTCAGGTAAAGCATCAGGCTGGTTTCCACTTCACCGGCATGTTCGCCCAAATCATCGAAAATAGTTTTGGCATCTTTCACCTTGTACCAGTTTATTTCCGAAAGAAACATTTTCGGGTATTTCAGCCCCAGTTCTCGCAGCATTTGTCTGAAGTCATTTCCTCCGTGGCCGTTCAGTATGATCAATTTATAAATTCCCTGCCGGTTGAGGGTTTCGATGATGTCGTTCAGAATAGCAAATTGGGTCGATGGGTTCAGGTTCATATCGAGCGGCACATCAAACTGACCGGTATTTACACCAAAAGGAATGGTAGGCAAAACAATTACTTTGCTGCCTTTTTCCCAGGCAATCCTGGCCGATTCAGCCGCGATTGCATCGGCCTCTACATTATCGGTTGCATACGGAAGGTGGTAATTGTGCGCCTCGGTAGCTCCCCAAGGCAATACAACGAGTTGATAGTGTTCGTCTTTTAAGGTTTTCCAATTGTTTTCGGCTAAAATGTAAGGTCTCATAAGCGGGTTTTTAGTTGCTGAATTGTCTTTATTTGTCTGAAGATGTGCAATCGAGTGCATAACCCGAAAAGATTAACAGATTTCAGATTTTTACTTTTGCTATGATTTGACACCTTTTGGGCGATTTTTAAAGCCACTAAAATTAGTAATAATATTAACATTCAGTTTTACCTCATTCTAAAATGACAGCAAACACACATTCAAGCAAATTAAAACCCAAAAGCTTGAATTTACTCAATATGCTTCTAGGGGAATGAATAATCTTTTGTATTTTTGACAAAGTTGTCAAGGTAAATTTTCAATATAATGAAAGAAAAAATAGGAGAATACATACATAATCTGCGTTTAAACAATGGACTGACTCTAACTAAACTAGCTACAGCTCTTGACCTTGACCAATTCGACTGATTTACTAATGCTTGCTGAGGAAAAGGTAAAATATTTAAGAGAGAAAAAGACAAAGAAAGCAAACATAAAAATGCAAAAATGCAAATAAAAATTGAAACATACTTAACTTAGTACATGACAAAAATATAAATATCTGATTATAAGCAAAATAAGTTCTTTTAAATTTGGATAATACCCTGAATATCATTATCTTACAAGAAATTACAACATATCTAAGTAAGAAATATGACATCCAAGGTAGACACCA
>JANONW010000193.1:0-2845 GCA_031421065.1 Prolixibacteraceae bacterium
CAGAAAGGGATAAAACCTTCTACTGATCCAGTATTACTAAGGAAGTTTAGTAATCCGAATATAACGGAAGTGGATTTCAGCTCCTTCCGATTCCAGACAGATGTAACCTTTCTTTTGTGAAGTCTTGCTGATGCCGTTCACAAATTTAGATAAAACGGTCGAAGTTGTGCCACCCATTTCGGTTCAAGTTGTGCCAGGCATTTCGGTCGAAGCTATGCCACTTTTTTAGTAGCATTTAGGGCTTTGTTTCGGTCGAAGTTGTGCCACTCGTTTCGGTGCAAATTGTGCCATTGAGCTATTGAAAGGAATGATTTCTATCTTATCGCTGAAACTTAAATCAGGGATATGACCGCAAAGAAGATAGATATCATGGATGTACGACAATTAATTCAGTTAAAAATAAGAGGAGAAAGCAACCGAAGTTGTTCTTCAAGTTTAGCAATACACCGTAATACGGTAAATTACTATGTTCGTCAGTTAAAAGCAACAGGGACGAGTTATCCTGATTTACTCAGCCTGAGTGATGCTCAGTTGAGTGAACTCTTTCCTTGCCGGTCAGCTTCAGACAGTGACCGTTACGAAGAACTGGCATCAGACTTTTCGTATTTTAAGAAGCAATTGCTTCTTCCTGGCGGCACACGCGAAGCGTTGTGGAAGGAATATCTTTACAAGCATCCGGAGGGCTATGGCTACACCCAGTTCAACGAGCATTACAACAACTGGCTGGGCCAGACCAAAGCAAGCGGAAAATTTACGCATAAGGCAGGCGACAAATTGCTGGTCGATTATACCGGTAAAAAGCTCCATGTGGTTGACAAAGCGACCGGCGAGGTACATGAGGTGGAAGTGTTCGTGGGCATCCTGCCATGCAGTAGTTATACCTTTTTAGAAGCCAGCCGGAGCCAGCAACGGGAAGATTTTATCGGGTCGATCAACAACTGTTTCCAATTTTTAGGGGGCAGTACCAAAGCCATTGTTCCGGACAATCTGAAATCAGCAGTTTCGAAAGCCAGCAAATACGAACCCATCCTGAACAAAACGCTGAAGGACCTGGCCCTTCATTATGGCTGCGTGATCAACCCGACCCGTTCTTATTCGCCACAGGACAAAGCGATGGTTGAAGGAGCTGTAAGGCTGGTCTATCAACGCATCTTCTTCCCGATCCGGAACATGACCTTCTTTAGCTTGGACGAACTGAACGATCAGCTTAAAAAGGAACTTGTAACGTACAATGAATACCTGATGGTTACTTACCAGGCAAGCCGCCGGAAACTGTTTGTCGAATTGGAGGAGCAGTACCTGCAACCCTTGCCACCGGACACTTACCAGATCAAGCATTACAAACGTGCCAAAGTGCAGAAGATGGGATATATCTATTTGTCTGACACCAAGAACTATTACAGCGTACCGTACCGTTACATCGGCAAACAGGTCGAACTGCAATACAATCAACAGACCATCGAGATTTACTGTCAGTCAGACCGTATTGCAAGCCACAAAAGGGTTTTCCGCCCAGGCCAGTATGTTACCATTAAAGAACACATGAGCAGTACCCATCAGTTTTACAATGATTGGAGTCCGGAATACTTTGCCGTGCTGGCAAAAGGTATCGGGTCAAAAACAGGTGAATACATCGCTCTGCTGATCAAGCAACAAGATTATCCGGAAACTGGATACAAGCAAGCACTGGGCATTCTCAGCCTGAAAAAAGCCTTCGAGAAACACCGGATCGAGAAAGCCTGTGCCATTGCTTTAACCCATGAAAGATGCAGTTACCGTACCATCAAACGTATTCTGGAAAACAATATGGACAAGGCCATAGAAGCCCCGGTACAACAAATCTTTATTCCCATACACATGAACTTACGGGGACCGAAAGCTTATAATTAATCACTAAACAATCAGAAATGAACAATCAAAGTACCATTGAAAAGATGAAACAAATGCGGCTGTATGCTATGGCCGAAACGTACTACAACAGTACGCAAAACAATATGCATCAGGATTATACGCTCGATCAGTATCTGGGTTTGCTGATTGATCAGGAATGGGAATGCCGTTACAACAAACGCATTCAAAACCTGATCACCACGGCTGGGTTCAGGTATCCGGCATCGGTTCAGGATGTTGATTATACTGCCAATCGTTCTCTGGATCGAAACACCTTTGAACGCCTGGCATTACTCGACTTTATTAAACGAGGAGAAAATGTGATTGTCACCGGAGCAACGGGTACCGGTAAAAGTTACCTGGCACAGGCATTAGGACACAATGCCTGCACCATGCAATACAAAACCATGTATTACAATTTTGCCCGGTTTATCGACCATGTCAAGCTCTCAAAGCTCGAAGGCACCTATATCAAACTCCTGAATAAGATCGAGAAAACCGATCTGTTGATACTGGATGATTTTGGGTTAACTGCCTTTGACGACCATGCGAGAAATGCTCTAATGGATATCGTTGAACTGAAATATGACAAGACTTCCATTATCATTGCTGCTCAGATACCGGTAAAAAACTGGCATGAAACAATTGGGGAAGGAACAATTGCCGATGCTATTTTAGACCGGATGGTACACTCTTCCCATCGCATTGAATTAACAGGAGAATCAATGAGAAAAAATAAGATGAAAAAAACTCAGATTAATTAATAAATTTGGTCACGAAATCATCCCTTTTTTTGTGGCACAACATCACCGAAACAAGTGGCACAATATCACCGAAATATCAACTCTGACAGCCTTTGAATAGATTTCTTCCCTGAATTTACTGTCATTTTCAAACTTTTCCTCATTTTTTCCAAAATCTTCCATCTTGCAATTTTTAAGTTTATTCCATTCTT
>JANONW010000194.1:0-20039 GCA_031421065.1 Prolixibacteraceae bacterium
GCCCATAGTTGAGTTTTGTTTGCAAAGTAAAACTACAACTTTAGGGTGAAACCTTCGGGCGGTAGCCCTTATTCGTAAAAATTTAGTCGGTTAGTAGTGAAAAAAAATAAAACCTTGGGCCTGTGCTTTCAATTCATCAGGTGCATTTTTATCGATATATATCTGCCCACCAAGGTAAAAATACCCGAAAATAAGTCCATGTACAATTACTCCAATAAAGTAAAGCCAGAAAATATTTTGTGACGCCCCAAAATAAAATGAAGCATAACGGATAAGCAAGAAAAACATGCCTGTAACAATAGTATTCCGTAAGCCAATTTTTTTAATTGCAAACGGAACTGTTATAAGAAAAAGCATTTCAGCCAATTGGCCTAAATTCATCATAATACTTATATGCTCTATTTTTTTGTCAAGAAGAAATTCAGAGCAATATGACCAATACATTGAGAATGGTATCATGGATAAAAAAGAGAAAATAATAAAAACAGCAAAATTCCTGTCTTTCATTAACTTAACAGTCCTAAGGCCTAAAGCATCGATTATCGACCTACCCTGATTCTTCATTATTGGAGGTGTATCCGGCAAAGTAAGATTTTGCATTGAAGCAATAAAACTTACTCCTGCCCCGTAAAAAAAAGGTAAATTAGTGCCATCAAAGGGGATATTTAAGAGGTGAACTGTCACAAGGCTGAATATACCAGAAGTTACCCACCCTATTGACCCAAACACCCGGATGCGGGGGAATATTTCAGGGGGAGAATGCTTCATAGCAATAGAACTGGTCAGGCTCCATGTAGGCATGTGGAAAAACATGGCTGCCAGCAAAAAGGCAAATAGCCAGTTCGGATTTGTTGATATTCCCGCACAAAGTAGAAAAATACCCGTAAACAGATTCAGCATTGCAAGCAATTTCTGGCTTGCAAAATAACGGTCAGCAACCATCCCGATGATGGGCGAAACCATACACCCAATTGCCATAGAACTCAACATTAGGGATTTAGCTACAGTGCCAACATTCATATTTGTAAGATAAGCAGCCAAAGGCACCCACCAAACAGCAAACATCATGTATTGGAAAAACATCATCAGCGCAAGTTTGGTTGTATTGTGAAATAAAATTTTATTCATAATTTAAAATTCAATTGGTCAATCAATTTTATTTAAAAATTAAACGTATTGTATTTCAAGGTGTAGCTTTATCAATTTCTTGCCAAAAGTGGTCTTTAAATTCTTCAATATAATTTGCGAATTTGTTGACTTAAAAAGATATAATTCTGCAATACCACACCTAAAAGCAATATTGAAAACAATTTGGCTCAAATATTTTATGATCATTTTCCAGTTATATTAATTATTAACTACGCCATAAACGTTCTCTTGTTATGTTATTGGATAAAATATCTGATACAATGTTAACATTGTCAATGACCTGAAAATCGAACATCCCAACAGTAATGAAGTCGGCTCCGTTTTCGAATGCATATCGGAATCCGTCTTTTGGTTGTATTGCTCCAGCTGCTAATACCTTAAAAGCTATCCATGGTTTGTTCACCTCTTTCATAAACTCAATAGTGCGTAAAGGAAAGAGATCCCATATGTTATCATGAATTTGGTTATGATCTATAGAAGACTGACTGCCAATTACGCTCCATTCAGTCCGATTCTCTTCCGGATGTGCAGACCAGTATTTATCATGATGGAAAGTTTTTACATAAAAATCAGCTGGGATACCTTCTCTTTCACATGCCTTTATTGTCTCTAACGAATGTGCTCCCATGCCGGCAACAAAGCCCTGTTTCTTTATATATTCAATAGCCTTTAACAGCATATCGATCTTCCCTTCCTTTACATAGCGATCACCTTCATTGCCTTGGATATATAGAGCTGTTGCTCCACTGTCAATTGCCATGTTAATATCCGATAAAAAATCTTTTTTAGGCAACATTGCCTGACAAATTGATTGAATATTACTATTATATATCCTCTTATATTTATTAAGAACCGGATAATATTGAGTCACCATAAAGGTTGTATTTATTCCTGACTGCTCAGCCAAATAAAAAGTTTCAATTATTTTTTTTTCATTATTATAGGCTTTGAAAAGGGTATCGGAATAAATGAGATCACGTCCATGTGCCCAACCTCCGATCAGGTTGCAACCCATTATCATTCTGGATACAGTGAGATTGCCAAGCTTCCCATCAGGTAATTTACCCTTGAGATCTTTTATTTGTTTATAATCAACTTTGATTGTGCCACCAGTGACAGCATCTGGACCTGTTTCTGACAAATTCTTTACAAATGCGCCGGCAAATAAGGCCAAGAAAGGTATTCCTGCAAGTCCTTTGATCAATTCCCGACGCGAGCTATACTTCTGATTGTCTGTGTTTACTTGGAAAATATTTTTTTTCTTTTTCCTTAGTAAATCTAATCCAAAAAACTGACCCGAATCATTCAATGCAAGCACTATCAAAGTAAAGAGCTCAATAATGTTCCTATTTACGATCAGGTAACTACCTTCAGAAGGAGCACCATAACTAAAGCCACCAAAAGGAGGATAAGCCAAATAATACATCAATAAGATAGCAACTCCACACCAGGATGCAAACCTGGTAAAAAGGCCAAGGATAAGTGCAAGGCCAATAAGTGTAAGTCCATAGGCATTTGCAGTATTGATAATCCACATTCCCGTATCTCCGGAAATCATCCATCGGAAAAAATCCCCGAAAATCCACCGGGAACCTTCCAGAAATGATCTGGCAGTCCATGAAGGATTAAGAAGTTTTATTAATCCTTCATATAAAAAATGCCAGCCTATTATTATCCTTAGTAAAGCCAGAGAAGCAGGTATTAATCTGTTTTTTAATGTAGTTGTTATCATATTAGATTTATTAATAACACCTCTAAAAATTACTTTTTTCGATGTCGTTGTTTGACCAATAGTGTAGAATATTTAGTTGACGAACATTGTGCAAAAGTGTTTTGCACAATGTTTTGTCAACTTTTATTATTTACTTTTTACAGATTTAAGAAAATTAATATATTATATCCAAATCATGCTATTGCTCTTAGATTCATAGCTTATTTTTTGAAATAAAATATTGAAATCCCTTATCGTTTTATAACGGAAATTTAATATCCGGAATTCTGTTTTAATAAAGGACCATTTGGTGTTTTGCTTAAGTCGATTTGGAAATTCGGAATAGGATAATATTCATTTTTGCCTTTTATAAATTTTCCGCCTCTAACATCTGTAACTATCTTTCCTTCGTAGTCAAAATAGTTATTTAATGTTTCTTCGGCAATGCCCCAACGCGAAAGATCAAAGAAACGGTGACCTTCCATAGCCAATTCAAGTTTTCTTTCAAAATAGATGGCTCGAAGTGCTTCAACTTTTCCTATTCCACCGAAGTACCCTGCAGGATAGACAGAGATCGTATAATTAGCGGCTGGCGTATTGGAGAATCCTTCTAAAGGGTTTGATGGGTTTTTATAAGTATATACCCAGCCAACTTTATCTGCAGCTCTTGCTCGAACGAGATTAACATATTCCTGAGCCTTATCTAACGAACCGACATTGGCCTCTACTTCTGCAGCCATTAATAATACATCAGCAAAACGAATAAGCAATACATTAATCGCTGTTCCTGGAGCCCATGAACTTTGGTCGGCATAAAGACCTTGTGTGGCTTTCCAGTAGACATTTTTCTTAGGACCATAAGGTCCGGAATAGGATTGGGCGAGAACCCAAGCTGCACCAGGATAATAACCCCAGTCGTGAAACGGTATTCCACGACGTCCCACAGTCCAGTCTAAGCGCGGATCAAGTCTTCCAGCATCAGGAGTAAATGCATCACTGGAAAGTAGTCCCATATCGGTTTTAATTTCCAACTGATTATAACCACGAATCACAGGTAAGCCCGATTCGTCTGTACGGTATGAATTAACCAGCTCCAGGCTTGGCTGGTGAAAACCGCCATCACGGCGAAATGGAGCTGAACCCCCAGGGAAATTCAACATCGTTCCTTGATTTGCGTTCGCTACGGAGTTTGTTCCATCATTAGCAGTCATCTGAATGGCAAAAACTGATTCTTTATTATTTTTTGTTGCTGCATCAAAATTATCCTCAAATTTTCCAGCCAATCCATATTTTAATCCATTGGAAGTTTGACCTTGCGAAATCACCTGATCAAACATGGTTTTAGCTTCAGCATATTTCTTTTGATATAGGTAGGTTTTTCCTAAATAAGCTCCTGCTGCCCATTTATTTGCTCGTCCAACTTGTGCTTGGGTGGGTGGCAAATTATCGAATGCGAATTTGAAATCCGCTTCAATCTTTGGCCAGATATCCTGATCGTTCGGTTGGTTGAAATCAATTGTGGTTTCATCAATCCAAGGAACCATATTGAACATTTTTTTCAGTTCAAAATAATAATGACCGCGAAGGAATCGTGCTTGGGCTTCAATATTCTTTCTATCCTCGGCAGAAATATCTTTTGCACGCCCCAATAGGTTTAAAACGGCATTCGAAGCAGTCACTCCATCATATACTGCATTCCATTTACTATTGAAGAAACCATTACTACCATCTGCAGTAAACTTCATAATTGGATCAATCGCAGGCTGATCTCCACCGAAACTACCTTTGTGTGCATCACCTCCGGCAATACTTCCATAAATCCAGTTACCCGGTGCGGTCTCCCAGGCAGAACCGGCACCACTTACCACACCATCAAGATTCGCATAAGCACCAATAAGTAGTTTTTCAACTCCTATCTTATTTGCCAAAACTACCTCAGAAAGAGCTCCTTGAGCAGGTATCTGAAGAAATTCTTTATCACAAGAAATAAATGTTGTAAAAAATATGGTTCCGGTTATTACATATATATATATTATCTTTTTCATAATTCTTAATTGTTTATCATTATTATTAGAATGTAAGGTTTACCCCTATTAAAAACTGCCGTTGACTTGGATAGGTTCCTTCATCAATACCAAAATTTACGGTTCCTCCAGAAACTTCCGGATCTAAACCAGAGTATTTCGTAATGGTAAAGAGATTTGCTGCCTGAATATATACACGAAGTTTATCAAGCTTTACCCGTTCTAATTGTTTTGGTGAAAAAGTAAAGCCGATCTGCGTATTTTTAGCTCTTAGATAAGACCCTTTTTCTACGAAATAAGAGTTAGGAACATTCGCTGAAGAGAATGAAGAACCCACTTCTTGAATAGCTACTTTCGCATTTTGATTGGCTGGAGTCCAGGAATCATATAAGGCGGTATGGCTTTTTGCACCTTCAAATGAGCTATTAAAATCCGTCCACCAAAGTACATTATTCCAGATATCATTGCCAGCAACTCCATATAAGAAAATACCAAAATCGAAATTTTTATATTTTAATCCGAGATTTAATCCATAACTAAAATCAGGGTTTGGATTTCCTAAGAATGTACGATCGTCAGCTGTAATTTTTCCATCTCCGTTGATATCAGCATATCGAAACCTTCCAACTTTTACATCATTTTGATAATTAGCATTCGGATTATTAGCATCTCTTACGCTTGTATTCGCTTTATCAATCTCTTCTTGTGAATTCCAGAACCCCTCGATCTGATAACCATAAAATTGCCCTACAGAGTGTCCAACTGCATTACGAACAATGTTACTACCATCAAAGCGTCGTTTATCTAAGTCGAAATAACTGGCTGAATTGGAGATATTTAAAATTTCATTATTAAAACTTGTAAAAGACAATGTTGCATCTAATTTCAGGTCTTTTGTAATATTTAAAAATGAAGAGGCAGAAAGATCTATTCCTGTATTTTTCATTGCTGCGATATTTACAAAAGGCCTTGTAGCCCGTCCCGCAGTTCCTGGTAATTCAGGATTATAAAGCATGTCTTCAATATCTTTACGATAATAATCAATTGTTAGATTTAATTTCCCATTAAACAGGATTGCATCAACCCCAATATTTGAATTAATGTTTTTCTCCCACTTTGCATCTGGATTTCCGATCCTGGTTTTCTTAAACCCTTCAACCAAAGACTTTCCAGACCCTGTGATATCATAAGAGGATTGTTGACGGTTACCCCCATAAGTAGTGAATGCATTCGCTGCATCAACATTTAATTGATTTCCCATTATGCCGTATCCTGCCCGAATCTTCAAATTATCAATCCACTCAAGACCTGCGCCTTGCATAAAGCTTTCTTCTGAAATACGCCAGGCAGCACTTACTGCAGGAAACCAGCCATATTGTTTATTTAAGAAACGAGAGGAACCATCCCGTCGAATCGTTGCACCTAAAAGGTATTTATCATTAAAGACATAGTCTAAACGGCCTATATAGGAGAATAAAGCATCGATATATCTGGAACTGTAATTGGTCTGAGTGCCAGACCCTGTACTTAAATTGGTAAAATCAGGATCAAATGAGTAATAGCCAAAAGTAGTACCCCCAACTGAGCTACCTGAGTTCCGGTATGATTCTGTTCCTGCAATTAAAGTTAGATTATGGATATCATTAAATACCTTTTTGTACTGAAGCGTATTGGTCCAAGTCCAATTATAGCTATTATTAGCACTTTCTGAATAGGAGTTAGTTGGTGCGTTTTCGGCATTTTCATAGGTAGGAAACGAAAATGAGCGAGAATTTCCAGTTGAAATTGCACCTCCAAAATTAGTGCGTAGCGTAAGATCATCAATGACATCAACCTCGGCAAATGCATTTCCTAACACCCTACTTGCCAATTGTTTATTATTTTTGGTGCGTTCTAACATGGCAACCGGATTCCACGCCACTCCCAAAATACCACCAGAACCTCCAGCATAATTTCCCATAATATCATATACAGGAATGATAGGTTGTATGCGCCTGGCCATACCTATCGCACTTCCTTCGCTAAGAGTACTAACTCGCGGATTGTCCGTTAAGGAGAATGCAATGTTTTCACCAATCCGAATACGCTTATTAACATTAAATTGGCTATTCGCTCTAACGGTATAGCGTTTTAAAAAAGTATTGGTTAACGTACCCTCTTGGTCCAAATAATTCATGGAAAATAAATATTTCGCACTTTCATTTCCACCGCTGACCGCCAGATTATGGCTCATTGTTGGAGCAGCTGAGAATATTTCATGAAACCAATCCGTTCCTTCTTTATTTGCCCGGGTTATTCTATAAAAACCTTGAAGGTCTGCGACGTTTGTGTAAAATGGATTCACCTTATATAAAGAAGGGTCAACACGAGGATTGCCTTCAAAAAGTCCTGCGGGGACGATATAATCAGGTAACACGGGTTTATCACCATTCCCATAAAGGAGATCATTAATTGGCTTATCCGGATTGCTATTTCTCAGTACCAGCCATTTCAATTCAGCCATTTCTTGTGGAGAATTCAAATCCCAAACATTGCCTTGTTTAACGGTTTGAACCCCGTAATAAGCATCGTACTGCACTTTTACCTTTCCGCTACCAGTTTTTGTGGTAATGATAATAACTCCATTAGCTGCCCGCGAACCATAAATGGAGGCCGAAGCATCCTTTAATACTTGCATCGAGGCAATATCATTTGGGTTCAAATCGCCGACATTGGTAGTTGGCATCCCATCCACAACAAACAAAGGAGTGTTGTTTCCAAAGGTATTAATACCCCGTATGCTGATTTGTGGAGTTTCTCCAGGCTGCCCACCTCCTAAAACAGTAACACCCGATACTCTACCTTGGAGTAGGCTGGTGACTTGTCCAATCGGTTGTTGCACCAACTCATTTATATTCACTACAGCAACTGCACCCGTCAGATCTTTCTTTCGCTGAGTGCCATAACCAACAGCCACTACTTCTTCAATTCCAAAGGTCTCTTCTTCCAGGGTAACATTAATTGTTGTTTTACTTCCAACCACAATCTCCTGCAACTTCATCCCTACAAACGAGAACTGCAAAGTTGCTTTTTCAGGAATATTGGAGAGCGCATAATTACCATTGGAATCGGTAATTGTTCCTGTTGTAGTCCCTTTTACTACCACCGATACTCCGGGGAGTGAACCTCCTGAAGAGTCAGTCACTTTTCCGGAAACGGATTTCGACTGCTGAATTTCTGAAAATGAAGCATCCAGCTTTTTTGACAATACGATTTGCCTGCCGTCCACTTTATAAGCAACATCGGCATCGTTGAACAGTACACTCAGAATATCTGCGATTTTGGCATTTTTCACTTGTATATCAACAGTCCGATCAACATCAATAACCGTTCTGCTATACAGGAAATAGAAATCCGACTGGTCTTCAATTTGTTGCATTACTGTTTGTACAGACGCATTTTTCAAACTAATCGACAAGGTCGTGTTTTGCGAATAGGACTTTCCTGCAAAACTTTGCAGGACTATCGCCAATAGAAATACTGTAGTTAGTTTCATGTACAACAAGATTTTTTTCATTCCCGGGGAAAACCTCCATGGAATGATCATTTTTAACTTTTTTTCCATAAATTTAAAGCGTTAAGTATTAATATTAAATAATGGGCCGCCAGTGAACCTGCGAAATTCCTGGTGCCCTTTTTTTATTTCTTCTTCATAATTATTGTCTGTTGGATTTTAGATGGGTTCTTTTCTTTTTTAAATTCAAATTTTACCGGTAAAGCCAATGAAATAAGCCTCAGTGTTTGATCTAACTTTTCATCCCTAAAGGTTCCTGTTAACAGGTAGTCGTTAAGTGTCGGATCGGCTAAAATTATTTCGACATTGTACCAGCGGCCGAGTTTTTTTATTGCTATTCCCAATTTTTCGTCTGTAAAAATCAATTTTCCGTCGATCCATGCCGTAGCATTTTCAGTGGCAATATTTTTTTGAACTATTTTTTCGTTTTGCGCATCAAACTGGACCTGCTCTCCGGGCTTCATTTCAAAAGTTTGGTTGTTTTTTTTCAGGCTAACTTTTCCCTGAACTAGTGTTGCTTCGAAGTACTTGTCAGCCGAATATGCATTCAGGTTAAAATGAGTGCCTGTTACCTCTGTATTCATCATCGGATTGTTTACAACAAAGGGATTTTTGGGGTTTGACTTCACTTCGAAATACGCTTCGCCATCAACGAATACTTCACGTTTTTTTCCTGAAAAAGATTCAGGATAACGGAAGGTGGTACCATCGTTAAGCCAGACCTCAGTTCCGTCAGGCAATTCAATTTTGGTGCGCGTTCCGGGTTTAGTATAAATTTCGCGTACCGAAATGGTAGCTAACTCATTGACGATTTGTGTGGGGTTGTAATACAGGTAAAGTGAAAGTAAAATTATTGGAAGAATTAGTATGGCCGCAATTCTGGAGAAAATGTGATAAATACGGGAAATTCCAGAGCGTGGATTTTGCAGATGGCTGTTTTCGCTGTTGATTTGGTGATGTACCTGATTCAGCATTTTATCAAAATCGGGTTTTGTTCCGGTTAAATGGATGCTTGAGTTTGTCCATATTTCACCAAGCATTTTCCTTGATTCAACATTGTTTGCTTTATCTTTTAACCAGATACGAACCATTTCTGATTCGGCTTCACTGGTTTTTCCTTCAAGGTATTTTTTTAGTTCCGTGTAATTCATTTATTGCTATTTCTTGCTTTTAATTATACTACGTATTCAGATACAATTTACCCCTATCCGCCAGTGAAAAATAATTGGTAAAAGAAATGAAATTGGTACCCAAAGTTACCGATGCAGCATTATTATAAAGTAGAATAATAAACCAAGGATATCGTTTTTACCCAATTTTTCACGGAGAAATTTCAAGGCTGAAGTCATTTGATTTTCAACAGTTTTAATTGAAATGCCAAGTTTTTCGGCAATTTCTTTGTTCGAAAATCCCTGTTCGCGGCTAAGTATGAAAATTTCTTTGCGCTTTTCCGGCATTTCTGAAATTAACTGATTGGCCAAGCCTTCAATATTGCGAAATTCAATGCCGAATTCTGTTTCGTTGCTTGATAACCCAGTTGACTTTACAAATTCATCAATGCGTCTTTTTTGCGATTTTTCAGTACGCAACCATGAAATTGTTTCATGGTAGGCTACCGAAAATAAAAATGATTTAAAGGAGAGGTGTTCGTTTATTTGAGCCCTTTTTTCCCAAACTTTCAGGAAAACAAGCTGGGTGATTTCTTCCGCAGCAAAAGTGTCTCTTGTAATGCTTAACGCAAATGCATAAAGTTTCTCGGAGTATTTATGAAACAAAGCATCAAAGGCTGAAAAATCCTCCTTTTTCAAACTTTCAACATATTCCTTGTCCTCTTTAAATTGCATTTCAGAATTTAATAAAGTGAAGGGACAAAGTAAGGAAATTAAATTTGGTTTTCTTTTTACATTACGCCCAGTTCCCGTCGCAATAGCCGGGCTTCATCCAGGGAAGGTTTTCGTGGTTGTAAAATGGAGTGAGTTGCATGGCCATTTCCTTCATTTTGGAATCTTCCATTGGCTTGAAATTGCGGAGTATTTCAAGATTCGATTTGACCACCTCCAGACTGTCCATTCCAAGCACAATGCCATCGGGGCCTTTCAGCGACAAGGCATACCGAACCAAATCTTTGGGATCAAGTTCTTTGATGGTTTCCCGCGGACGGATTACTTTCATCAGCATTACTCCCATGTCGTTGGCTTTTGCTGCGGGTATTGCCTGTTCCTGTCTTTCTTGCGGATTGGTAGCTTTGTTGTAATGGTTCATTGCCATTAACATACTGTCGAAAATGCCTTTTTCGGCCAAAAATTTCATTGCTTCGGCTTCGGTGTGGCCTGAATATCCAATGAAGCGGGTGATGCCCTGTTCTTTTAATTTACTGATAACATCAATCAGACTGCCTTTTTTGCTAAGGTTGGCCATGTCGGCTGATTGTATATCATGAATTTTAAGCATATCCACATGGTTAGTTTGCAGACGTTTCAGGCTGGCCTCGATTTGTCGCATGGCTTCATCCGGGTCACGGCTGGTTACTTTTGTGGAAATGAAGATTTCTTTGCATCGGTTTTTAAGTACTTCGCCCAACCGTTCTTCACTGGTAAATCCCAGTTTTTTGTTTTCGTAAGCCCAGGCAGTGTCCCAGTAATACAGTCCGTTGTCCAAAGCGTAATTCAGGAGATTGAATGCTTCTTCAGCACTTTCGATGGTACAAAAACGGCTTCCTAGACCGATGGCAATGCGTGGAATGCGCACACCTGTTTTGCCAAGCATTGCTGTTGGTAAACCTTTGGCATCGTATGTCGAACTTGATCCGGACATCCGGAAAATATTGCACGATGGTAACAATCCTGTACCAGCTACCAGTAACCCTGTTTCTTTGATAAATTTGCGGCGCGAGAAGTTTGAGTTTTCCATTATTTCCATTTTTATATTTTCAAACAACCTGACAGCTAAATAGTTTTTCAAATACATTAGTTGTAGCCAATCTTTTCAGCTTCAATTTCAACCAACAAGTCCTCGCGACAGATGTCGGCTTTTACGAAATTCATGGGAACTTCTCCAAAATGGTTCAGGCAGATGGCCTTTACTACCGGAATATCTGCTTCATTTTTCACATAAACACGAACATAGGCATATTTATTAGGAATGATGGTGAGTTCAGGGTAATGTAATTTCAGGTTTTTTTTGCTGGTTAATAATTCAATATGATCAATTGTAATCCGTGTTTGTTTTTCAACATCGTTTAAGCCAATGGTTTCCTGCCCGGCAATGGACGCAGTTCCGGAGATAAAAACCCGTGACTGGTTTCCGCTGATCATCAGTTTTGCCCGCTCAAACTGTGGAGGTTGATTGCTGGTCTGGTGTTTCTGCGGTTGGCCTTTTAAAACTGATTGGCCGTATTGATATGAATCCAGTTGTTCCGGATTGCTAAGTGAAATAATTTTCAGGTTCTCATCGCCGGTAACCGCCATACATTCGATGCTTACTCCATGATGTGCAACACCTATTCCGGTTGCTGCCGGAAAATCAGGATTGGTGCGGTACCTGGAATAATACTCACTTCGGACCTCATTAAAGAGCTGGTAATTTTGCCGCTGCTGAAGTCCGGTTGCTTCAAATCCGAAGATTTGTTCAACATAATTCCATTGCCTGACAATTTGATTAAAGCTTAGTCCCAATTGAAGGAGGGCAGCCTGCAATTGGCTGAAAGCTCTTCCGGCCGACTGCGAAATTGTACCTCCAACAGTACTGCCTTCAATACCGGCAAACCAATATTCATGATAGCCTGAACTTGAAAGTTTGCAGTAGTTGATCAATCCAGCCTGACCATATTCAACTCGAACAATGTCAGAGTCGGCAAAACCGGCTTCAATCATCACCCTGCTGGGCTTTTCAGGAGATTCGGACAAGATACTTATTGGAATATCCGTTCCGGTGAATGATTGTTTAATTTGAGTTGAACACTGAAAAAATTCAGGCGAATTTTCAGCAGCAACAAACACGCGCACAATAAATGCTTTTTGGCTGGAATGTCCGGATAAAAACTGTTGGAAACTGGCAAAGCAGCACGTCCACTGCGCGTCAAATCTTCCCGCACAATCGGGTATAAAAGTTTGATATAGAGGTCTAATCATCGTGTCTTTTTGAAGTTGACTTATTGCAATTTCAGGTTTTCTACCTGTTTGCCATTGTTTTCCAAAACGATTTTCTCAACGTCATTCGGATCGATCTCCACTTTTCCGGAGATAAATTCAGGAATGTTGAACGATTGCATCAGGTTCAGGTAAAAATCAGGATTTTCCTGCGGCAGCAGAAAAGGTTTGCGGGCGATTCCATCTTTACCGAGGTAAGCCAGGTAGGGTCGGGTATAAAGACCGTCGATGCGGCGGCTGCTAAATACAAACCAGCGCGAGTTGGTTGCCCACGAATGATAACTTTCGGTATCATCGCTGTTCACTTCAACCAAAGGGCGGGTGTTTCCGGTTTGAACATCAAACAAATACAAATCGGCTTCCTTGTGCCAGATGGAGAAATTCCCGTAATCGATCAGGGTAAACATGATGAACCGTCCGTCAGGAGAAGGACGTGGAAAAGTGACACTTTTATTCAGCGCCGTTGCATGAAAAAGCGTATCGATCCGGTCGCCGAAAGTTCCATCTTCAGGATTAAAAGAAATGCTGCAAAGATTGTATCTGACCTGATTGTATTCCTCAGGCATTTTTCGGGAAGCGGAACTGCAAAAGTAGAGGGTTTTTCCGTCAGGCGAAAAAGAGGGGAATGTTTCGAACATACTGTCCTGCATCAACAACTCATTGCTGATGGCCCGATTGTTTTTAATATCATAAACAACCACATCGGAAGCGCCATCCACCACTTCAACCCGTTTTTCTTTGGTCGCATGAAATCCCTGGTTTGTATTGTTGACCGAATAGGCGATGTAGTTTCCTGATGGATGCCAGTAGGGATAAACAAAGTTTGAAATTGTTTTTTCGGTTTTGGTATTCAGCAGGCTTAGCTTTCCGTCGGTCATTAAAACAGTTCCGCCCAGTTTGCCTCTGATGTGCAGGCTCATTTGCTTTGGGTCGGACTGACGAAAGGAATGACAGTTGACACAGCTTCCGGGAATCAGCGTGTTTTCTACAATTGGCGACTGGTCGAAATTTGAAAGGTTTCGCTGATAAATACCCATTTTGCTGTACACTTCGTAGCCCGGAGCAATCAGGCGGTAAACCAAACCGTAGTCGATAGGAGTTTCGCTCACATGCACTGAAAAAGGGGCAAACTGTATCCATTTGCCTTGTTGCTCAATCGAAACTGTTATCCGAAGGCTGTCACCTTTCGAACTGGTGAGCATTTGCGCCCATTTACCGGCTGGAATGGAAATGTATTTTTTATCCTGAACGTGGATCACTTCCTTGTTTTGTCCTTCAATGACGGCGTAAATCGCTGAATATTCGTCGTTTACTTTAAAATTCAGCGGCGCAATGTTCTCCGGAATGGTCACTTCGGTATAATCAGGAAATATATCCGGTTTTTCATTCCGTATTTCTGAAGTCACTGGTTTTTCGTTGCAGGCCGAAAAAGTCAGAAGCCAGAAGCCGGAAGCCAGAAGTAAGGAGATGGAAGACATCCGGAGGAATCGTGAAGCCAGTATATTTATTTTGATATTTAGTTCATAGAATGTCATAGATGCTCTTTTAAAAAGGTTATTTCCTGAAATTTAAATAGTACCAGTAAGAATCAGAGAACTCAGCACGCAGGGCTGATTCCGGATTCGACTGTCCTGAAATATTTTGGTATGCCTGAAAGCGATGTTTGATCGTGGGATTTACCGGATAGGGAACATCCTGCGTCGGGTCATTATTGGACATGCCCCAAATATAGATCAGGGTTTCCTGATAACTGACAGGGATGGACTGGTAATTTAGAGATTCGCCCAAGGGGAAATATTGCCAGAAATGCTTCAGGTCTTTCGACAGCAGGGTGTAAGCCATCAGGTATTCATAAGCCATCCGGTTTGTTTTGCATGAATAAAATTCCAAGCATCATGTCTTTCTCCGCTTCGCTGAAAAGAAAATCTTCCTTTGTACGGCATTGACGCAACCAACCCCATTCCGAATGTTGTTCGATCAGTTTTTCGTCTTTCATCGTTTGAAGCGCTTGTTTTGCCCAGCCCCGGTAATAAAAAGTTTGTTGCAGCAGGTGTAAATACTTTCCGGCAACAGCGTAATTGCCATTGATCAGGTTGGTCTCCGCCAATCGCTTCACCGAGCGTACACTTTTCTGGTAATCAGGCAAAGCTTCCATGGCTTCAAAGGCATAACGCTGTGCCGTATTTACAAATCCCAGATGATAATACACCTCGCCTGCAATGGTGGGGATGGTATAATCGTGGGTAAAATCGGGAAGCAGGCCGCCAACACCATTCTGGTAATAATGAAACATCCGGTCGGCAAGCAATCCCTGTTTCGCAAGTGCCAGATTTAAACAGGTTACCGAAAGCGGTACTGAAGGTGATTTCTGGTCGGCAAGCTCAATGACCCGATCCCATTTTCGCATCCGTATATTAAAATCGTATGCCATCACTTCTTCCTTTTCCATATCGGCCGACCGGCTAATAAATACGGATCCTCCGCCAATCAGCACAAATAGTTGAATACTGAGAATGAATGTGGTTTTGTTTGGCTGAAACTTGACAGACAGAAAACGAATCAGAAAGGGAATGAAAACAATCAGGAATCCGATTACTCCCACAGCCAGCGGAATATTTACGGGGAAGCGGTAATAATTGGCTCCGACCCAAACCTGTTGCATCGGATATTGAAGGAAATATGTTTTGCTTAGAATCGGAAAAGCCAGGGAGAGCAGAATACAGGCAAAAGCCAGCAAAGCCAGTTGATTTTTTTTCATTTCCCGAGTGGTTAATTCTCTTGAAATTGCAAACAGCGGAAGCAGCAAAAAAGCACCTCCGGCAAGCCAATACAGCACCGGAATTGAAATCAGTAAAAATGAAATCCGAAGCGGAATGGAATTGAACAGGGTATAGGCACGAATCCAGAAAGCCACGAGCAGGATGGCTGCAACGCCCCCCAAGCAGGTAATTCTCGTCGCAAAGTAATCCCCAATAGAGCAACGATGGGATAAACGTGAGCGGTACGAACAAAGGTTTCGCCCCCAATTGGCGCGAAACGGTCCAAACCGCCTGTTGCAGGAGCGTTAGCATTAGCGCGATGATAATTGCCCCCAACCAGGAATAAAAGAAAAACTGAGTGAAGAAATTCCCTGCGTAATCGCTAAAACCACCCGGTTTCTTCATAAACTGAAAGAAGTGGTCAGATGTAAATAAGAACATTTGATACTGTTCCTGATAGTTCAAATGGAATGGGTAAAAGAAAGCAAAAAACAAAAATACAATTGCTCCAAATGCCAGGGGAAACAGCTTGTCGATCGAAAATATCTTCATGTAAAAAATGTTATCATTTTAGTTGTAACCTTCAATAAAAATTTAGATTTTTTATTGTTTTATAATTGGCGAAAGTATTGAAAATTAACTGCATATTCTATTTACTTCATCGGTTCTGTCTCCTGATTCCAAAACACTCGTTCGATATCCCTGGCATCAAATGGTGTCGGACCGTCAGACAATTCAGGAATGTTAAACGATTTAAGCAGATTGTCGTATTTCGATGGATCGCGCTGCGGCAAAACAAACGGTTTGTGAGCTTTTCCCGTTGAATCAATGTAACAAAAATAGGGTTTGCCGTAGATTCCATCATCGCGTTTACTGGCAAAAACAAACCAGCGGCTGTTTGACGACCAACTGTGATAGGAATCGGAATTTGGTCCGTTAACGATTTTCAAACTGTCAATTTCGCCCGTTTCGAGGTTCATCATTTGCAAATCTGCTTCGCGGTGCCAGATCGGGAATGTGCCATAATCGGCAACGGTATAAAGCAGAAACTTGCCATCGGGCGAAGTTTTCAGATGACAAACCGATCCATTCATTTTTTTTGCGTCCCAAATTGTATCTGCCTTTAAGCCGATTGTGCCATTTGCTGCATCGAAACTTACCCTTGAAATGCTGTATTTCAGAGACTTGATGCTGTCGGGCAAAGGAACAGCCGGTGCAACACAGTAATAAATCCACTTTCCATCGGCTGAAAAAACCGGAAAAGACTCAAATGCAGTGGAGTCGGAAATGAACGGCTGTGTGCTTGTTACATTGGTATCGAAGTCCAGAACGATTAAATCAGAAGCGGTATCGTAAACTTCCAGGCGTTCGCTTTTGAGGGCATGAAGTTCAGGAATGATGATGTTCGTGGAGAAAACAGCGTACCGGCCACCCGGATGGAAATTGCCATAAACAGCATTCGAAATCATTCCGTTTCCTTTTGTGTTTATCTTTCTCAGTTTTCCATCCTTGTTCAGAATTGTACCACCGTTCTTCCCCCGCAAATGAAACATGGAAAGCGAAGCACTTTGGTTGCCATAAATGTGACAGTTCATACAAGTTCCATCGGTTAAATTATTGTCGGCAATCACCCGCTCATCAAACGATTCAATATTCCGCTCCACAATCTGCAGTTTGTTCCAGACTTCATATCCCGGTTCAATCAGGCGGTAGCTGAGGTAAGGGCTTATCGAATCGCTTTTTACATGCCATTTAAATGAGTTATACTGAATCCATTTTCCGTTTTTCCGGGCAGTCACCCTGATGCTCAGACTTTGTCCCGATTCCGAAGCAAGAAGTGTTTTCCATTTTTTTACCGGAATCGAAATTTTTCCATTTCCCCTGACAATTATTGAACTGTTGCTGCCTTCGATGGAGACGATCATTTTGTCGGTCGAATCGCGCATCACGAAATTCAGGGGCGCCACATTCACCGGAATAGACACGTCGATGTAATCGGGATAAATGGCCGGAAGTTCATGACTTATCCTGACGTCAGCCGGACCGCTGCACGCCATCAGGATTAAACCTGATATTATGAAAAAGATTGTATTTCTCATTGCTTTTGTATGGTTGCAAAATGATAATAGAACCAGTACGATTGACCAAACTGTTCTTTCAGGGCGTTCATGTCCCCATTTGTTTGTTCGTAGAGTTTGGTATAGGCAATAAAGTCCTTCATCTTTTGGGGATTGATGGAATAGCCAGCAGCTTCTTCTCCGGAAGCCTTTGAGGCGAACAATTGTATTAACAGGGTTTCGCCATAAACTTTGGGAACTGGCCTGTCGATCTGTCGGGCATATTGATCGTACGCTATTTTGAAAGATTTCAAATCCTTGTCCAGCAGGTAATGGCACAGCAAATAATCGAGCGCGATTGTGTTTTGTGGATTTTGCTGAACCAGAAATCGGAGCGAAGCCAGCTGGTCGTTCGATTTTCGCAAGGTGTCGGAATGCGGAATCTGTTTCCGCTTTTCGGAAAGCCATTTGGTCGGGACAGCAGCATGATTCATGAGCTGCCGACTTTTTGCCCATTTTTTATGAAACATGGTTTTGCTTAGAATTCGCAAATATTTACCGGAAGCAGCGGTGTCTCCGTTAATCAGGTTAATTTCGGCCAGACGTTTGATCATTCGAGAACTTCGCTGATAAGGCGAAAATGTATTTCCAAGCATAGCAGAATGTTGGGCAAGGTTCATGTCTCCCATCAGAAAAAAAACTTCATTGCTCATGAAAATAGATTGCCAGTTTTCGTCGGGCATCACAGGCAAAATCAATCCATACGAACCTGGTTGGTAAAAGTCCAGAAGATATTCGGGCAACACCCCTTTTTTAGCCAGGGCCATATTGGTGAAATAGGTGGCATTCCGGGACTTCAAATTATACTTTTGCGAAAGCTCAATGACCCTGTCGGTATTCCCAAAATAGAATTCGCTGTCAAGCGACAGAATCTTTTCGAGATTGAAATTGGCATTTGCCCTTATTCCAAAATACATCAATATGATGAAAGTAAAAAAGAGAATGGCATCGATAATTCCTGGATATATGACTTCGAACCGTTTTAGGAAGAAAGCGCCCATAAGCGTGAAAATCAAAGAGGCCGGCAAAAGCATGCTTTGCAAATTTATTGCAGGGTAAATATAGGCCTGGTTGATGGTGAGTAAGTAAAAATGCCTCAGCACTAATGGAATAGAAAATGCCACTCCACCAATCAATAACCATTTAAGCAAACTGAACTTTCCCTTTTCCCATTCATAAGCCACTATCAAAAACGGAAAAACAAGAAACGAACTGCCAACCAGCCAATAGCCAATAAAAGCCATTATCAGGCCTGCTGCTATGGAAAGCCATCGGTTCGAAATCGTTACATAAATCAGGAACAGAATCAGTACCGCAATAAAACCAACAGAAACGGATACGCGGTGTAACAAATCGCAATGAAGTATCCAATCGATCCCGACCGGGAATAAACCCCAGATAGTTGCCTTTTTTGTGGCAGATATTCGTTTGATTACAAAAGAGCCGCGGAGCCATTCGAGGCAAAACAGGAGAGAGAGCACCACTGCCCCACCACCGCGGAGATAGAAGAATTGGGTAAGATAATCGCCTGTATAACTGGCCAGCCATGCAGGTTTATTAAAATAAGCGAGGAAATAATCTGAAGTATAAAGAAACAACTGTATCTGCTCTTTAAAAAACAGATGGTAAGCATAAAAGAGCTGAAAAAAAAGAAAACTTAAAAACGTAAGCCCCAAAGCCACAATTCCAAATCGTTTTTTTTCGTAAGCAGTCATTCAAAAGGTGCGATTAATAATCATTTAAGATTTAAACTCTTTTTTTGTTCAGGAGAGAACGAGCCCCCATTGTTTTTTCAACAAATTTACCTACTACGTTATCCTTATTGTTACGAACAAAGTTAAAATGAAAATCAACAATCAGGGCATTTAGTGAGTCAGACTTCTGTTTTATCACCGCTTGTTCTGCGATGTCGGCTATTTTAGACTTCTGCCTCAGATCTTCATAAAGATATTCAGTCATCATTTTTTTTTCTTTCCAGTGTTGAAGTGAGTCGTTGAGCGCAGTACCACTAGCCGAACTGCTCCTGCTAATTTCAACAATCAATTTACCAGGCTCTTTCACCACAAGAAGTTCCTGAAGAGTTAACCTCAATACAGGTTTTGTTCTTATTATGTATATCTCAGGCACCTCAGCGGATCCTTTGAACTGAAATACTCCATTCGCAATCATTACAGAGTCCACCCTTTCCTTTGAAGCATTTTCGAGTGGTACCAGATAAATCCACTCACCATCTGTTGTTACATCAGGCAGATGACCCATAATTACAAAATTACGACCGGATTGGCAACCAGTAAGGATCAAAAGAAAAACTAAATATCGAAGCATAATTGAACATTAATATATTTGAACAAGTGATACGCCTGAAGCAAAGTAAACCAAAAAAGGAGACTATTTATCAAATAAGAGGACGGACAATAAGCCCGCACTCTCTATAATTCAATGATTTTAAAAGCTTTTGATTATTTAGCCTTAAACATCCAGAACCAGGCCGCTCCCCAGGAACCAGCTCCAGGCTCTGGCCATGCCAAAGCCATTTTGGCATCATCTAATTTTAGAATATCATAATCATATACAGGTG